>NZ_JANEWJ010000059.1:0-6080 GCF_028069755.1 Citrobacter sp. Igbk 16 | reverse complement strand
TTATTACTTAATTTCCCCACACCAAAAATTAAAAGCAAAACGCCCTCCATATTGCGGAGGGCGTTTAATAACTGCCAGCTAAATATTACAAAGAATGATAATATTGACTACTTTTATGCCATATGCGAAGCCGCGATATCCAATAGTGCCATTTCTTCGCTGTTCAGCAGTTTCTCAATATTCACCAGAATCAGCATCCGGTCACCCAACGCCCCCAGCCCGGTCAGATATTCCGTAGACAAGGTAACAGCAAATTCAGGCGCAGGACGGATTTGATCCGTCGTCAGCGACAGCACGTCGGATACACCATCAACAACGATTCCCACCACACGCTGACCCAGATTCAGGACAATCACGACGGTGTTTTCGTTGTAATCCACATCGCTCTGGCTGAACTTCACACGCAGATCAACGATCGGCACAATCACGCCGCGCAGGTTTGTCACACCTTTAATAAAGGCTGGCGTATTGGCAATACGCGTAACCTGATCGTAGCCGCGGATTTCCTGCACTTTCAGGATATCGATACCGTACTCTTCATCCCCTAACGTAAACACGAGGAATTCCTGACCTGACGGTTCGCCGGCCAGTTTAGTTACATTACTCATACCGGTCATATTCTTCCCTTTCTTACTCAATCAGGCGGCTGTGATTGCCACACGTTGTTCGCGGTTTAACCCCTGCAATGCAGAGACATCGACAATCAGCGCGACGCTACCGTCGCCGAGGATCGTTGCTGCGGAAATGCCTGGCACTTTGCGGTAGTTGCTTTCCAGGTTTTTTACCACTACCTGATGTTGACCAATTAACTGATCGACCAGCAACGCGTAGCGACGCCCTGCACTTTGTAAAATCACTACAATACCCTGAGTTGCTTCAGTTTTTGCACCTTCGACCTCAAAGACTTTCCACAACTCAACCAGCGGTAAATACTCACCACGCACTTCCAGAACACGCTCTCCCCCGGCCAGCGGATGGAGATCTTCTTCCCGAGGTTGCAGAGACTCCATTACCGCATTCAGCGGCAGGATAAACACTTCATCGGCTACACGAACAGACATACCATCAAGGATAGCCAGCGTCAGCGGCAACAAAATACGGATGGTTGTGCCCTGGCCCTGTTTCGACTGGATCTCAACGTGCCCGCCCATCTCCTGGATATTTCGCTTCACCACGTCCATACCGACACCACGCCCGGAAACATCCGTTACCTGCTCGGCGGTTGAGAATCCCGGGGCGAAGATCAGCATGCCAACTTCGTCATCGCTCATGTTTTCGTGGATTGGCATCCCCTGGGAAATCGCTTTCGCCAGGATACGTTCGCGGTTCAGACCCGCGCCATCATCGGTCACTTCGATACAAATATTCCCGCCCTGGTGTTCGGCAGAGAGTGTCAGATTACCAATCGGACTTTTCCCGGATTCGATGCGTTTTTCCGGCAATTCAATACCGTGATCGAGGCTATTACGCACCAGGTGCGTCAACGGATCGATAATACGTTCGATCAGACTCTTATCCAGTTCGGTGGAGCTACCGACCTGGGTCAGTTCAACCTGTTTACCCAATTTACCCGCCAGATCGCGCACCAGGCGCGGGAAGCGGCTAAAAACATATTCCATCGGCATCATACGAATCGACATCACCGATTCCTGCAGATCGCGGGCGTTACGTTGTAACTGCCCCATGCTGGTGATGAGATCGCCATGATTTACCGGATCCAGTTCGTTCGAACGCTGAGCCAGCATTGACTGTGTGATGACCAGTTCACCCACCAGGTTAATCAGTTGATCGACCTTCTCAACCGCCACGCGGATACTGGTCGATTCACTGGCCCGCGCAGGTTTCTCACGCTCTACTCGTCCATGCGGAGCTTCGTTGGCGGTCGCTTTGACCACCGGCGCAGGTGCTGGTGCAGCAACCGGCAGTGGCTGTGGTTCGACGACATCAGCAACAGCTGGCGTTTCTGCAGTAGTCGGCGCAGCAGTGATGGTTTCGAACTCGATCTGATCCGCTTCAATGACGAAGCAGAGCACAGCAATAATGTCATCTTCGGCGAGGTTACCGTCGATCGTAGCCGACAGCGTGTCAGCACCTTTGACCACATCGCTCAAGGTCGCCAGATTCCCCAGTTCCTCTTCCAGTAAATCGACTTCACTGGCTTTAAGGCGCGAGAGAATGATCCGCTTTTTGACCTCTTCAGCGGCAGGGGCGGCTTGTGCAACCACCTCGTCTTGTATCGCCGTGCTATCAACAACGCTCAATTTGGCGCTATTGACCACCGCGGGCGCGGTTTCACCTTTTGCTTCGAGCGCTAACTGTCGTAACGCATTACAAATGTACTCAAAGCTGGCGGCATCCGGCTCCTCTGAGTTTTTATAGGCGTCGAGCTGTTCCTGCATAATATCTTTCGTTTCCAAAAACAGGTTGATAATGTCGGCATTGAGCTGCATCTCGCCACGCCGCGCTTCATCCAGCAGGTTTTCCATCAGATGGGTCGTTTCCTGCAAAATGGTAAAGCCGAAAGTGCCCGCCCCGCCTTTAATCGAGTGCGCTGCACGAAAAATGGCATTCAGCTGTTCGGAGTCCGGGGCTTCAGGCACCAGATCCAGCAGGTGTTGCTCCATGTCAGCCAACAGTTCGTCAGCTTCATCAAAAAATGTCTGATAAAAATCGCTAATATCCATGCTCACGCTATCACCTCGGATTGGCTGGTGGCGATGTGGGAACGCTTGCCGGCGGCACCGCCGCGGGCTGTTGTAAGACACTTACCGGCTCATTCTGGCTTTCAGCGTTTTCATGCAAAATGGCCTCTTCGGCCTGCTTATTCAGAACCAGCAGGCTTATACGGCGGTTGATGGCGTCCTCGGGACCGCGATCGCTCAGACGCATCGTGGCGGCCATACCTACCACCCGTAATACTTTTCCATCATCCAGTCCACCGCTGACCAACTCGCGACGCGATGCATTGGCGCGATCGGCTGACAGTTCCCAGTTGCTATATCCCTTCTCACCGTTGGCATAGGGATAATCATCTGTATGACCAGAAAGACTGATACGGTTTGGGATCCCGTTCAGTACGGGCGCAATCGCCCGCAAAATATCACGCATGTAAGGTTCAACCTCTGCGCTTCCGGTTTTAAACATCGGGCGGTTCTGACTGTCGATAATCTGTATCCGCAGCCCTTCCTGGACTAAATCAATTTTCAGATGTGGGCGCAGTGCGCGTAGCTTAGGGTCGGATTCAATCAGCTGATCGAGATCGCCACGTAGCTTGCTCAGGCGGCTTTGCTCCATACGCTTTCTCAGGTCATCAATGTTGGGCTGCTTGTTTACTTCCCCCTGCTGCTGGGTGTAATCATCACCCCCACCGGGAATTGGGCTTTGGCTGTTCGAGATCCGATTTCCCCCCGTCACCGCAGTAGCCAGCGGTGTACGGAAATATTCGGCAATTTGAATCAGTTCTTTAGGGCTGGAGATGGAAATAAGCCACATCACCAGAAAGAAGGCCATCATCGCGGTCATAAAATCGGCGTAGGCAATTTTCCACGAACCATGCGCCCCACCACCGTGATTTTTATGTTTACGTCGCTTTACGACGATAATGGGATGGGCCTGATTTTTCATGCGTCCTCGGTCGTCTGCTGCGCTGCTGGATTTCTCACTGCACGAACATGCTCTTCCAGTTCGATAAACGAAGGACGCTCGCTGGAATACAACGTCTTACGACCAAACTCAACCGCAATCGGTGGCGCGTAGCCATTCAGATTGGAGAGCAGAGTGATCTTCACACACTGCATCATCTTGGTTGTTTCAGCGCTTTTCTGTCGCAGGACGCTGGCGAGTGGGGAAATAAATCCATAGGCCAGTAAAATACCGAGGAATGTCCCTACCATGGCATGTGCAATCAGAGCACCCAGTTCAGCCGCCGGACGATCGGCTGAAGCCAGCGCATGCACAACCCCCATCACCGCAGCCACGATCCCGAACGCTGGCAATGAGTCACCGACCATCGCAAGACTGTTAGCCGGAACTTCGGCCTCACTTTCATGCGTCTCAATCTCTTCGTCCATCAGCGCTTCAATTTCAAACGTATTCATGTTGCCGCTGATAATCAGACGCAGGTAATCGACAATAAAATCAAGCATCACTGCATCCGCAAGAATACGCGGATAGCTGGCGAAAATTTCACTCTCTTTTGGATTTTCGATATCGCGTTCAAGCGAGAACATGCCTTGCTGACGTGACTTAGCCATCAGGCGGTAGAGTAACGCCAGCAGGTCCATATACATGGCTTTGGTATATTTCGAACGCCGAAAAAGCAACGGGATCGCTTTCATCGTCCCTTTGATGGCTTTACCGTTGTTGCCAACAATGAATGCCCCGATACCTGCGCCACCGATGATCACCAGCTCAGCCGGTTGATAGAGTGCCCCAAGGTGTCCGCCGGTCATCATGTAACCGCCGAAAACTGTACCAATAACAACCAGGTAACCTAATAAGATAAGCACGACATCATCCTTTCGCAATTGACTATGACAGGATGCGCAGTCGGGCAGTTAACTCATGGTCAGGACAAAAAAAAGCAGCGGTAATCGCTTACCGCTGCTGGAGTGTTTATCCACACCGTATCAGTTAAACAGCCTGTTCGATCTGTTCATCCAGCAGTTGTGGAATAATATCGGCAGCATTCTGGGAAAGTTTACGTCTTTTTACGGCTCGCGATGGCGGCTGACATAAACTGCAGGCGAAGCTGCCTGCGGGTTGGTGCGCGTGGGTAATAAAATTTCCGCCGCAGCAGTTACAGGCGGACAATTCAAGCAAACCACTGTCAACAAAACGGACAAGGGTCCACGCACGAGTAAGCGCCAACAATGGCCCTTCTTCTGGCTGCGGGCACTGCTCAAGATATAACCGATACGCCTTAATCACAGCATCCACGCCGCTACACAAACCGGTTTTAAGCAGAAATTGCCATGCATTACAAAACATCGATGCATGAATATTTTGTTCCCACGTCATAAACCAGTCGGTGGAAAACGGAAGCATCCCTTTTGGCGGAGGACTACCGCGTAATTCTTTGTACAGCTTGATGAGTCGGCCACGGCTTAATTGCGTTTCGCTTTCCAGCATTTGCAAACGGGCGCCCAATGTGATTAATTCCATCGCTAACTGGATATCACGCGCTTCCTGAACAATGCTTTTTTCGCTCATCATCAAGCCCTTTTCTTACGCGCTGCGTCATCAATGTCGTTAAGCAGACGTGTTGAAAGCATGATACCGGTATGAATTTGCTGAAGATCGTCAACGCGGGAATCTTGCGTCAAACGCGTTACAGTCTGATGATCGTCGAAACGGAAATGGCATACCAGTTGATTGGTTTCAGCCAATTTGACCATTTGAGGAAGTGTTAATGTTGCCAATGTATCCGCCATCTCTTCGCTGATACCCAAGCGGAACATTGCAGATGCTTTGTCCTGAACGATCAAACGCTGTGCAAGCAATAAATACGACAAATTGATGTCATAAATGTGTTTCAGCAACTCGGATGTATGCATTATTTGCATCCATAATAACCAACATTATTTTCATGCGGCAGAACCGCACCCCGTGATGTCGCCGGGAAGGCCCGGTAAAAAAAAGCAAAAGGTCAAATACATAGCAACGTGATGGCGCTTACGCGTTGTCTAAACATTCCTTTCTTAGAATGCCGCGCCCCTTACAAGCTCACATCATTTCTTACAAATGTCTAAGATTTTTCCTAATTCGACGCAACTCTACCCGCCACCCGTTACACATACAACGTAGCCATGCTGCGAATTTAAAGAATATGTGACGCAGATCACATAATCAAGCTAAACACTTAACATAAATCCATCAGCCCAGCTTTTACTTTGGCTATTTTTTAAACCATCGTTATCTCATTCAATTCCAGCCATACGAATAATCTTGCAATAAAAGCGAATAGTATTCTGTTCACGCACGTTAATATCACGCACTGAAATAGCGAGCTGGATCACAGATTTAATATGAAATACCTTTTCAATTAAATCCTTAACAAACAACAACTTAAATATTAAGAC
>NZ_JANEWJ010000058.1:0-7436 GCF_028069755.1 Citrobacter sp. Igbk 16 | reverse complement strand
GATATTAATTGAATTATTTTGAATTGCTATAAATTTTGAATTGATTGCAATCGAAAAATGTGAAATCAATACACAAATGACTGCTAAGGCTCGCAGTTGATCTAAAACAGCAATTCGGCCAGTTACAAAAAACTTTTCTTCATGCCCCATATCATGCATCCTGCATATTTATCGCGACTATTTTTTTATACATGTTAACTGATGATTTCGCCATCTGAACATCAGAAAATAAATTCTCATATCTCATACGCCCTTCTTTTCCCAATTTTTTTCGCAGCGACGGATTTGTAATTAATAAAGACAATGCTTCATAAAGTTCATTAGCATTACCGGGAGAAATCAGGATCCCATTAACATTATGCTCAACTACCTCCGGAATTCCTCCGACATCACAACCAATAACAGGTTTTCCGTACATCATAGCTTCTACATAAATAAGCCCAAAAGATTCAAATCTGGATGGCGCAACAAATACATCACACTTAGAATAGTGTTTTCTCAATGCGATTTCATCAACCTTCCCATGAAATTTTATCTTTTCATTTAGTAATGCACCAAATTCATTTTCGAACTTCGTTCTATATGTAAAATCACTATCAGCAGGGATACTATCGTCTCCAACGATATCAAAAGACACATTGGGATAAGCAGCAACTATATCAGGAATGATACTAAGAAGGAGATCTATACCTTTTCTTTTCTCTAATCGACCGACGAAGAGTATATTAATTTCATTATCATTAGAAACCTCTCGTATGTCGCTTTTTTCACGCCAATCCGGCATACCAAGATGCGATACAAACAATCTATTCTCATCTATTTCTAATGAATATGCCTTCTGAACCTCATTAAGAATTCCTTTACTAATGGCAAGTAAGGAGTCACTATTCAAGATCATATATCTCTCCATTTCAATTAACGGATTAACGAATGAAGCCATAAGTTCTTTACTAGCGGTGAGATCAGGGCGAGATGAGAGAGATAATTTAAGAGTAGTCATCAAACTAGTAATTACACGGTAGCGGCCAGATAATAATGGTGCAATGCCTACAACGTTCCATATTGGAGCTTCCACAATGTCGATGCTACGATGAGTTGATATTCTATCTATTTCGTCAAGAAAAGATTTTGATTGGTCCCAATGAGACTGTAGGATATTTAAATGCTCAATCTCGCATGGTTTCACATTGGGTTGTACGACTATACGATGAACCCAAACGCCATTTTCGAAATCTACTGTGGAATGATCATCACCACGAGCAATAACATGAACCTTATGTCCTAACTGCGCGAGTGCAGTAGCCTTATCCTGCGTAAAACGAGCAATTCCGCCCAAGAGGTTTGGCGGATAATCTTCGCATAATAATACGATTGTTAATCGTTTTTCATCATCGGCACGGATAGAATAAAATTTCTTAAAAGCACAATCATTACGTTCTAACAAATGGGATGAAATAAGTTTGGGTTTTTGTCTTGACTCTTCTCTTCCTTGTTTCATTGCTAATATTGCATGCTCTTCAAATGAAACTAGTGCTTCTTCAGGTAATTTACCAGAAGAAATACAAGATTCGATATCGCTGCGATGATTTTGAATAAACCTCATATTGTCAGAATCAATAAAATCTTGAGTATGATACAAATAACCATGTCTATTCGAAAAATAGACTTTGGATTTAAGCACTGGATATCTATATACTGCAGCTGATTTAGTACGAATATGAGATGGAGCATATTTATGGTGAACATATGCATTCGCAAGTTGCTTTATAAAATACCCATTATCAATAATTCGTAAACATACATCTGTCTCATCAAGATAGTATATGAATTCTTCATCAAATCCACCTATTTCAACCAGAACATCTCGTCTAAAGGCCGTATTCGTCCCTTGCAAATATGGAAATTCATATGCCCGTGGGAAACAATAATTAGGCGATGGTTCTTCCATCTGCCATTTACCATGCCCTAGTCTATCAGCATTTGCATATTGATATTGATACTTATAACCAGTGTGATCGAACACTTTTCCACCTACAGCACCAACTTCGCAGGAATCAAAGGCCTCTACAATTTGTGTTAACCACTCAGGCTCAGGTATGGCATCATCATCAATAAATGCCACGATATCGCCACTAGAATAAGATATTCCTATATTCCGAGATTTTGATAAATTGGCTTCTGCACAGTGACCTATCTTTATCAATTCTCTAAACTTATCAAGTACCTCCTCGGTGTGATCAGTAGAGGGGCCATTAATTACAATGATTTCAAACAATGGATAATCAATGTATTTGAATGATTCAAGAGTCCTTAATAACAAATCTGCACGATTATAGGTATTGATAATAACTGATACTTTTTTCATTCCAAATCCAAACCTTGTCAATAACAATTATATACTTTAAGAGTGTATAGCCGCAAATACGATCTGAGTAATAATTATTTTACTTTATTTTTTCTAAATTATTTACCTCGCGCCTTAAACGTCTTACCTCAAATGGTATGGATTTGAAAAAATTATCACTTTCTTGTCTTAAATTTATTAGTTCTACATTGTTAGAATTCATACTGCCTTGTAAATTCCGAATTTGCTCTTCAAGGGAATCAACTCTATGCCGTAGTTCAATACTTTCAGCTCTATATAATGGCGATCTAAAAACGGCCACAGATACTCTAATTATTTTCCCTAATATAGGAAACTGTGCAAACTTCCGTACAACTTTACGTGTATTATTCTTGAACATAATGAAAATCCAATTTTATGACTTTAGAAATATTACAGAGAGTTCTTCCTAAAAATACATCTATAAATATTAGAGTACTCCTCGACCATTTTATCTGCCATGAATTTCGCTTCGAATCTAGCCCTAGCATTTTCACCATATAAAAGTGCTAACCGGGGGTTATTCCAGAGATAGAGCATGGCATCTCTCAATGAAGTTACATTGCCTGGTTCAACAACCAAACCTGTTATATTATTAATGTTAATATATGATGTTCCAGTGCCAATCTCACATGAAATTAATGATTTCCTGTACATAGCCCCCTCAAGCAAAGTTATGCCAAAAGCCTCTGAACGAAGATTTGATGGAAAAACTACTGAATAACAAAGTTCCAACAATGCTGCTTTATCCTCATCAGATAGAGCACCAACAAAATGAACGTTCGATAACCCCAATTTTTCTGACTTCAACTTCAGAGCTGTTTCTTCTCCTCCATTACCTATAATTACAACAGGCAGAGACGTCGCATGAACCGCATCCAATAAGATATCTAACCCTTTGTAATATCGTAACGTGCCAATAAAAAGGAAAAATTTGTCTCCCACACGTTCTTTCCAGTAATTTACTCTTTCTATTTTGGTCTGCGGATACGATTTTTCATCCAGTCCATAAGGAACGATCTTAACTTTTTTTTCAAATTTCTGTAATACACGACTACTCTGTGCATAATTTGGCGAAGCAGCAACAATGCAATCAACTGAACTAAGAAAATGATTCATCAAGGGCGAATACAGACGAAAAATAAACTTTTGCTTTACAATATCAGAATGATAGCTAACAACTGTTGGTTTTTTTATTCGACACAAAAAATGAAGCATATCCATAAAAGGAAATGGATAATGGTAATGAATAATATCTGCTTGATTTGCTAATTCTTTAAATTTCTTAATGCAAGATAGAGAGAATGGTGTTGAGGCTACCTCAAAATTGGTTTTTGCATAAAAAACACGCTGTACACCAATTTTTTGATTATTAATATCCCCACGTTTGCTTAAAGAAAGTACTGTTGATTCAACATCATATTCAGCCCCAGACTCACTTAGCTGGTAGATAACTTGCTCTATGCCACCAAAAGTATCTGGATAGTATGTTTTATAAAAGTGCAATACTTTCAACATTAGTCTTACTTCACCTGTTTATATGCAGCAACCGTTTCAGTTGCGCATCGTTTCCATGAAAATTGGCTAACATGTGATAGCCCACTGTTAGTGGCACTACCCTGCCATTCCGTATCCGTAAGACTCTTCATAATTAAAGACGTTAGCGTCTCAACATCCATGGCATCACACATTAACGCACTGCTACCCGCAACTTCAGGAAGTGAAGAGCTATTTGAACAAACAACAGGAGTACCAGAAGCCATCGCCTCTAATACAGGTAGCCCAAATCCTTCATAAATTGATGGAAATAAAAAGCTAACCGCGCCGGCATACAGTACTGGCAAATCGCTTGAAGGCGTAAATCCTAAATAACGTAACCAGCCTTCTCGTTCACCTTGCTCAAATCGACGATGCAAAGTATCACTATTCCACCCTTTGAACCCGCTAATTACGAGTGGGGTTTGCTTTCTCAGTGACAGTGGCAGACGGGCATAAGCATCCAACAACGTCGAAATATTCTTTCTGGGTTCAATTGAACCAGTAAATAAGGAATATTTTTTAAAGGCAAGTTTGTATTTTCTTAGAACGGAGATTATATCTTCCTCAGGGCGCGGCCTAAATTCACTCCCGTATGCTAATTTTGCAGTAAACACTTTATTTTCAGGAAGATTAAAATAATTAATCAACTCCAATCTGGTGAAGTCAGAGTCTGCGATAAATACTGATGCACGCTTTACAGTGTGCATCAGTTCTTTCCGCATATACCGAACTCTTTCAGGAGGATGGCATTGCGGTAACGTAAAAACCGAGAGATCATGGAAGGTTACAACGCAACGATCCACCTTTGGAGGTAGATAAAAATTGGGCCCGTGATAAATCGCATCTTTATGATTTTTTAAAACGTTTGTTTTTAACCATGGTGCTGTGAGTCTATATACTTCCGAAGCCAGTCGATTTCTTTTTACAAGGTTCTTAAGCCCTTCTGTTGAAGAGCTATTTTCTTTAGGCACAGGTATTTGCTGAGTGAGTAAATGCCCATTTAAAAATAGCAATTCGGATATTTCTGGAGCATCAGATAAATATTTAGCCAGCTCAAATGCATAACGCCCAATACCTGTTAATGGGTATTTTATTGCATCGGTTCCAAATATAACTTTCATTACTCGCTTTCCAACATCCAGCGTAGAGTATCTTCGAGTGGTGGAACATCCCAATCTGGAATAAATGATTGCAGTTTTGACGGATCCCCACTGAGTGTTTTAACTTCATTTGCTCGGACAAATTCTGGATTAATCTGGATGGTCAGATGATGTCCGGTTATTTTTTCACAAAGCTCAATAACTTTTCTCAGTGAATATGTGCGGCCAGAGCAGATGTTAATAACCTCGCCAACTGGTTTTGCCTGTAATAATTTGACATAAGCATGGCTTAGTGCACGAACATCCGTAAAATCGCGCCAAACATCAATGTTACCTAACTCGATCGTCGATGATTTTGATTTAAAGTGTTTAACTATCTTTGGCAGAAGGAAGTTTTCCGCCTGACCAACACCTGTATAGTTAAATGGCCTCGTAATGAATACTGGGAGTTTATCCATCCACAATCGAGACATATACTCCATGGCCAACTTGCTAACGGCATAATCGTTCGCCGGATTTGCTGCCGCGGATTCATTCAGTTGCCCGGCTGTACCATTTCCATAAATGTTAGCACTACTGGCGAGAAGCACACCATCTAGGATGGTGCTGCAAGCACCCAAAGCTTGCAATAAATTGCGCGTTCCAAGTAAATTGACGTTGTAGAAAGCATCTGCATCACCATGCCCGACGTAAGCAATAGCGGCCAAATGTATAACAACGTTTGGTTGTATGAACTGAATAACCTCCTGCAATCTCGCAGTATCCATTAGATCAACCTGGTAATAATCAGGTCCATCAAAAGGCATTGCGCCAATACCAAATACCCGATATCCGGCAGCGGATAATTCCGCTGCCACATAGCGGCCGGTAAATCCATTAATCCCTGTTACCAGGGCATGTTTGCCGGCGCCGAACATCAGAAAGAAAACCCTTGCTGGTTACGACGTAAATCGGCTTCAACCATCATTTGGCATAACTGCTCTAACGACGTTTTTGGCTCCCAACCCAGAATTTCTTTTGCACGAGCGGGGTTACCAATCAGCAAATCCACTTCAGCAGGACGGAAGAATTTCGGATTTACACGGACCAACGTTTTTCCAGTTGCGGTATCAATACCTACTTCTTGCTCGTCTTTACCCTCAAAGCGCAGTGTAAATCCTGCAGCTTTGAAAGCCATGCTGACAAAGTCACGCACGGTCTCTGTACGATTAGTTGCGAGCACAAAGGTATCGGGTTTTTCTGCCTGCAGAATACGCCACATACCTTCGACATATTCTTTTGCATAGCCCCAATCACGCTTGGCGTCCATATTACCAAGTTCAAGGACATCAAGTTTGCCAAGTTTGATTTTAGCAACAGAATCAGTGATTTTACGCGTTACAAATTCCTGGCCACGTAATGGTGATTCGTGGTTAAACAGAATCCCGCTTGATGCAAAAATATTATAGCTTTCACGGTAGTTCACGGTCATCCAGTGAGCATACAGTTTTGCAACACCGTACGGACTACGCGGATAGAACGGGGTATCTTCTTTCTGCGGCACCGCCTGCACCAGACCAAACATTTCGGACGTTGAAGCCTGATAATAGCGAATTGCAGGGTTTACAATACGAATAGCTTCGAGCAAGTTGACCGGACCAATCCCTGTAATTTCAGCAGTGGTCACAGGCTGATCGAATGATACGCCTACAAAACTTTGTGCGGCAAGGTTATAAACTTCTGTAGCACCTGTCGATTGCATCAAACGGATACTTGCAGACAAGTCAGTGAGATCGTATTCAACTAAGTGAAGGTTAGCGTTATCTTTAATGCCTAATTCCTCGATACGCCAGAAGTTGACGGAACTTGTACGGCGATACGTTCCGTATACCTTATAATTTTTTTGAAGTAGTAACTCGGCTAAGTAAGCCCCATCTTGTCCGGTGATTCCAGTAATAATTGCGATTTTCATACCATATCTCGAATTAAGTCATTATAAAGATGAATTGTTTTATTTGCAGAATTATATGAAGATAATTCTCTAACTCGTTTATAAGCACCTTTACCCAGATGCTCACGTAATACATCGTCAGCCATAATGCTCTTTATTTTTGCTGCTAAATCCTCCGCATTACCATCTTCAAAAATAAGTCCACATTCATTGTTAATTACGACTTCAGGAATAGCGCCAGCATTGCTCGCAATAATTGGCTTTCCATGAACAAAAGCTTCTAATGGCACAAGACCAAAAGACTCATATCTCGAAGGAAAAACAACAACATCGCTTATTGCATAGATCTTCTCACGTTCATAGTTATCAATTTCACCAATATATATTATATTAGAGCCAGGGATATTCACAGATTTGAGGTACCTGTTGATATTTGTTTGGCATTCACCTGCAACCAAGAAAATTACATCATTGAATATTTTAC
>NZ_JANEWJ010000057.1:0-7805 GCF_028069755.1 Citrobacter sp. Igbk 16 | reverse complement strand
TATATAATGTGTGTGAATGTAATTAGATGATTTATAATGTATTTATGTAAAATAAAGATAATGAAATGCTGTTTCAAGTCTCAAAATTAAATTTCATGCCGCAGTATTCTATGACGTCTGGTGATTATCACTGTTGGTTTTTATGGGAATTATCCGGTGAAGTGATGTGCCTGAAAATTATCTTCAACCTAATTTCTTGCGCCAGATCAGTTTTAATAAATTTAACGGAATGAATTATTCGGCATTTGTTGTTGGATATCGGTGGATTAATCGAGGAGTTGTATATGAAAAAAGTGGCGGTGTTGCTGGCCCCCGGTTTTGAAGAGGCTGAAGCCATTGTGACTATTGATATTCTACGTCGCCTGCAAATTGAGGTTGAGACGCTGGCCTGCGCAGAGTCCCGTGCGGTGGTGAGCTATCATGACGTGCCAATGGTGACCGACAGTACGCTGGAGGCCCGTCGGGATGCTTTCTACGATGCGATCGTGTTGCCAGGGGGACCACAGGGTAGCGTAAATCTTGCCGCCAGTGCTGCAGTTGTCCAGTTTATCTCTCGCCATGACGATGCAGGAAAACTGATTTGCCCGGTTTGTTCGGCAGCCGCGCGGGTGCTGGCGGGTAATGGGTTACTGAAAGGCCGGCGCTACGTGTGTTCAGGTGAGCTGTGGCAAACCATCACCGACGGCGAGTATGTCGACGCGCCTGTTGTTGAAGATGGAAATCTTATCAGTGGCAAAGGACTGGGCCATATTTTTGATTTTGCGTTTACGCTTTCTGCACGTCTGTTAGAAGACGATATTCCTGTTCGCGATCACGCTGACCATATTTATTACCCTTGGTAATCATTGGACTCCCGGATGTTTCGATATTCGGGAACAAGGATTCACTGGCTGAGGTTATGGATTAATCTGCTATTTCTTATTTTTCCTATTCTGAAAATTGTGTTTTTTTATGTCATTTCCCGCTGAATTTATGTACGCAACTACTGTAATTCTAGGGTGTGATGCCGCTCTCTTATGGAGAATAAATTTCCCGCTAAAACTACTCTCAGCACTGGCATTGATCTTATCAGTAAAAGGTAATGCTTTGTTTTACGTCCGGATTACAAAAAATCGTTTGATTTTACCCTACATAAAAGAACGTTAAAGCTGGAGTTAACCATGCACAAATTCACTAAAGCGCTGGCGGCCATCGGTCTGGCCGCCATTATGTCACAATCCGCTATCGCTGAATCCATGAAGCTCGGTTTTCTGGTCAAACAACCGGAAGAACCCTGGTTCCAGACGGAGTGGAAGTTTGCAGATAAAGCCGGTAAAGACCTTGGGTTTGAAGTTATTAAAATCGCCGTTCCAGACGGAGAGAAAACCCTGAATGCTATCGACAGCCTGGCGGCAAGTGGTGCAAAAGGATTTGTAATTTGTACGCCGGACCCGAAACTCGGGCCTGCTATTATGGCAAAAGCGCGTGGCTATGACATGAAAGTCATCGCGGTTGACGATCAGTTCGCCAATGCGAAAGGTAAGCCTATGGATACCGTGCCATTGGTGATGATGGCAGCAACCAAAATTGGTGAACGCCAGGGCCAGGAACTGTACAAAGAGATGCAGAAACGTGGCTGGGATGTGAAATCTTCCGCTGTAATGGCGATTACCGCCAACGAACTGGATACCGCGCGCCGTCGTACATCGGGTTCGATGGAAGCGCTTAAAGCTGCAGGCTTCCCGGAAAAACAGATCTACCAGGTCCCAACCAAATCAAATGATATCCCTGGCGCATTCGACGCCGCAAACTCCATGCTGGTTCAACATCCTGAAGTTAAACACTGGCTGATTGTCGGGATGAACGACAACACTGTGCTGGGTGGCGTGCGTGCTACCGAAGGGCAGGGGTTTAAAGCAGCAAACGTTATTGGTATCGGTATTAACGGTGTTGATGCCATTAGCGAACTCTCCAAAGCGGAAGCCACCGGATTCTACGGTTCACTGCTGCCTAGCCCGGACGTTCACGGTTATAAATCCAGCGAAATGCTCTACAACTGGGTCACCAAAGGCGCAGAACCGCCGGTGTTTACTGAAGTTACCGATGTGGTGCTGATTACTCGCGACAACTTCAAAGAAGAACTGGCGAAAAAAGGCTTAGGCGGCAAATAACGCAACTGCCGTAAAACGATCTTATCCGGCCTACAAAAACGCCCTTTGTAGGCTGGATAAGGCTACGCCGCCATCCGGCAACCGTTTAGATCCACGGAGACGTTATGCAACAGTCTACCCCGTATCTCTCATTTCGCGGCATTGGCAAAACCTTCCCTGGCGTAAAAGCGCTAACGGATATCAGTTTCGACTGTTATGCCGGGCAGGTGCATGCACTGATGGGTGAAAATGGCGCCGGGAAATCAACATTATTAAAAATTCTCAGCGGAAACTACGCGCCAACCACGGGATCTATAGCGATCCACGGACAGGAGGTTTCGTTTGCGGACACAACCACTGCGCTGAACGCCGGTGTCGCCATTATTTACCAGGAACTGCATCTGGTGCCGGAAATGACCGTCGCCGAGAACATTTACTTAGGGCAGCTTCCGCATAAGGGTGGGATTGTGAACCGCTCGCTGTTGAACTACGAAGCGGGCCTGCAGTTAAAACATCTGGGGATGGATATCGATCCTGATACTCCATTGAAATATCTCTCCATCGGTCAGTGGCAAATGGTGGAGATTGCTAAGGCGCTGGCGCGTAACGCCAAAATTATCGCTTTTGATGAACCCACCAGCTCTCTTTCCGCCAGGGAGATTGAAAATCTGTTTCGCGTGATTCGTGAGCTACGCAACGAGGGCCGCATCATTCTGTACGTTTCGCACCGTATGGAGGAGATTTTCGCGCTGAGCGATGCCATAACCGTGTTTAAGGATGGCCAGTACGTCAAAACGTTTACGGACATGCAGCAGGTTGATCACGACGCACTGGTCCAGGCGATGGTGGGGCGTGATCTTGGGGACATCTACGGCTGGAAGGCCAGACCTTACGGTGCGGAGCGTCTGCGTTTGCATGAGGTAAAAGCCCCAGGCGTGCGCACCCCGATCAGCTTATCGGTACGTAGCGGCGAAATCGTCGGACTGTTCGGCCTGGTGGGTGCCGGACGTAGCGAATTAATGAAAGGTCTGTTCGGCGGCACGCGCATCACACAAGGTCAGGTGTTTATTGACGAACAAGCGATAGAAATCCGCAAACCCAGTCACGCCATTGAAGCAGGCATGATGCTGTGTCCGGAGGATCGCAAGGCCGAAGGGATTATCCCGGTCCATTCGGTACGCAACAACATCAATATTAGTGCGCGCCGTAAACATGTCACGGGGGGATGTCTGATCAACAACGGCTGGGAAGAGACCAATGCTGACCATCATATCCGCTCACTCAACATCAAAACGCCGGGTGCAGAGCAACTGATCATGAACCTCTCTGGCGGTAATCAGCAAAAGGCCATACTGGGGCGCTGGTTATCGGAAGAGATGAAAGTAATTTTGTTGGACGAGCCTACCCGCGGCATTGATGTTGGCGCGAAGCATGAAATTTATAACGTGATTTATGCCCTGGCTGCGCGCGGTGTTGCCGTGCTGTTTGCCTCCAGTGACCTGCCGGAAGTTCTTGGCGTCGCCGACCGCATTGTGGTGATGAGAGAAGGTGAGATCGCAGGTGAATTACTTCATGAACAGGCGGATGAACGCCAGGCGCTGAGCCTTGCTATGCCTAAAGTCAGCCAGGCAGTCGCCTGAATAAGGAGAATATGATGTCTTCCGTTTCTACATCGGGTTCAGGCGCTGCGAAGTCGGCGTTAAATTTTGGCCGAATTTGGGATCAATACGGGATGCTGGTGGTATTTGCCGTGTTGTTCCTGGTTTGCGCTATTTTTGTGCCGAACTTTGCGACTTTCATCAATATGAAGGGGCTGGGTCTGGCGGTATCTATGTCGGGTATGGTGGCGTGCGGGATGTTATTTTGCCTGGCATCCGGCGATTTTGATCTCTCGGTAGCGTCCGTTATTGCTTGCGCAGGGGTGACGACTGCAGTGGTCATTAATATGACCGAAAGCCTGTGGATTGGCGTGGCGGCTGGGTTGTTGCTCGGTGTTCTGTGCGGTCTGGTGAATGGTTTCGTGATCGCGCGTTTAAAAATTAACGCGCTGATCACGACGCTCGCTACCATGCAAATTGTTCGCGGTCTGGCCTACATTATCTCCGACGGTAAAGCGGTGGGTATCGAAGACGAACGATTCTTTACGCTTGGCTATGCCAACTGGTTAGGGCTGCCTGCACCGATCTGGTTAACCGTGGGCTGCTTTATTGTTTTTGGCCTGCTGTTGAATAAAACCACGTTTGGTCGCAATACGTTGGCGATTGGGGGCAATGAGGAAGCTGCACGTCTGGCTGGGGTGCCGGTCGTTCGCACGAAGATTATTATCTTCATTCTTTCCGGTCTGGTATCCGCCGTTGCGGGGATTATCCTGGCATCACGTATGACCAGCGGCCAACCGATGACCTCTATTGGTTATGAGCTGATCGTGATTTCTGCCTGTGTGTTAGGCGGCGTTTCGCTCAAAGGCGGCATCGGAAAAATCTCATATGTCGTCGCAGGGGTGTTAATTTTGGGGACGGTCGAGAATGCGATGAACCTGCTGAATATCTCGCCATTCGCACAGTATGTGGTGCGAGGTTTGATCCTGCTGGCGGCAGTGATCTTCGACCGCTACAAACAAAAAGCTAAGCGTACTGTTTGATGATTCAAATCCCAACTTTTTAGTCTAGCTTCTGCATATCGCCAGCCGCTACCCGGCTGGCGATTGTTTTTCTAAATGGCGAGCACGGTCACACTGTCTATACTTATACCCGTCATACATCCTATATACGGCGCGATCCGCGCGGCGTACAGACCATGACGAGGAGGAGAATCGGGTGACAGCATCGCTAACCTTACCCCCTGAGCATCCCACAAATTGTGCTTATTTTTTCGATCTCGATGGAACACTGGCTGAAATCAAACCGCATCCTGATCAGGTTGTAGTTCCACAGACAATTCTGCAGTTATTACATCGCCTGGCCACGCAAAATGCGGGTGCTCTGGCATTGATTTCAGGGCGCTCAATGGCAGAGCTTGACGCACTCACCAACCCTTATCGTTTCCCGCTCGCCGGGGTGCATGGGGCAGAACGCCGTGACATCAATGGTCAAACCCATATTGTGCATTTGCCTGCGGCGGTTGAGCGCGAAGCGGGGGCGTTATTGCATGCGGCGCTGGCGACGTTACCTGGGACCACGCTTGAAACAAAAGGCATGGCTTTCGCTCTGCACTACCGGCAGGCGCCTGAACATGAGGCCGCTCTGCTGGCGTTGGCTGAACGTATTACCCATATCTGGCCACAACTGGCATTACAGCCCGGAAAGTGTGTTGTGGAAATCAAATCTCAGGACACCAATAAAGGAGACGCAATTGCGGCATTTCTGCAGGAAGCACCGTTTGTCGGACGGACACCTGTTTTTGTGGGGGATGATCTGACCGATGAAACAGGTTTTGCTGTGGTCAATCGCGCCAGCGGTATCTCGGTAAAAGTGGGAAGCGGGGAGACTCAGGCTACATGGCGTCTGGCTGCCGTCAGAGACGTCTGGCATTGGCTGGAACACATCAACTGTCCGCAGCAGGAACAAGACGCAACGAATGACAGGAGAGGTGGCTATGAGTCGTTTAGTCGTAGTATCTAACCGCATTGCCTCACCGGATGACAAAGGCAGCGCTGGCGGTCTTGCTGTAGGTGTACTGGGCGCACTGAAGGCTGCTGGCGGCCTGTGGTTCGGCTGGAGCGGTGATACAGGCAATGGGGAGCAGCCATTAAAAAAAGTTACCCGTGGCAACATCACCTGGGCATCGTTTAATCTGAGCGAACAGGATTACGAAGAGTATTACTGCCAGTTTTCGAATGCCGTGTTGTGGCCTGCGTTCCATTATCGACTGGACCTGGTACAGTTTCAGCGTAGTGCCTGGGAAGGCTACCAGCGGGTTAATGCCTTACTGGTTGATAAGCTGCTGCCACTGCTTAGTGATGACGATATTATCTGGGTTCACGATTATCACTTGTTACCTTTTGCCTGCGAGCTACGCAAACGTGGTGTGAATAATCGCATCGGTTTTTTTCTGCATATTCCTTTTCCAACACCCGAAATTTTCAATGCGTTGCCGCCACATCAGGCGCTACTTGAGCAACTGTGTGACTTTGATTTATTGGGCTTTCAAACCGACAACGATCGCCAGGCCTTTCTTGACTGTCTGGCGGCGCAAACTCAGGTAACTACGCTCAGTGAGAAACAGCATCTGGCCTGGGGGAAAGCGTTCCGCACGGAAGTTTATCCTATTGGTATTGCACCTGAGGAGATAGCACGGCAAGCATCAGGACCGCTACCGCCGAAACTGGCACAGTTAAAAGCAGAACTTAAAAATGTGAAAAATATCTTTTCTGTTGAGCGGCTGGATTACTCCAAAGGCCTGCCGGAACGTTTTCAGGCCTATGAGGCGCTGTTGGAACAGTTTCCACAGCATCACGGTAAGATTCGTTATACGCAGATAGCACCGACTTCGCGTGAGGAAGTTCAGGCTTATCAGGATATTCGTCACCAGTTAGAGACCGAGGCCGGGCGGATCAATGGTAAATACGGGCAACTGGGCTGGACACCGCTGTACTACCTGAATCAGTATTTTGACCGTAAATTACTGATGAAGGTCTTTCGCTACTCTGATGTCGGACTGGTGACGCCACTGCGCGATGGCATGAATCTGGTAGCAAAGGAGTATATCGCCGCACAAGACCCTGCCAATCCTGGTGTCCTAGTGCTGTCGCAGTTTGCCGGAGCAGCGAATGAGCTGACTTCTGCACTCATTGTAAACCCTTATGATCGGGATGATGTCGCAGGCGCATTAAACCAGGCTCTGACGATGCCACTTGCCGAACGTATTTCACGTCATGCCGCAATGCTGCAGACTATCGTTAAAAATGATATCAATAACTGGCAGGCGAGATTCATTTACGATCTGAAGAACGTCGCATCGCGTCATACGGAAAATCTGTCGCCTGACTCGCAGACAGCCTGCAGCAAACTGGGGTGATTAATCGCCCGCAAGCGGCACCAGCAACACATCAACCTGGCTTGCGCTGACAACGCTTTTCGCTGAGCAGGAAGCTCGCGAAAAGAAACTGTGGTTATGGTTGCCATAAATCACCAGATCAACCGCGTGCTTGCGGCATATATCCAGAATGTGTTCGTTCAATGCGCCGTAGGTAATAAACGTGTGCTCAATAGGGTACTGCGCTTCTTTGCTTAACTGATCGATAAAATTCTGGGTTTCTTCTTGCATCACTTCACGCAGATCTTCCAGCATTGGGGCGGCAAACTGGTTATACAGTTCGGGATCTGAGACCAGGGTTATCAGACTAATGCGGGCGTTGACAGGGCGAGCGATTGAAACCGCCTTTGCTAACAGCTGGTGGCTTTCGGGGGTAGCGGCAACAGCGACAAGAATGTGCGCATAGCTCATAACTCGCTCCTTTTGTTCATGAATTATGAGAGAACTCTTCAGTTTTAATCGTATACCACCATAGTGCTACGTTTCGTATGGTAATTGTGTGAATGTCATCATGATTATTCATTAATTATTCTTATAAATAGAATAATCACTTCATATAAGCTGTAAATTCGTTCGGTTGATTTAAGTTAAACTCCTCTCTAATAAAAACAATCTGTTAATAAAAAGTACACATCCATTAAC
>NZ_JANEWJ010000056.1:0-9979 GCF_028069755.1 Citrobacter sp. Igbk 16 | reverse complement strand
ATATTAAATATATAACTATTTCTCTAAACTTCCCAAGCCGTCCAGAAAACATTGGCAAACCTCATTAAAAAAAACTTCATTTGCATTGTGAAGTTCAATTGCTTTTTCAAAAGGTGAAACAAGATCTTCTATAAGAAAATAAAGTAGATCCAGGTCCCCCATATCTTTCAATTTCTGATAATGACCTGGACTCCTTGCAGCCAGATAGCGAGATGTATAGATTGCTCTGGATACTTCCGCTCCCAACGTAAGAAGCGAGCCTATAACGGCACCTGAAAAAAATGCTGTGACTAACCGATTAGAAATGACAGCCCCAATTTTAACGCCAGTTAGCTCTGAGAAAATTATCCTTCCAGCACTACTCCCAACTATTTTCTCCGCCATTAAAGCAACGTCCAGTCGCGAAGAAAAGTTACTAATAAAGACATCAATAACCTGGCCAATCAACTCCTTATTTAACTTTGCTTTATTAAGAAGCCTGGCAAACCTGTATTTATCATCTTCATTCGCTCTGCGATGTTCTGTATCCATAAAATCGTAGGTCAGATATCCCATACTCACAGGAAATGATATAAGCCCTTTAGCTAAAGCAGCTATAAACCCAGAATCATCAACGTTAATAGCTTCGAGCATATCTTTTGCAAGATCTTTAGCACCATCCATATTTAGTCCTTTAGCGCACGCATATCCCGATACAAAATAAAACCCAGCGTTAGTATTATCACTGGGTTTTATTTTTCACTCGCTATCAATTATCAGTTCAATCCCCTCTTCATCATGCCAACTCAAAGTAAGCTGTTGAGGTTTTTGCTGCCGGGAAAGATACGTTAACAACTGCTGGCTGAGTACCGGTAAGATTTGTTGATTCAGCAGACTATCAATATTCCTCGCCCCCGTATCCGGTAACAGGCAAGCGGCGGTCAGGGCATCAAAAAGGTTCTCGGATATCGTCGTGGTGATGCCGTAGTGGCGCAGCAATCGCTGGCTAACCTGGTCCAGTTTCATTTGTACAATCGTACGTAGCGCAGGTTCACTGAGCGGATGGTAGAGAATCGTCTGGAAGCGGGCCAGTAGCGCCGGCTGGAAATGGTCGCGCAAAAGTGGACGCAGCAGTTCGTGTAGCTCAGACTCTGTGGTTTCCGGCTGTTCTTCCAGCCGTTGCATCACTGCATCGCCGCCAAGATTGGAGGTCATCAAAATCACAGTGTTGCGAAAATCAATTTCACGACCTTCGCCGTCACGCATGAAGCCACGGTCAAATACCTGATAAAACAGGTTCATGACGTCGCGATGCGCTTTTTCTACTTCATCCAGCAGTACCACGCTATAGGGGCGTTTTCGCACCGCTTCGGTCAGGATCCCTCCCTGACCATAACCCACGTATCCCGGCGGTGAACCTTTTAGCTGGCTCACGGTGTGCGGCTCCTGGTATTCAGACAAATTAATCGTGATCAGCGATTTTTCGCCACCAAACAGAATGTCAGCCAGGGCCAGCGCGGTCTCTGTTTTGCCGGTTCCGCTGGGCCCGGTAAGCAGAAACACCCCCTGTGGGCCGTTTTCCGGCGTAAGTCCTGTTTTTGATGCCCGCAACCGCTGTGCGATTGTATTCAGCGCATAATCCTGCCCGACAACGCGGTTTCCCATCTGGGTTTCAAGCGTCAGCAAATCCGCCTGGGAATCTTTCATTAATGAAGACAAAGGTACGCCGGTCCAGTCGGCGATTACCGTAGCAACGGTGCGCGCGTCTACATCCGGAAACAGTAACGGATGGCCCTGCTGAAGCACACTAAGCTGCTGCTGCAATTCAACCGTTTCCGCCTGACGAGAAATATCACGGCGGCTGGCCAGCAGTTGCTCAGTGAGCGTTAATTCCTGGCCGTACTGGGTTTCACGTTCATCCAGTTCGACAAGCAGACGATTTTCCCGCTGTTCAATGCTGGCCAGCCTTTCACCATGCTGACCATTTCCTACCGCGAGGTCTGCAAGCAATGCCTGCTTTTCAATTTCAAGCGCGGTGATCTCCGACTTCAAACGCGTCAACGGTTCCGGAACGGTATCAAGGCTCATCCGCACTCTGGCACCTGCGGTATCCAACAGGTCGACGGCTTTGTCGGGTAATTGCCGCCCGGTAAGATAGCGGCGAGAGAGCGTAACGGCGGCTTTAACCGCTTCGTCGGTGATGTGAACGCCATGATGTTCTGCATAGCGTGATTTCAGACCACGCAGCATCAAGCAGGCAGTGTCATCATCCGGCTCATCAACTTTAACCATCTGAAAACGTCGCTCCAGCGCAGCATCACGCTCAAAATACTGTTTATATTCGCTCCATGTGGTCGCCGCGATGGTTCGTAGTTCACCCCTGGCCAGAGCAGGTTTTAGCAGGTTGGCTGCGTCCGCCCCCCCCGCCTGATTTCCGGCCCCGATGATGGTGTGTGCTTCATCGATAAAGAGCAGAACAGGCGTTGGCGATTGCTGAACGGCATCAATGATATTTTTTAACCGCTGCTCAAACTCACCTTTCACTCCAGCGCCGGCTTGTAACAGCCCAAGATCCAGCGTGCGTAGTGTTACTGATTTCAGGCTATCAGGCACGTTACCTTCAGCAATACGCAGCGCCAGCCCCTCCACCAGAGCGGTCTTGCCGACGCCAGGTTCCCCGACCAGAATGGGATTGTTTTTTCGCCGACGGGACAGCACGTCCACCATTTGCCGGATTTCATTTTCGCGACCAAATATCGGGTCGATATCGCCAGCACGCGCTTTCGCGGTCACGTCCAGCGTAAATTTATCGAGCACGCCTTGTAACGCTGGCGACAACGTCGACTGAGCCAGGCCAGGACGCACTTCGTCATCTGGAGAAATCTGCGCCAGAGCGGCTTCTTGCTGTCTCTCAGGACGTTCATCCGACTGGACATTTAATAGCGGCAGGAGGCGTTCCAGTTGAGTATGCCCGGCGCTCAAAAGAGGCCACAGGCCGTCACACTTCAATAGTGAAGGCTTTCCTACCAGCGCCATCAGCAGATGTACACCACGTATCTGCGAGTTTTCATCCGTTGCGGCACACAGCCACGCTTGTTGCATTAATGAAAGGAGCACATCAGACAACTGTGGACGGCTTTTCACGGAACGAGGCTGAACATCCAGATGCGTCAGCAGCGACTGCCAGAGATTGTCGATATCCCATTCATAACGACGAGCAATGACAGTAATATCGCCCTCTCCCTGCTCCAGCAGCTTGAGTAACCAGTGTTCGGGCGTGATTTCTGCATGCGCGCGCGTCTGGCATAACGATGCCGCTGCTTCAAGCGCCTGAGCACAATAGGGGTTGAGACGTCGTAATAACACTGCTGACTGGTGTTCCATTTGCTTCCTGACTCCCTGTATTCAGGCACGCTACCGCCCGTGGCCGTAATCCAATGCCCATAAGGTAATAAATGACGTTGAAACTCTCAGCTAAACCCCCGTCCCGGATGATCAGCAGAGGGCATAAAAAAACGGATGAGGAAATCCTCATCCGTTAGTGCATTACGCGGTGGTACGCTCGTTCCAGGCGTCAGAATGGATAATGTTGCCATCCTTATACGTCCAGACGACCTTCTCGTAGCGCAGTTCAATCCGTTCCAGGTGGTTATGCTTCTCTTTAGATTGTTCTTTGATGTCGTACATCACAGGGTTTACTTTCACCACTTTCACGTTGTGCAGAGTGGTATTGAAGTATTCCACTTCCTGACCCGCATCATTGATGCGATACCATTTGAACTCTGCCTGACGCAGGGTCTGACCAGTGGTTACAGCCTTGTACAGATACGGGCTGGAAGCATCGATTTCCTTAGTGAAAAGGAACGGGGTATGGATGCGCGTTCCGGTCAACTTACCGGTGTTGTTATCGGTAGGGATGTACAGGTTATGTTCCTGGGCCACGACTTCGATACTGCCCTCACGGTCTTTCACATCAACAGAGCCTTTAATATCCGCGCCGCCGTCGTTTTTCAGCCAAAGGTAGACTGGTATTGCCATAACTCTTTCTCCATTTTTACTTCGCTAATGCGCCACCGCCTTCCGGTGACGGTTCCTTCATGCCCGGCACCCGACAGGCATCAGCCTGCGGCACCAGACTGATCTCTACACGGCGGTTGGCAGCCCGCCCCTCCGGCGTATCGTTGGTTTTGTAGGGACGTAATTCGCCATAGCCCTGAACGGCAAAACAGCTCTCCGCAACATCACCGGTATCACGCATCCAGTCGCGAACAGATTCCGCACGTTTGAGAGAAAGCTGCTGATTAGATTTATCGTCGCCCACATCATCGGTATGTCCGGCGATGACAATCAGCCAACCAGGCTTAGCTTTGATATTGACCAAAGCCCCAATGAGTACTTTTGTTGAACCTGCTTTTAACGCCCATTTGCCCGTATCAAACAGCGACATACTGTCCAGACGTACGGTTTGCGGGGCGGTCACTTTCGGTTTATCAGATGGCAGCCAGTCGCTGAGGGCGACCAGCAGAGGCGGGAGCAATCTCATCCCCTGATACAATCCCATGGAAAGAGAAAGGGGTTCACCGCGCTGATACCAGCGTTCTAGCCGCAGCGCATCCCGACGAAGTTGATCCTGAGCCTGAATCTTTGGCTCGGCAGGACTACCGCTAAGCTGGCGGTATACCGTCAAATGATCGTTGGTGATCCTGATGAGATGTTGGTTGTTGATAAAGCTGCACGTCATCGCCAGTCCGACAAAAATGCCGCATAACAGACCACTTACGCCCACCGTACGTTGAAATGCTGTCAGCGCCCGGCGGCGAGATAAAAAAGGCAGCGCTAAATCAGGAAAAGGCAGCAGCTCGGACACTGCTGACGCCGCAGGGGAAAGTGTTGTTTGCGCCGTGATATGCCGTTGCCACAGATTATTTTCACAGACCGCTAATGAGCTGAAACACACTACCCGTAAAGCAGAGAAAAGAGGCGGAGCATGGCGCTCGGTGTCGCCTTGTAACTTCTGCAGCCATCCCAGTAAATTATCTAACCACACTGCATGTGTAAGATGAGAATGGCGAGCCAGGCGCTCTTGCGAAGAGAAAGGCGCAAAGTCGTTCAATCCCGTAGCCGACTGCACTTCCGCATCCTGAGGCGTGCGGATAAACCAACGAACACTCTCATGGCATTGAGGAGAATTCAGCCAACAGCACAGCCAAAATGGCGGTATGCCTGATAACCAACGCCGGCTCTGAGCCACCACACGCCGCCAACTGAGCAGCATGTGCTTAAGCGCGTCTTCATCATTATGCCGTTCCGGAGTCAATGCCAGCATCACGGAAATGCGCATAAGAAGCCCTGGACGTTGCACTGCTATCTGACGAACCAGAGCAATATAATGCTCCGGGGACTGGACAGATAAATACCAGCCCTGCGAACTCTCGCAAGAATCGCCACGTCCGGCAAACAAGGGGTTATTATCGCCACACACCAGCACAACAGGCCCACTGAAACCCTCCGGAGGGAGCGGAACTTCATGAGCAGAATGAGCAGACTTCAGCCGACCGTATTGACGCCAGCCATAAACGATCCCTGGAATGGAAAACAGTAAAATAATGACGGTAAGGCCGCCCCGGACACCCGCACTTAACGGACTAAATCCCCAGACCAGCAACAAAGCCAGCACGGCTGCCAGCACATAGTTAACGATCCCTCGCAACAGAGCCATGTCTTAACCCTGCCCAATAAGCTGAGCAATCTGCCCTTGTAAGACATGAGAAAATATTAACCACAAAGCACCCAACGCCACCGCGCCGACAATCCATGCCAGCCACCAGCGGCGCTTACCGCCAGAAAAGCCGGAAGCCCGCATAATTACTGGCGCATCGTGCATTAACTTAAAAGGCATCGCCTGAGTCGCCAGCGCTTCAAGAACATCTTCACGACGCTCGTCACCTTGCTCACGATAGCGCCCAACAAAACCGAGCGTGATTGCACGATAAAAGCAGGTTAATACGGCGGTATCAGGAACAGGCTCGCGCAGTACGGTACGGATGCGCTCCCAGAGCTCTTCTCCTGCATTGGTCGTGTTGAAAAAGCGGGCCTGTAAAGGTGTCGCAAGCCAGGTAATGTAACCGCTATCCTGCCGGTTGCGGTTCAACACGCTTTCGTCCAGTAACGCACATTGCGTGTAGAGCATGTGTTCAACGCTGTGTTCGCTGTACCCCATGTCACGCAATGTCTCACGCGCAGAATCAAC
This sequence comes from Citrobacter sp. Igbk 16, assembly GCF_028069755.1. Lineage (NCBI taxonomy): Bacteria > Pseudomonadati > Pseudomonadota > Gammaproteobacteria > Enterobacterales > Enterobacteriaceae > Citrobacter > Citrobacter sp. Igbk 16. The sequence goes on along the minus strand of NZ_JANEWJ010000056.1, from coordinate 3,750 downwards.
CCATTGGCAGGCCCGGCGATAGAAAGCCGCCCCATCATCGACTTCCACCCCGCCACGTAACTGGCTGACAGCAAGCCAGGTTGGCCAGAACACCTGATCAATATCCCTATTCATTTATTTCAATCCCTTAATACAGCGAAAAGCTCAAGTTGAATCTCTCCCAGCGTTCCCGGCACATAGAAAGCGCAATTACCGGCATCCAGCATGGCCTGGGCTGCTGGATGATTAATCTCAAGAGCAAAGTATTGATTTTCCAGTCGTAACGGGATGGCTGCGGGTACATGCGTCAGCGGTTTTAATGGAATACCGCTCAGTGCCACATTGACGACATCAGAGACATCTGCCCGGCTCCCTGCTTTACAGAGCTGTGGGAATTGCGTAAGGAGGACATGCGCAGGAAGATCCGAACGAACGGAAAGGTAAAAATCAGCGCCTTCACGCAGCCGGGCATCCGACAACGCGCCATACCAGAACTGTCGATCTTGCGTCAGTTCAATAGCGACAACGCGAGATGGCAGGCTGGCTTCCAGCAGTTCCACCAGCAGTGCAAACAGTGGTGGGAATACCTGCTGCGGATTTGCGTGCTGGTATGGCGGTACAACGCTGACATCATGGTCTAATGAAAAAGTCAGCAGGCTGCCCGCTAACCGCGCCAGCTCACGCCACAAAAGTTCGGGGTGACGGCCTGGGTTTTGCAGCATTTCTTTCAGAACAGGCTCCGAGCTATTAAGCGCATTCAGCAGCCAAAACAACGAAACATCTGCTACCGCAAAATCCGCCATTCGTTCGTTACTTTCTCGGCGCAAGGCCATCAGGCGGCGACAACGAGCCTGGATACGATGCACCAAATCACTGAGCGAATTGATTAATGAGGGGCTGGCTGAGAGTGAAAGCGCTGGGGGTAAAAAATCGCGTCCCAACTCCCATTGCCCCTGAGCATTACGAATAAGGCAAGCTACCGGACAAGTCAGGTAAGCGCTGTTATCGTCATGGGCATAGCGGAGGGTGATAGCATGCCGCAGCACTGCCATATCAGTCCGTTCCTGACCTGCGAGATCCTGCACTGGCAGCCATTCCTGCTGCCAGCGACACGGACGGCTAACGCCGTTGCCTGATGAAAGATTGCCGCCATTAGCTGAAAGCAGCGGTAACGCCAGCACGATATCAACGCTGCTGTAACCAGTAAGATGCGATAAATCACACGCCGGAGGCAGGTTATCTGAAATTCCTGTATCCACTAACGTACCGTCAGGAAAGCGCACAACCAGATTAACGGGGTTCAAACGGGAAACCGTTAGCGCACTTTCATCAAACTCCGCGCTGATGACGCCCCACGGTGATGAAAGTGACATGTGAGCAACAACGTCAGCTACATAGGCATCCCAACGTGTCTGTTGCTGAAACTGCTGGGGAGCCAGAAAGGCCCCCTCGCTCCATAACGGACGATAGATCTTCATCGCACCTCCTGTGCGCTGCGTCGTTAAGATTTCGACTTAGGCATTTGTGAAACTAACGACAAGCTGACGTCCATACCTTCAACCTGGAAATGCGGAATGGCATACAGGCGCACACGGAAGAAACCGGGGTTATCCTCAATATCCTCCACCACGACACGCCCATCACGCAGCGGGTGTGATGCCTGCAAGTCATCGCCAGGATCGGTCATTTCGGTTACCAGACTGCGCAACCAGTTATTAAGTTCAAGCTCAAGCAAGCGGCGATCTTTGGTCGTCCCAATATTTTCTCGCTGCAGTATTTTCAGGTAATGAGCGATACGAGAAAGCAGGAAGATATACGGCAAACGAGAGTTAATCCGACTGTTAGCCGTCGCTTCCGGGGTATCAAACTGCGCAGGTTTCTGAGCCGAATTAGCAGAGAAGAAGCAGGCGTAATCACGATTCTTATAATAAGAAAGCGGAATAAAGCCAAGATTGGCGAATTCAAACTCCCGGGTTTCCGGAATCATCACCTCAGACGGAATCTTCACCTGATTACCCGTACCCAGATCGTACAAATGGATAGGCAAATCTTTAACTGCGCCGCCCGCCTGTGGCCCACGGATCTGGACGCACCAGCCGTTCTTGATAAAACTTTTCACCATGTTCACAGCGAAAGAGAAAGATGCGCTGGTCCACAGGTATTTTTCGTGATCCGGCCCCTTCACCTCTTCAACATAGTTGAAGCTACGTACCGGCACGGTATCAGGACCATACGGCAGACGACCCAGTACACGCGGCATAGTCAGCCCGATATAGCGTGAATCGTCGCTATCACGAAATGCTTTCCACTTAATGTATTCAGCACGTTCGAAATAATCATTGATGTCTTTTATGGCCGCGACTTCTTCCATATTTTCCTTCAGGAAAAATGTCGGGCCAACGGAACCAATGAACGGCATATGACAGGCTGCCGACACGCCAGAAATATTGCGCAACAGTGCAATATCCTGCGGGCTGTTATCAAATTCGTACGCTGAAATCATTGCCGCAATGGGTTCGCCGCCAGGCTGATCATATTCTTCAATATAAACATGGCGGTATAACCCGCTCTGGATAAGCTCCGGCGCGTCGTCAAAATCATCACGCAGCGCATCCTTGCTGATATCCATCATTTCTACCCGGACATTTCGACGGAAGTCGATGCCGGTGATCATCGAATGTAAACCGCGCCAGAGCGATTCTTGCTTCTGAAACTCAGCATGATGCATGACTTCATTTACCTGATCGCTAATCTGCTTATCGAGGCGCGCAATTTGTTCATCAAGCAGTGTTTTATCCAGGCGCTCTACTGGCTGTGCGGCGTCCGCCAGACATGAAACCAGAACCTGAATAGCGGCGGTCACGCGTTCAGCCGGATCGGCATCAGAAAGCGCTTCATCGCTCTGCCACGCATCTACATTTTTTAATGCCGAAACCGGGGAAAGATTAATTTTGTCAAAGAGGGATTGATAAACGCTACGTTCACTGGTCGTAGTGGCCGCGACTGAAGAGGTATGTTCCTGAACAGACATCAACATATTCCTTATTATGATCCTTTACTATTCCTGCCAATTAAGCGGAGGAAACCCTGTATAGCGCTAAATCTCTTCTGGCATCATGGTTGCCAGTTCATCACGCAGTTCCTGACTCAGGGCTGGATCCTTAAGGATGGTTTCCAGCTCGCGACGAAAAGCAGCGTTATCAAGTAAGTTAGATTTCAGGTCACGAAGTAAGTTACGCATTGCCAACAGAACGCGTAATTGTGGGATATTTCTGGCTACCTACTCGGGCTCAAAATCGCGGATATTTTTAAAGGTAAGATTAATATCGTCTTTTCTACCATCACCAGCTAACGTATTTTTAACACTCAGATTAACGACTGGTGAGAACTTAGCTAACACATCGTTGAAATTATTCTTATTAATATCAACCTTTTCGCGTTCCGATAGCGGTCGTTGTTCTCTACCATTACTGAAATCACCCACGGTCAAAAGTTTTAACGGCAATTCAACCTTTTTCTGAACGCCTCCGGTATGTAAATCTAACTTGATATTAACGCGTGCCGTTGGCACTTCATTCTGAAAACTGTCACCCATACATCCCTCTCAGACCGGCGATTCCTGCCGATATTTTGCGTTTCCTAACGGAGCATTTTCCAATCGCTCAACGAGTCTCATACAACGTCATTTCTGTGGGCAGTCAACAACGACTGTTAATGACAATTAATGATTATAATTAGTGTGACGATGTAATCCGATATATTCTCTAATAG
>NZ_JANEWJ010000055.1:0-11114 GCF_028069755.1 Citrobacter sp. Igbk 16 | reverse complement strand
CTGTTATTATTCATTAAATATGATGAATTCATTTTTATGCAAACCAGGAGTTTACATACGAGTTACAAATTAAATGGTTGGCGATATTATCCACATTACTAAATGTTGATGATTTCAGATGTTATCTATATCTGCTTCTTGATATCATTCTCCTTTAATTTCATGCCGTTAATTAATGTTTATCTCATCTGCCCATTGTGTTTTTTCATTGTAAGCTGTCGCAAGTTTGCTATTCAATCACCCCCTTTAAACTATAATATCCTCACGTATTGTGCTCCAGTCATAACCGCTTGAGTTTAATACATTACACCCCATTTTTAGATACTTAAGGTTTATTGTTCATGAATCGTATTGGCGGCAGAGTTCAACCCGTATTTTTGTTGTTCCGGGAAGCACCACAACCGTGTGGTTATGGTGAGAAACACCCGATGCTTCAAGCCGTTGCATGCCTGCAACTTCGCGATAAACGAATGCTTTGACAGTTCTCACCGCACCACCTATATCTTTTTATTAGGCCAATCACCCATGCGATCAGGATGCGAATATGAATGCCTTGTACCCCACCCTTGAAGAAGCCATTGATGCAGCCCGTGAAGAGTTTCTGGCTGATAATCCAGGCCTGGAATCTGACGAAGCCAGTGTCCAGCAGCTGAACGTACAAAAGTACGTGCTACAGGATGGCGATATCATGTGGCAAGCTGAATTTTTTGCCGACGAAGATGATGGCGAAGGCGAATGTTTGCCTATGCTGAGCGGTGAAGCGGCACAAAGCGTTTTTGATGGTGACTATGATGAGATTGATATTCGCCAGGAGTGGCAGGAGGAAAATACGCTCCACGAATGGGATGAGGGGGAATTTCAACTGGAGCCTCCCCTTGACACAGAGGAAGGCCAGACCGCAGCCGATGAATGGGATGAACGATAGTTATTCGTAAGGCCCATGATGTATATCGAGCGGTAATAGCAACGTATCAAACACCAGCGAAAACGGCAGATCCAGGATGGTGACATAACGCCACGCAGAGTCCCGGACGTCCCATTGTACGCCTGGATAGTATTGATTTCCGTGTCCTTGTCCGGGGATCGTCCGGCTAATAATGCTGCCGCATCCGCTCAGAAGAAAGACTATCATTCCCACAGCCAGTATTCGCACTGGATACCCCATGACTTTTATATTCAGTATAAAAAAATACCGGCGCCAGGCCGGTATTTTTACGTTTCACACGCTTATTTTTTCCTGAGCGCCAGTGGGTTCAGGGTAATCCCCTGATAATAATTAACCCATGAAGAATACTTATCTGGTGAATTCCAGACGCGATAATGTAAACGCGCCATGGTCACCGGATCGCTTAACAGAACCAGGCGGCGATCGCGATTCAGTTTCTCCGGCGTTTCATTCAGCGCCTGCTCGACATGCCGATCACGTGCAATTTCAAGCACGTTACTCGCACGATGGCGCGCAGTAGCCATTGCCGTTGCCAGCGCGTTAAACGACGGGTTAAACACGGCGTGCATGAAACCATCATCCAGCGAACGATTACGGTTCAGCTCCAGATAGTTATCCGTGTCCACCAGCACCTTCGGCGGAGAATACTCTTCCGGGATCAGGAACAGTTTCCAGCGTTTGGTACGTAACCCAACCGTTGAGCGGCTGGAAATGACGGAAACAAACGGCGACAGGATTAGTGAAAAGACAATCGGAGCCAGCCAGAACAGGAAACGCAGATCCAGCCAGGCCATCCCTACTGCCCACACCAGACCCAGCAACAGCTGAGAGCCGTGACGCATAAACGCCTCGCCCCACGGAGTGGAGTCGTCATCGCGTTGCGGCGAGTTCCACACCACCTCCCATCCGAGGAAGGCACTCACTACGAAAACAGTGTGGAACAGCATACGCACCGGTGCCAGCAGCACGGAGAACAGAACCTCCAGCAGCAGCGACAGCGTGACGCGAATAAATCCACCGTATTCTTTCGTGCCTTTGCACCAGATAAGCAGAATACTTAGCAGCTTCGGCAGGAACAGCAGCACCATCGTTGAGGCAAACAACGCGATAGCCAGCTCAGGACGCCACTGCGGCCAGACCGGGAACAGCTGACGTGGTTGCAGGAAGTACTGCGGTTCCGTCAACGCATGGACCACCTGCAATGCGGTCGACAACGCGAGGAACATAAACCATAACGGTGCTGACAGATAGGACATCACACCGGTCAGGAACACCGCGCGATGAACCGGGTGCATCCCTTTGACCAGGAACAGACGGAAGTTCATCAGGTTACCGTGGCACCAGCGACGGTCACGCTTGAGCTCATCCAGCAGGTTCGGTGGCAGCTCTTCATACGAGCCCGGCAGATCGTAGGCAATCCACACGCCCCAGCCCGCACGACGCATCAATGCCGCTTCCACGAAGTCATGGGAGAGGATCGATCCCGCAAACGAGCCTTCGCCCGGTAGCGGTGCAAGCGCACAGTGCTCAATAAACGGTTTCACACGAATAATCGCGTTATGACCCCAGTAGTGCGACTCACCCAACTGCCAGAAGTGAAGTCCGGCGGTAAACAGTGGGCCATAAACGCGGGTAGCAAACTGCTGGCAGCGCGCGTACAGGGTGTCCATACCAGACGCTTTCGGTGAAGACTGGATAATCCCGGCATTCGGGTTCGCTTCCATCAGGCGTACCAAACCAGTCAGACAGTCTCCGCTCATCACGGAGTCAGCGTCCAGCACCACCATATAGCTATACTGGTTGCCCCAGCGACGGCAGAAGTCATCAATGTTACCGCTTTTACGCTTCACACGGCGACGACGGCGGCGGTAGAAGATCTGTCCTTCGCCCTGCACTTCAGCAATCAGCTCCATCCACGCCTTTTGTTCCGCGACGCAGATATCGGGGTTGTAGCTGTCACTCAGAATGTAAACATCGAAATGCTCCGCATTCCCCGTGGCTTTAACCGACTCCCACGTAGCGCGCAGGCCCGCAAATACGCGGTCAACGTCCTCGTTACAGATAGGCATGATTAGCGCGGTACGATGCTCGGGATTCAGCGGTTCATCCCCTACCGTTGAGGCAGAAATACTGTACTTGTCACGCCCAATCAGCAACTGCAGGAAGCCCATCAGCGCGGTCCAGAAACCGGCTGATACCCAACAAAAAAGCACGGCAAACAAAATGAGGATACCGGTCTGTAGCACATAAGGCAGCAACTGCATAAAGGAAACCCACAGGTTCTGCCCCATCATATCCGCCGGATTAATGAACGCCCATCCCTGATAAGGAAGGATCGTCTTCATATACCAGGTCGCTACGACCGTTTGCGCCAACGTTAAGATCAACAGCGTATAACGGCGGATCGTGCCAACGGTACGCCATTTCTGCTCACTCTCTTGTTCTTCTTTCGTCAAACGAGAAAGATAACGCGGTGTGACATCGCGCCCGCGCAGGCGATCCCAAAAACGGCCAACCGGGTTTGTACGCCAGGGATCGGGAAACATTGAAGTACGTGTTGCTTTCGGCATTGCCTGCAGCTGGTCACGCCCTTCGTCATCCTTTATCAACTGATCTTTGGCCAGAGAGTCTGGCCAGGCTTGCTCAAGGCGAGCTTTTACAGAACCCTGCGGTGAATCATCTTCGCGCGAGTAAGTACGGTGCTCGGCATCCAATGCCTGATGAACGGCGCGGATGTCAGTTTTCGGCAGTGCCGCTTTTTCGATATCCGAAAGCGGCATTGCGTCAATATACTCAGTTGTCTTATTCATTGGCAGGTAACTGGTAGCTCCAGGTTTCACTCAACGGCTGATCGGCATTGGCCAACGCAGCACGCATTTCAGTGGTTTTCTTCGCATCTTTCACTTTCACGCGCAGCATCAAACGCCAACCTTTCGTAACCGGGTTGTAACGCACAGTGCTTTCCACGATTTCACCGTTGTCGCCAATGCTGGTTTGCGCGGTAATCGGGGTGTCCTGCGGCAGCTTTTTCATCTCGGTGCCGGTGAAATCCACCACAAACGCGATAGTACCGTCAGGCTGACGAATGAGATTGGATTGTTTGACATCCCCTGTGGAACGGCGAGTCTGTTGCACCCAGGCATTTTCTGGCGCATGAAGCTTATCTTCATCACGCGTAAACGTCAGGGTGTACTTAAAGTTCATCTCTTTGCCTGCTTCCGGCAGTTGATCCGGCGTCCAGTAGGCAACGATGTTATCGTTTGTTTCGTCGTTAGTGGGGATCTCAACTAATTCAATTTTGCCTTTACCCCAGTCACCTTTTGGCGTGATCCAGGCACTTGGGCGCAGGTCATAACGATCGTCGATATCTTCGAAACGGGAGAACTGACGTCCACGTTGCAGCAGGCCGAATCCTTGCGGGTTTTCCATCGCAAAGCTGCTCACCGCGAGATGTTTCGGGTTATTCAGCGGACGCCAAATCCACTCGCCGTTGCCAGCATGGATAGACAATCCGTTTGAGTCGTGCAGTTCAGGACGATAATTTGTCGTCGGAGAAGGCTGGTTCGGCCCGAACAGGAACATACTGGTTAACGGAGCTACGCCCAGTTTGCCCACTTTATCGCGCAGATAGACTTTGGACTGAACATCCACAACCGTGTCACGGCCAGGAATAATCACAAAGCGATACGCCCCGGTCGCGCGCGGGGAATCCAGCAGGGCATAAATGGTTAAACGTTTGTCAGTCGGTTTTGGACGCTCGATCCAAAACTCACGGAAGCGGGGAAACTCTTCACCAGAAGGCAGAGCGGTATCTATCGCGAGGCCACGCGCAGACAGACCATAGACCTGGCCTGCACCAAGTACGCGGAAATAGCTGGCACCGAGCATGCTGACGATTTCGTCGTTTTTATCTTTGCTGTTGATCGGATACAGCACTTTGAACCCGGCGAAACCGAGATCTTTTACCGTGTCTTTATCATGCTGAACATCGCCAAAATTAAAGTAATCCGGGCTGTATTTGATTCTTTTCACCGCAGTGGCGGTGACTTCGTTAATCTTGACCGGCGTGTCGAAGTACATCCCCTGGTGGTAGAATTCGAGCTTAAATGGGGTCTTGAGATTGCTCCAGTACGCTTTGTCGCGATTAAACTGGATCTGCTGATAATCCGCATATTTCATGTCGCGGAAAACGGAGGGCAAGTTACTTTTTGGCGCCTCGTAGCCTTTATCGGCTAAGGATTGAGCTTGCTTTGCAACATCATCAATACTGAACGCCCAGCTCGATGATGTGTACAGCGTTAACATTACTGCTGCACCCAACCAACGCATTTTCATCATTTGTAGTTTATGTTTCATAATTAGTAAGCACTTCCCCCTTTGTGTGCTTATATTGATCCGATCCATTTTAATGGATAATCGGGTATTCCGACAACTGAATCCCTGTATTGTTCGCGTGCTGGCTCATGGTTTAAGCAGGTTCGCCTACCTGTTTTCACTTTGAGTGCTTATCCTGGAGACAGGTTGTTGGACTTCGTGTAGGGTTGCCTTCGAATGTAACCATAATTCGTCTTAGGGATAAGACGAAAAGTCTGAGAATACGTAACTGTCTATGAGCTCTGTATCTCCACCGCGTGAATATTTCCTGGATTCCATCCGTGCCTGGCTGATGTTGTTGGGAATTCCCTTCCATATCTCGCTGATCTACTCCACACATACCTGGCATGTGAACAGCGCGGAACCGTCATGGATATTGACCCTCTTTAACGACTTTATTCATGCATTTCGCATGCAGGTCTTCTTTGTTATTTCGGGTTATTTTTCATACATGCTGTTTTTGCGCTACCCCTTAAAGCGGTGGTGGAAAGTGCGTGTTGAACGCGTGGGGATCCCTATGCTGACCGCGATCCCGCTACTCACGCTGCCGCAATTTATCATGCTGCAATATGTGAAAGGCAAAGCCGACAGCTGGCATACTCTCAGCGGATACGATAAATACAACGCTCTGGCATGGGAGCTGATTTCTCATCTGTGGTTTTTACTCGTCCTTGTCGTTTTAACAACCGTGAGTATGTGGGTGTTTAGCCAAATGAAACACCGGTTGACGAGCCCCGATGGCATCAGCACTTCCACGGTATCGATGACGAAACTGACGTTGATTTTTTTGTTGCTTGGCGTCGGATACGCCGCCGTCAGAAGAACAATTTTTATCGTCTACCCGTCTATTCTCAGCGATGGCATGTTTAATTTCATCGTCATGCAAACGCTGTTCTATGTGCCGTTCTTTATGCTCGGCGCGCTGGCGTTTATCAATCCGCAGCTGAAAGCACTGTTCACAACGCCCTCGCGCGGCTGCACGTTCGGTGCGGCATTCGCTTTTGTGGCTTATCTGCTCAATCAACGCTATGGAAACGGCGATGCCTGGATGTATGAAACCGAATACGTGATAACGATGGTGATGGGACTGTGGATGGTTAACGTCGTCTTCTCGCTCGGCCACCGTTTATTGAATTTCCAGTCAGCCCGCGTCACCTATTTTGTCAATGCATCACTGTTTATCTATCTGGTGCATCATCCGTTAACGCTGTTTTTCGGTGCCTATATCACACCGCACATCACATCAAATCTGCTGGGTTTTCTCTGTGGGCTTCTGTTTGTGGTCGGGATTGCGGTGATATTGTACGAAATCCACTTGCGGATACCGGTGCTGAAGTTCCTCTTTTCCGGGAAACCCATCGCTAAGCAGGATAAAAACAAAGCCATTGCCGGATAGCAGGGCTGTGATTGCATGGTTCAGAGCAGCCATTCAATCGGTAATACAGAGGCAAGCCTCACCAAAACCCGCTTCCAGAATCCTGTGGCGGGTTCTTTTTTCACTACCCGTTCACAGCCGCCAGGACAATCTACCCAGTTTATCCGGCCCCAGCGATCCAGGCGCAATTGCCAGGCCACATCACGCTGACTTTGCATAAAGCGTTTATGAATCAATGACGCCAGCACTTCACTCTCAATCACAAATCCCATTTCCGTGTTGAGCAACGTTGAGCGCGGATCAAAATTAAGCGAGCCGATGAAGACTTTGCGGCCATCAATACTGAAGGTTTTCGCATGCAGGCTGGAGCCTGAATTCCCGGTCAACCCGCGATCGTGCACCACTGCGCCGCGATCGCGGGTTGGTTTTAGTTCATACAGTTCTACACCATAGCGCAGTAATTTTTTCCGCCAGCGCGCATATCCTGCATGCACAATTGCCACATCATTCGCTGCCAACGAGTTAGTTAAAATAGCAATCTTTACCCCTTTTCTGACCAGGCGCAGGAGCTGTGCGACTCCGGCACGTGTCGGCACAAAGTAAGCAGAAATTATATCAATGCGCTCAGTGGGTGAACCCATGACGTCAAACAAACGCTGCGGTAATAGCGAGTGACGCGGAGCCTTCCCCTCTCCTTTTGCTGGATCGTCACTGAGCAGTCGCGTTTTGGCCCAAATCAGCGACAGTGATCCCTGATCGAGATGCGTCATAAACTGGCTGGTCTCCAGTTTGTGCAAATAGCGTCGGGTAATATCGTCGTTATACCAGGATTCAGGCAGTTCAATGCGTTGGAGCGTTTCTGACTCAGACAACGCCAGGACTTTTTGTAACGTTGAAACTGACTGACATTGCCAGTAGCGCTCAAAATCATCCGCGACCTCTTTCACCACCGGTCCGATGGCCATCACGTCAAGATCGGAAAACAACGGTTCTTCACCCGCACCAAAATAGGCATCTCCGATATTACGCCCGCCAACCAGCGTCACGACACCGTCCGCGGTATAACTTTTATTGTGCATGCGGCGATTGAGCCGGGCAAAATCGGTTAAATACCCCACCGCGCGAAGGATGCGAAATGAGAAGGGATTAAACAGGCGGACTTCAATATTCGGATGGTTATCCAGCAGACGCAGCGTGTCATCAAGGCCCGGCGTGTTGTTATCATCCAACAGCAAACGAACCCGTACCCCACGTTTTGCTGCTGCCAGCAGAACAGAAAACAGCAGCAGCCCGGACATGTCGTTCTCCCAGATGTAATACTGCACATCCAGCGTTCGTTCCGCCATTTCTGTCAGCCGATAACGGGCTGCGAAAGCATCCAGACTGTCATCCAGTGCCAGAATGCCGCACTGGTCAGGATGGCTTACGCACAATGGGGTAATGGCACGCTCAAGTCGCGTCATATCAGGCCGTGTTATCATCGCCTTGTTGGGTGAGTAATCTCTTGTATAGTCTGGCATTTTCCTCATCAAAACACACGAAGTAGATTTGATCAGGTAGCGCACGGCGGATGATAAATTTCAGCACCGTATTCACCGCTATCTCCGCCGCCGCCGCACGTGGATATCCATAGGCTCCGGTGCTGATAGCCGGAAACGCAATAGATTGATAACCATTGGCCAGTGCCAGTTGTAATGAATTGAGATAGGCCTCTTCAAGGCGTTCAGCTTCATGATGATTGCCGCCCTGCCAGACCGGCCCAACAGTGTGGATCACCGCTTTGGCGGGAAGATTTCCCGCCAGGGTGATAACCGCATGACCGGTTGGGCATTCGCCCTGTTGCTGTAATACCTGCTTGCAGGCTTCCAACAGTGCAGGTCCAGCTGCGCGATGAATCGCTCCATCAACGCCGCCGCCGCCCAGCAGCGAGGAGTTGGCTGCATTGACAATCACATCAACGGCGATTGTCGTAATGTCGCCCTGTAAAACATGAACACGCGATTGCATAAGTTCCCCCTGACAAAACACTCTCTGTTAAGTGTACAGCAGGGTTTTCTATGAAATCTCACTTTTTAACCATACAGGTGCATATCTACTCCAGAACGATTCATTTATATTCAATATTAAGAATCGCCAGATTTTTCTGTTCATTAAGGTACTGCATTTTCACACTGGCAATCTGCTGGAGGCTTTGAGGGGCCATCGCTATCTGTTGTGTGTTATAGCGACTACTCCGTAACTTGCCGTCACGTATACATGACAATTCAATCTGTTGTTGTTGCGAGTTCACCTCGCAAGGTGATTCAACTATTGCGCCACGGAAATGGATAATTCCGCCAGGTGTGATTTGCTGCGCCGTTGCGGAGAACATAAAAAAAGAAGTAACACATAAACTGGTACTTAAAATACGTTTTAATAAGGTGCTCATAAGGGTTCCTCAATGATAAACCATCCTTGAGGGATCGAAGTGATCCTTCACCGCTGCGATTAATGACCAAATAAAAACGTTTTCACGTCTCTATATTCATAGAACAGCACCGCTGTCCCAGCCACACCCTTAAAGCAAATACAATAAAAAATCATGAACGACTGCTTGAATCAGGCCACTGCTGGGACAGATGCAATGACTGCCCATCCGAAACGGTAACAACAATGTTGACCGTATCCTCAGGTGAAATATTAAAGCTCAGTTTTGTTAATTCAATCGGCCGATTAGCAGGGATCGACAGGCTTGTTTTCTGTTGTGTTTGGCTTTGTCCCCCCGACCCTTTACGTATGGCAAGAACTTGAACCTGACACACGCAGGGTTGAGATAACGTCACCTGCGGAATAATGGTATACATCTCACCTTGCTGGGTCGTATTAAAGGTTATTTGATTTGAAAGCGCGGCAATAAGTAATAGCGTATGCATAATATGCTCCCGAAAAAAAACAGGGCTTTCGCCCTGTTTATTATCAGTCATAAAACTGAATTAGTGCTGGTTAGCTGTCGCATTGTTGCCATAACCAACCTGCTGAATCAGAACATTCGAGTCAGATGCAGTCTGATTAACCACCGCACCGTTACGACCACCGAACTGAGTTACACTGATGTCAGCATTTTTTGCATTCCACTGATTAATATCAGCGCTGTTCTGGAAGCCAGTCTGTTTCAGGCTAATGGTACTGTCATCAGCACCTTGCCCGACGGTAGCACCGTTACCATGTCCGTGTTGTGTGATGGTCACGTCTGATTTACGTGCATCACTTTGCAGCGCATTCGCAACGTTACTTGACCCATATTGGTAAATACTCAATGAAGAGTCCGGGCCATAATTACTGCCACCGTTATGGTGACCATTGCTGTTCAATTGCGGAACAAGGCCTGCCAGAGCACTGCCAGAAACTACGATTGCTGCGAATGCTGCCACTTTTAAAAGTTTCATGGTAAAACCCCCATCGGATTGATTTAAACGTCGTTCACGGATTAGCGTTGAGTAACGCGAATTGCCATTTGCGACTGTCTCTGCACCACAACTGCTGTTTTTTGTGTACCGTACTGGGTAATATTTGCTTTATTACCAGAACCTTTCTGGATAATCATCGCTGTATTACCGTAAGAACTTTGTTTAATACTCGCATCATTGGAGCTGCCCGTTTGATCAATATATGCAAAATTATATGATCCTGTCTGATCTGTTCTCGCCCGGTTACCTGAACCTTCTTGCGAAATGACCGACAATAACTTGCTGCCCTCCTGGCGAGTATTTGCACTGTTAGCAGTGCCAACCTGACCAATAATGGCTGCCTGATTAAATGAAGACTTACTTAATTCATTTACCGCAAAGTTATATTCTGAATTAGCTAAATCATAACTGGTTGCGGATGCAATCCCAGGCACACCCAGTATTGTAAACATCATAAATAACAACTTGTTTTTCATGCTGTCACCCTGGACCTGGTCGTACATGAAGTTAAATTAATTACCACTCAAATTGTTGTTAACATGACTTACATTTGTTAACGCCACGTTACGATGAAGAGTATGTCCGTTGAAACATTTTAAATAACTCACCCGCGAGTGGTATTTTTATATCCAGATTCACACCAAAGTACTAATTAACAGTGAATAACACCGCTACAGGTATAGGTTTTATTTTTATTTCACCATTGGGGATGAATTTCTATGCAGTCGCTAACAACGTGCACTTTCCACGATTTCAGGGCTTCGCAGCACCGCGTCGCGATAGTCATCGATGCAAGTCGTGACAAAGGTCAGTTTTTTCCGCCTAAAATTGTCCAACGTAAAGTGGTACAAAGAATTTTGAATTCATTAGAAATCTAAAACTCGATGATTATAAATCAAAACATTATAAATCAATGAATTACTATAATTTGTATGATTTTTTAAATCTATGCAGCAACGGTAAAATGTACAAC
>NZ_JANEWJ010000054.1:0-11525 GCF_028069755.1 Citrobacter sp. Igbk 16 | reverse complement strand
ATTTTATGATAATTAACTGTATTTACTGAATTTTCAAAATCGATTTTATAGTCTAACGCTGATTATGTGGCTGTGGGGATAAACATTTAATAAACCGGGGGGAATCGTTAAGGCGATAAAATTAACAAGCCGGATAGCGTTTGCGCGTATCCGGCCTGGGTATGACATCAGCGGTGGGTCGAATGAGGCGAAATCGCTATCCGGCACCAGTCCTGATTATTTCAGTTCATCAACCATGGTGATGGCGCGGCCAATATAGTTAGCCGGTGTCATCGCTTTCAGGCGGGTTTTCTCGTCTTCCGGCAGAGCCAGTCCGTCGATAAACTGCTTCATGCCTTCAGCATCAACGCGCTTGCCACGGGTCAGTTCTTTCAGCTTCTCGTATGGTTTCTCAATGCCATAACGACGCATCACAGTTTGAATCGGCTCAGCCAGAACTTCCCAGTTGTGATCCAGTTCGTCCAACAGGTGATCGCGGTTTACTTCCAGTTTGCTTACCCCTTTCAACGTAGACTGGTAGGCGATCAGCGCATAGCCGATACCCACACCCAGGTTACGCAGTACGGTAGAGTCTGTCAGGTCACGCTGCCAGCGGGAAACCGGCAGTTTGCTTGCCAGGTGCTGCAGAACCGCATTGGACAGACCCAGATTACCTTCGGAGTTTTCGAAGTCGATCGGGTTAACTTTATGCGGCATGGTGGAAGAACCAATCTCACCGGCGATGGTTTTCTGTTTGAAGTGATTCAGTGCGACATAACCCCAGACATCACGGTCGAAATCGATAAGGATTGTGTTGAAACGGGCAACACAATCAAACAGTTCGGCAATGTAGTCGTGCGGTTCAATCTGTGTGGTGTACGGGTTCCACTGAATGCCCAGGGATGTGACAAATTCTTCACTGAACTGGTGCCAGTCAACTTCCGGGTAAGCGGCGATGTGGGCATTATAGTTACCGACGGCACCGTTGATTTTACCGAGAATTTCGACCTGATTGAGCTGGCGATACTGGCGCCCCATACGGTAAGCCACGTTAGCCATTTCTTTGCCCAATGTGGACGGGGTGGCCGGTTGACCGTGGGTACGGGAGAGCAGTGGAATGTCGCGATACTGCACGGACAAGTCTTTCACCGCATCGATCAGTTGGCGCCAGTACGGCAGGATCACTTCATCGCGCGCCGTTTTAAGCATCAGCGCGTGAGACAGGTTGTTGATGTCTTCAGAGGTGCAAGCGAAGTGGATAAACTCGGCAACGGCATGCAGCTCCGGGATATCCGCCACTTTCTCTTTCAGGAAATACTCTACTGCCTTCACATCATGGTTGGTCGTACGCTCGATGGTTTTGATACGTGCAGCATCTTCTTCATTGAAGTTAGCAACGATCGCATCAAGGAAACCGATTGCGTCGGCAGCAAAAGCAGGAACTTCCTTGATCGCTGCGTGCGCGGCCAGTTTTTGCAGCCAGCGTACTTCAACCTGTACACGGAATTTCAGCAAACCATATTCGCTGAAAATCCCGCGCAGCGCGCTGACTTTATCGCCGTAGCGTCCATCGACAGGGGAAACGGCGGTCAGTGAGGATAATTCCATAGATCACAACTCCGGGGTTAAATGAGCAAGAATTTGTTTTGCCTGAGTCGTCAGGCGATTACGAGAAAACATGAGTTGCAGACGGCCTCCACCAACCTGATGCCAGAGCACGGCAGCGCGAATGCCGGCCAGAAGCGATGCGCGTACCTTAGCCTGAACCTGCGGGCTCTGGAGAATGGCCGGAGAACCCGTGACCTGAATACGCGGGCCGAGTGGGCTGATGACGTCAACATAGATACCAGCCATCGCACTCATCAACGTTTCTGACTGCAAATCAAAATGGTCCAACTGGCGCTGCAAGCCGTTGATACGGTCTCCAAGCGTGTCCATAGCGCCTTTGGCTGCTGACAGCTTACGCTCCAGCACCATCAGGCTTAACGTGTAGCGGGTGAGTTCTGCATTCAGACCCTGACGACTGCTGGCATTAAGCACGCCGAGCAGTGTTTCAAGGCCAAGGCGCAGATTGGCTTCACTGCCGCCGAACACGCCCAGCGTTGAGCTGGGGTTCATATCGATGACACTGTTCAGTGAAACGTGTAGTGCATCGGCATCACAATGCCCCTGGTGCGCCAGTTCTTGTACCAGGCGTGCCGACTGGCAAATACCTGCCAGGGCGAGGGTGATGTCATAATAATTCTTTGCCACGTTCACTGCTTCCTTGTATCAAATGTGTAAATAATTATACCGGCAGAGGCAGACGCTGTTCGATAATGCCGCCGCCGAGGCACACTTCACCGTTGTAAAATACCGCTGACTGACCCGGTGTTACCGCCGCGACGGGTTCGTCAAAAATGACTTCAATACGCTCAGCATCCAGTGCTTTAACGGTGCACGGAATGTCGGTTTGACGATAGCGGGTTTTCACTGTGCAGCGCAGGGTGCCGGTGAACGGTTGACGGTCGACCCAATGCAATTGCTGTGCAATCAGGCCAACGGACATCAGGCGTGGGTGTTCATGACCCTGAGCCACCACCAGAATATTGTTCTCAACGTCTTTATCCACGACATACCATGGATCTTCGGTACCTTCTTTTGTTCCGCCAATACCCAGACCTTTACGCTGACCCAGGGTGTGATACATCAGCCCCTGATGCTGGCCAATTTCTTCACCGTCAACGGTAATGATCTTGCCAGGTTGTGCCGGCAGGTAACGACCGAGGAACTCGCGGAATTTACGCTCGCCGATAAAGCAAATACCGGTGGAGTCTTTTTTCTTCGCAGTCACCAGACCCAGATCTTCGGCAATTTTACGTACCTGTGGTTTTTCCAGTTCACCCACCGGGAACAGACTTTGTGCGATCTGCTCATGGCCGAGGGTATAAAGGAAGTAGCTCTGGTCTTTGTTACCATCGAGTCCCCGCAGCAGACGGCTTTTGCCGTCTACATCCGCGCGACGCACGTAGTGGCCAGTAGCGATGTAATCGGCACCTAAATCTTCAGCGGCAAATTCGAGGAAGGCTTTAAACTTGATTTCTTTATTGCACAGAATATCCGGGTTCGGCGTACGACCCGCTTTGTACTCTTCAAGGAACAATTCAAAGACGTTGTCCCAGTATTCTGCAGCAAAGTTAACGGTATGCAGTTCAATGCCGAGTTTGTCGCAGACAGCCTGCGCATCCGCAAGATCGGCGGCCGCTGTACAGTATTCCTCACCATCGTCCTCTTCCCAGTTCTTCATGAACAGGCCTTCTACCTGATAACCCTGTTGTTGCAACAGCCAGGCAGAAACGGAGGAATCGACACCGCCGGACATGCCGACGATCACTTTTTTTTGGCTTTCAGACATAGGAATACTCACGACATTGAACTTCAAGGCGGCATATTCTAGCACGCAGCCCTTTACTTGACACCCTCTGTAAACGGCCAGTTAAATTCGCCAATTATTGAGAGTGGATAACGCTGTCCGCTTTGATAACAACGAATACTCTCGGCAACCAGCGGCGAACGCAGGTTTGGCGCAGAGAAGATCTCTTGCGCACTGACCCAACGACAGCAATCTATATCGTCGTCATGAGGTTCAGTAGCGCACATATTGGCAAGCTCAATAGAAAACAGAAAACGTAAAAAGGGTGTTCTGTCTGGGGCAATCCATTGATGCATTCTGATGAAGTGTTGTGGTTGCGCTTTTATCCCGGTTTCTTCCCACAGTTCGCGTGCAGCGGCTTGAATCAGGGTTTCATCGGCTTCCAGGTGCCCGGCAGGTTGATTCCACAACGCTTTGCCGTTGATGGTTTCCTCAACGACTAAAAACTTATCTTCTGCATGCACAATGCAGGCAACGGTGACGTGCGGTTTAAACATACCTGTTCCTTATACAGTTGCATCCCGCCATTGACCATTAGCGAGATTATCCAGCGTGTAATTCCCCATCGCATAACGAATTAACCGCAGTGTAGGAAAGCCGACGTGTGCTGTCATGCGACGTACCTGACGATTGCGGCCTTCATATAAGGTCACTTTTAACCAACGGGTAGGGATATTTTTCCGTTCCCGAATAGGCGGGTTTCTCGGCCATAGCCATGCGGGTTCTTCTACCAGTTCGATACCCGCAGGCAGGGTGGGGCCATCGTTCAGCGTTACGCCGGTGCGCAGAGCATCCAGCGCTTCGGGGGTTGGCTCACCTTCCACCTGGACATAATAGATTTTCCCCGTACGTTTACCGGGTTGCGTCAACCGGGCCTGCAGCGCACCGTCGTTGGTCAGTACCAGAAGTCCTTCGCTGTCGCGGTCAAGACGACCAGCAGCATAGACACCCTGAACAGGAATAAAATCTTTTAACGTTTTGCGTCCTGCTTCGTCAGTAAATTGTGGCAAAACATCGTATGGTTTATTGAACAAAACCACCCGTTTTGGCTGGTTTTCTTTACGCTGTTTAGTGACTTGTCGTGAGCTGAATCGTTCAACCCGGTGATTTCTAAAAGAAGTTTTTTGCATGGTATTTTCAGATTATATCAATTGCCGCATTATAGCCTAAGAACGAGTGTCTTTCATGGCGACGAACAATAGGGTAGTATTGACACGCTCATTACAAATCATTAACAAAAAGTTGCTCTAACGCATCCGTGTAGCAGGACGCAAATGCACATGCAGCGTGATGACAGACGAGCAGAACCAGAAGCGCTCGAAGGAGAGGTGAATGGAAAGCAAAGTAGTTGTTCCGGCGGAAGGTAAGAAGATCACCCTGCAAAACGGCAAACTCAACGTTCCTGAAAATCCGATTATCCCGTTCATTGAAGGCGACGGTATCGGCGTTGATGTAACCCCACCGATGATCAAAGTTGTCGATGCTGCTGTCGAGAAAGCCTATAAAGGCGAGCGTAAAATCTCCTGGATGGAAATCTACACCGGTGAGAAATCCACTCAGGTTTATGGCCAGGACGTCTGGCTGCCTGCTGAAACCCTTGATCTTATTCGTGAATATCGTGTTGCCATCAAAGGCCCACTGACTACCCCAGTTGGCGGCGGTATTCGCTCTCTGAACGTTGCACTGCGTCAGGAACTTGACCTGTACGTTTGCCTGCGTCCGGTTCGTTACTACCAGGGCACTCCAAGCCCGGTTAAACATCCTGAACTGACCGATATGGTCATCTTCCGTGAAAACTCAGAAGACATCTATGCGGGTATTGAGTGGAAAGCTGACTCTGCTGATGCTGAGAAAGTGATTAAATTCCTGCGCGAAGAGATGGGCGTGAAGAAAATCCGTTTCCCGGAACATTGCGGTATCGGTATCAAGCCATGTTCCGAAGAAGGGACTAAGCGTCTGGTTCGTGCAGCGATTGAGTACGCTATCGCTAACGATCGTGATTCTGTTACCCTGGTTCATAAAGGTAACATTATGAAATTCACCGAAGGTGCGTTCAAAGACTGGGGTTACCAGTTGGCGCGCGAAGAATTCGGTGGTGAACTGATCGATGGCGGTCCGTGGGTTAAAATCAAGAACCCAAAAACCGGTAAAGAGATCGTGGTTAAGGACGTTATCGCCGATGCGTTCCTGCAACAGATCCTGCTGCGTCCAGCTGAGTACGACGTTATCGCTTGTATGAACCTGAACGGTGATTACATCTCTGATGCGCTGGCTGCACAGGTTGGTGGTATTGGTATCGCACCGGGAGCCAACATTGGTGACGAATGTGCACTGTTCGAAGCCACCCACGGTACTGCACCGAAGTACGCGGGTCAGGATAAAGTGAACCCAGGTTCCATCATCCTGTCTGCAGAAATGATGTTGCGCCATATGGGTTGGGTCGAAGCGGCTGACCTGATCGTTAAAGGTATGGAAGGCGCGATTAACGCGAAAACCGTAACCTATGACTTCGAACGTCTGATGGACGGCGCTAAGCTGCTGAAATGTTCAGAGTTTGGTGACGCGATCATCGAAAACATGTAATCCAGATTCTGGGTTGTATGAGAACGGGAGCCGGGTGGTTCCCGTTTTTTTTAATGAAATTTGCTGGCGATTAAAACAGCTATAAACCGGCTGTGGCTCGGGGCGAATATAGGGGGCACTGCGCAAGATTTGTATTTTGTACCCTCATCTGGATATCTCTACCCGTCTAGCAATCATATTTTTTATGGATAAGCAGCAAAACCAGGTCCTGGTGATTCATTGCGCAACACGCATTCGATGAGAGGTGCGAAGCGCTCGGTTGGAAAAACAATATCCTGTTGTTGCATAAAAAAATAGACCTTTATATTCGTGTGTGTTTATTTTTACTGACTAAACAGGTGGCTTATTTTTTGTACGGCGATAGTGAAATTTACTGTGCCTCAAATAACATCAACAGCCTTTTTTAAACAATATTAAAAAATGAATGATGGTTAACTTATTGATTTCAATGAATTAAAAAACGGATGGGCTTTCTGCATCAATAATCGCTGGGTAGCATGTGTAAATAGCATAATAACTAAATTATAATTCTCTTACATTCGATAGATTGGTGAGGTTAGAATGCGGTTAATTGTTATGTTGTTAAGCTTCGTTGTCACTACTCAGGTCTGGGCTGGTGAACTTCCCAAGCCTGTCGGTAAAGTCCTTTTAACACTGTCCGGTAATATAGAAAATACCAATGAAGACGGGAAAGCCGTTTTTGATATCGCCAGTCTCGAGAAACTGGGCACAGTAAGTTTCCAGACTACCTCACCCTGGTATAATGGACGCACTACCTTTACGGGTATCTCTCTGCAAAAGCTCATGGATTATGTCGGGGCAAAAGGTTCTGTTGTTAAGGTCACTGCGCTCAATGACTACACCACCGCTATCCCACTCAGTGATTTCAAGAAATATAATGTTATTCTTGCGCTAAAAATCAACGGAGAATATATGCGCATCCGTGATAAAGGCCCGCTATTCATCGTGTATCCCTATGACAGTATTCCTGAACTGAATAATCAGATTTTTTATTCAAGGTCAGCATGGCAGGTCAGCTCAATGAAAATTGAGTAGAGGTTCAGAGGACCATCATGAACAGAATACTGGCTGGCATTATATTCTTCCTTTTTATATCTACCGGATATATATCTTTCCTTGTGCACGAAAGACAACAAGAGCTACAGAAACTGACCCACTATGCCGACTCATGGTCTGCTGTTCAAATGGTATCAGAATATTACCGATTTGAATCGTGGCTTGGTCTCTACATTAGTGATGATACGATGACGCTTGATGCTGTACGCCTGCGTCTCGACATTATGCTCAGCCAGAGCGATTTAATAAAAGAAGGTGATTTAGGACATTATATAGAAAGTAATCCAGCGCATTATGAACTGGCTATACAGCTTGAGAAAATGCTTAATTATCTGGATGTTCATCTTGAGAAAATGAACCGTTCAGAACTCAAGACATATTTGAAAGAAATGCATGCGCTTGATGCACCGCTAGCCCATCTTTCATCCGGTGCATTAGATAAAGATGTTAGCTCGATTAATAATACAAATACGAATATTCAAACCCTGTATTATATATATTCGGCGACTTCAGTATTGCTTATAATATTGAGTGCGATACTGGGGATTCTGATTTTTTTCCAGAACAGAAATATTTTGAGAGCACACCTCCAGGTTAAGTGCCTTGCTGAGGAACTTCAGGAATCTAAAGAAAAACTGCAGATCCAGAATGCAAAACTGGAGTATGACGTCTATCACGACTCGCTCACCGAAATGAATAATCGCCAGTTGTTCTGGGGGGATTTAAGTAAAACCATCGCGATGGCAGAAAAAAACAATGACTCTGTGACGGTGATGTTGTTCGATTTAGATCGATTCAAAGAGGTAAATGATACGTATGGCCATGACGCCGGGGATATGTTATTGCGTCAGATATCCCATCGTTTGATTTCTATGAGCCAGGGTTCAGACACGCTATATCGCTTAGGTGGCGATGAGTTTGCGTTTCTTTCGAGCGGTCTGACAGAGAGCCGTGCCGTTTCCCGAGCTCAAAAAATATGTGATTATATCAACCAACCCTACACTATTTATAACGCAATTATAAATATAACCACTTGTGTTGGTATTGTTATCTCAGAAACTGAGCACCGTTCCGACTACCTTTATAAATTTGCCGATCTGGCGCTTTATGAAGCGAAAAATGAAGGCTCGGGTAAAATAAAAGTCTTCCGGCAGCGGATGTTAGAAAAGCTGCAAGAAAGCAGAACCCTTGAACATGATATGGCAATGGCCATAGTGAATAAAGAATTCGTGGTTTATTACCAACCTATTGTTGATTCTTTCAGCCGGGAAATTTACAGCTATGAAGCTCTTATTCGTTGGATACATCCGCTAAAAGGACTTCTGTCGCCGGATAGTTTTATTCCTGTTGCTGAAAAAACAGGCATGATTAACGAGATGGGAAAATCTGTGCTTGAAATTGCTTGCCGGGAAGCGGCTTCCTGGGTGATACCGGTTAAAATTTCAGTCAATGTTTCACCTGTCCAGCTAAGCAGCAAGGCCTTTGCCGGAATTGTGCTGTCCATTCTGAAAGAAACCGGACTTCCGGCAGACCGTCTCGAGCTGGAAGTGACGGAATCCTCTCTCTTTACCGAGAGTAATACGCCGATGAATACACTTAACAAGCTCAGAGCCCTGGGGGTAAAAATTTCCATTGATGATTTTGGTACCGGCTACTCTTCTCTTTCGCGACTGAGTCGGCTTGCCTTTGATAAAATCAAAATAGACAAGTCGTTTGTGCATTCGATATCTACTCAGGAAGACGCCCTTAATATCATCAGGCTTATTACGGGTATGGCGAAATCGCTGAATATGAAAGCTGTTGCAGAAGGTGTCGAAACAGAGGAACAACTGGCAAGCCTTCAGGCTCTGGGCTGCGATTTCGCGCAAGGGTATCTGTTTGGTAAACCGCAGCCGGGTATCAATGGGAAAATCAGAAACGGTTAAATCGCGCACGTTCCTCTTGCTCGGGTGATACGCTAAATCAGCGTAACGACGACGCACTTGCCAGCGCTAAGACGTTGGCAATTGCCGCTTTCGCTTGCGGGCTGTTTTTCCAGCACGTCGAGCCGACCATAGACGCCGCTTGCTGGGTAATATCCTCGACAGTAGAGTTTTTGAGATCGGCAAGCGAGTGGAAACCCAGTTGCTCAAGCCGCTCGATGACTTTGGGGCCAACGCCATTTAATGACAGGAGTGCCTGACGTTCAGTGGTTGAAAAGGGCATTGTCTCTCCTTACGTATGCGCAATACTGACAATCCGCTTACGAAAACACGCTGATAGCGGCCAGGCTATCAGTTATAGCCTGGCCAACAGAGGTAAGCAAAACTAGAACTGGTAGTTTAAGGAGACCCAGTAGTTACGGCCGGGGTTGACGTATCCGGTCGTGGATTGTGCAGTCTGATAGTAGTCGCCCGCATAAGTACTATTGCGGCCAACCTGGTACAGTGTGACGTCACTAAAGTCTTTATCCAGTACGTTGTTCACCGCTGTATTCAGCGTCAGTTCTTTGGTCAGCTTATAAGACATCCCCATGTCCAGAACGGTCCAGGCTTTTAAATTTGCGCCTTTGTCGTCATACACCGCCTTTTGTACTGCGCTGAGGTTGTCGTAATTCTCCGTATAGCGTGGAGCCTTACCGCGGTAGCGAGCGCTCAGCCAGGCGTTCATATCTTCCGTTGCCTGCCAGTTCAGACGGGCGTTCGCCATGTGTTTCGGGGTATAACTCAGTGGCGCGCCTTTATTCTCGCCATCTTTTTGCTTGCTCTGGGTATAGGTGTAATTGAGAGATAAACTCAGCGAGTCCGACCACAGCGGGAATGTACTGGCAAACTCGATACCATCGGTTCTTGCTTTACCGCTATTGGTGTAGCTGTTGGTATTATCATCGATAGAATACGAAACGATTTTATTTTTGTATTCAGTATAGAAACCCGTGACGTTGGCGTTCAGCCCAGCGTCATTCTCATAGTAAAGCCCGGTTTCGTAACTGGTACTTTCTTCAGGTTTAAGGTTCGGGTTCCCGACGGTATTGACGGTTCCCTGTGCCGTCACGCCGCTGATGCCGTTATGAAGTTGGCTGAGCGATGGCGCTTTATAGCCCGTTGTGACACCGCCTTTGAGGGTCCACTCGTCGGAGACGTCCCAGACCATATAGGCGCGTGGGCTGAGGTGCCCCCCAAAGACGTCGTTATGTTCATAGCGTGTCCCCACGGTTAAGGCCAGAGAGTCGAGGATATGCCACTCATCTTCAGCATAGGCCGACCATGTTTTCTGGTGGAATGTCTCGCCGGTATTGGCCAGCACGACACCGTCCTTCATGCGGGCATCCCAGTATTCCCCCCCGAGGGTCAACAGGTGCGCGTCACCTAACGGCGTCAGCAGCATGGAATCCAGAATAACGTTGGTGTTCTTCAGTTCACGCGCGTCGCCAGCCCGGTTCGCGTTCTCTGGTGTCAGTGCCGAGGAGACCAACTGGCGGCCTTTATTCTCGGTTTCATTCCAGCCCACAGAGGACTTCCAGGTCCCAAATGTTAATGCGGTGTCGTGGCCGAGCGTCACTTTGTTACGTTCATAGCGCAGCGTCTTATCATATCCGCCGGTCAGATTGCCAAGTTGTCCATCATCGTTATCGTAGCGTTGTCTGGCGGAATCGAGATCCAGCCACAACGTATTGCTGTCGCTGGTTTTCCAGTCCAGACGAGTACCGATATTGTAATTCTCGGATTCCGTAGGATACGGCACGCGGGTGGAAGAGGTATCACTCAGAGAAGTGACACTGGAGCCTTGACGCTGCGTGGTGCTGCCGCGAACCTGCATATCCAGTACACCTGCGATCAATGGGCCGCTTGACCAGAAGTTGGCGACCGTGCTGTTACCCCATTTATTACTTTCTTGCAGGTTAACGCCAGTATTAATGGATGTGCTCCATTTATCGGTGCTCTTTTTGGTGATGATATTGACGACTCCGCCAATGGCATCGGAACCGTATAACGTCGACATCGGACCGCGGATCACTTCAATATGGTCGATTGCCGCCAGTGGAGGCATAAAGCTGGTGTTCATGGCCGAAAAGCCGTTCGGTGTCACGTCGCTGCTTCCATTTTGACGGATACCGTCAATCAGGAGCAGGGTATAGCTGGCTGGCATACCACGGATGCTAATTTCCAGACCGCCGGTTTTACCCGTGCTGCTTTCGACATCCACACCTTCCACAGAACGTAGAGCTTCACCTAAATCGTTATATTTATTGGTCTGCAACTCTTGCTGTGAAATAACGGAAACGCTGGCAGCCGCGTTGGTGATCTTTTTTTCGTAACCCGAAGCGGTTACTACCATCACGTCTTCAGCGAAGACAAAGGGGCTGGTAAACCCTATGCAGGACAGAACGACAGAGGCAACAGGTTTTAAACGCATAGTCAAACTTCCTTTGTTAAAAATTCAAAGGCAGTAAGATAATTGATGAAAATGATAATACAAATAATTATCATTATAT
>NZ_JANEWJ010000053.1:0-12023 GCF_028069755.1 Citrobacter sp. Igbk 16 | reverse complement strand
ATCTATTATTTGTATGGATATGGATTTATTATGGACAATGAAAATGATGTGTTGATGGAAGATCTTCTCAGCAAGATCTCTGAAGAAAACCGCGAACAGTTTATTGAAGATTTATTTGAGTCTGGCGCTACCCGCAAACAGCTGTATGGCATTCCAGATAGCCTGATGAACGGTTTCTACGCCTGTGCATACGAGTATTACCAAAAAGGAGAAATTGAAAAAGCGGAGCACTTTTTTAAATTTTTAATGATGTATGACTTCTATAATCCTGATTACGCATTTGGCCTGGCCGCCGTTTATCAGCTAAAGCAGGACTATAAGCATGCGTTGGATATCTATGCGATTGCCTATGCGCTTGATGATGACAATTTGCGCGCCATTTTTGAAGCAGGGCAGTGCTATATGCACTTGCATAACTATTCGAAAGCACGCGACTCATTTGAAGAGGTCGTGGCTCACGAAAAGGATCCTGAGCTGGTCAAACGTGCCGAGGTGTATCTTAAAGCGCTAACAAAGATTAACGACAGTGATGAGGATCATAACCATGTACGGAATAACAAATAAGCCTGCGACGCTGGTTACCCAGCAGGTAGCCAGTGAAGGCGATGTTGAAAGAATCACAACCGCGAAACAAGATATTAGTTCAACAAGCAGCAGCGACGAAAATACTGCGCAGAAAATTGTCCAGGAAAAATTGGTTACGCGCGCAGAGAAATTAGCCATGACCAGTGAATCATGGAAACCCACTTTACGTTCCCCTGAAAGTGTGACGCTGCGAACATCGCAGCAATCTGAATCGCAGTCAGGTGAGACGAATAGTGCGATGTCGGGAAGTCAACAATCATCAACCTATTCGCTGGCAGAGGTACTGGCCACATTAGCGGTAAAATTGGGGGATTCAGCCGTGGTCGGGCAAATGTTTCGTGCCACAGCGACACAGTTGATGGGAAGCGTTGCATCCGCAGCACTCGTTCAGACGTCACAAGACGTTGAAAACGCACAGCAGGCGTTAACGCAGGCAAATTCAGCTTCTAGCGAGGCCGAAAAGGCCAAAAACGAGGCTGACGACAATTTACTCCAGGCTGAAACATCGCAAACCAACGCCGAGCAGTCGCTGAACGATGTCCGGGACGTTCTGGCTTTAGCGGAAACAGCCTATAACGACGCCCTGAACGCGACTTACAGCAATGATGAAGAAAAAGCGTTGGCGATTAAAACGGCTGCAGACAGGGTAACGAATGCGCAACAGGCCGTGGACATGGCTGCTGAAGAATACCAGCAGGCGATTGATGCCAAAAGCAAGGCGCAAGAGTCGGCAAATGATGCCACCGAGAATGCACAGCAAAAACAGCAAGCGGTGGTTACGGCAACCCAGGCGCTGAAAGTGGCTCAGGACGCACTGGAGAGTGCGACAGTCAGCACTCAGGACGTAAATAACGATAATACAAGTAGCATTAATCGAGTCGATCTTTTGATGGCACAGTTAGTGACTATTTTAGGTAAATGTAACGAAGAAACCTTAAAGACGAATATGGAACTGGCCAAAAGTCAGCAGTCTGCCAAACAAGCTGAACTGGCTATGGAAACAGAAAAATCCGATAAAGTCGCGGAAAAACAAAAACGGATGCATAAGATCTTTGGCGCTCTCAGCAAAGTAATTATGTGTATAACGATGGTTGCCGGTGCCATTTCTGCACTATTTACCGGCGGCGTGATGGCAATTTTATTTATTGCCAGCACGGCCCTCATGATATCGGATCAAATTATGAAAGCTGCAACGGGTGAGTCCTTTATGGCGAAAGCGACGAATGCCGTTGTGAGTGGAATTGCTAAAATGTTTGAAGCTATGGGCGCGGATGAGGCGGTTGCCAATATTCTTGCATCAATAACAATGTTGCTATTAACAATTTCAGCTATGGTACTGTTGAGGGGAGGCGCAAAATTTCTGAGTAATAAACTCCCAAGTAATATATCAAATTCGATGTTAAGAGGCCTTTCAAACCATGGGTTATCCGGTGGTGGACGCATTGTGAAAATGGGATCTGAAATTACATTCAGAACATCGCTCGCTGCCAGCGGAATTAGTAGTGCCTCTTATTCAATCACCAGCGGTGTTTATGAACAACAGCGCGATAATATTTCTGCCAGACTGCTGGAGATAATGAAAGATAATGATTTTGTCAAAAGATTTATGGATATGATCGTGGAAAACTACAGTGCTACGATGAAAACCATGAACGGGATCCTTAAAAATGAAACGGAAGCAGCGGGTATGTCTATGCAGGTAGGTAAACAAATTTTGGCACATACACGTGCGTAATTGTAGTAAAAATGGAGATAAATATTATGGTTGGATCGGTTAATTCAGTGGTAACGGGCAACGTATATCTTAATGCAAGTGAGAATGTAGATGTTACCCAGACGAATATTAGACAGAACGTCAAAGATACTCAGGCCTACCAGGCGTTAGTGAAGCTGGTTGCCGATGGCTACAAAGGTGTAGATGGGACAAAAGAAGACAAAGCCACAGCACGTAAAGAGGCTCAGCAACTTCTTAGCCAGTTGCATAGTGGTTTAGGCAGCAGCGATACCAGCACCGGTAATGTGATAACCGTATCAATGCCAAAAGCCAGTTCACTGCTGACTCTCTTGATTGCGATGATTGAATCAGAAAATGAATCCTCAATTGCGGGTTATAAGATGTCCGGCGATCTCGGCGTAATTAGTGAGGATTTTACAGATGCTGCGGCAGATGAATTACGTGAACAGGGAAAACTGGCTTTGTCATCGGGTATTACAAGTGGTACGACTCAGATGGTTGGTGCGGCAGTATCGGTTGGTTATGGCGCAAGTGGTGCAAAAAATAGTGTCAAGCAAAGCAATGCGCTGAAGGTGGAAAATTATGCTGATGCTAAACTCTTCGAAGGATACGCTGGAAATTCTACTAATAAAGGGCTGGCGGCTAACACATTGGGTAAAGCTGCTGCTGATGCAGAGCAGGGCGCGTTTGGTATGGAGACGAAAAATTCTGAAGCAGAACAAACGACCCTACAGGCAAGCAGCAAAATGATGGATCAAACCATGGAGATGAGCAAAGAAACAGCCCAAAAAGCGGCGCAAGTGATGAGTAGTCTTCTTTCGCTGATGGCTGATATACGGCACTCGTCAGCAGATCTGGTCTCCACAGTCAGTAGCAATCTGAAAGCCTGATTGCTAATCAATTTATAAAAAAGGCCCGATATGTTTCGGGCCGTTATAAGTAATTAAAAATAAAATAACAGAATCGATTATTCCGCAACAGACTCTACTGCCTGCTGACGATATTCTTCAAGTCGTTCAGCAATATTCAATGTGGCAAACGATGCGGTAATAGCCAATTTAGCTAGCTGGGATGGTTGGCGTTGAAAATCACAGCACCATATTTCCTGCCC
The DNA here is from genome assembly GCF_028069755.1 of Citrobacter sp. Igbk 16. Taxonomy (NCBI): domain Bacteria; kingdom Pseudomonadati; phylum Pseudomonadota; class Gammaproteobacteria; order Enterobacterales; family Enterobacteriaceae; genus Citrobacter; species Citrobacter sp. Igbk 16. The sequence continues at coordinate 8,592 of NZ_JANEWJ010000053.1, read as the reverse complement.
ATATTCTACACGTAGCTTAGCGGCCTGACATGTTCGAAGTTCTACATCAATTCCGGACTGCTTAAAATTATCGCTGATGGCTTTGGCTGAGCGAATGGCATAAGCAGGGAATGAAACGATAGCTTTGCGGTCTGTAATAGCATCACGGGATAGATAATGAGCTAATAGTGCGAGCATATTTTCTATACCGGCCTCACTGGCAAATAATTGCTGTAACTGTTTATCCAGTTGATGTTGCGAATGTTTCAACAACTGAGATGTTGCAGATTCAATATTGCTGACGTAATCGACCACAGTTTGTGATGCTTTCTGTATTCCCTGACTATAACCTTCCATCCAGGCAAGAGAACGCAACTCATCAGCCTCATTTCTTGCATCGCGCAGCATATGTTGAGCATGCTTCCTGGCAAGTTGCTCAAGTCTGGATGCACTGGTCGCTGAATTCAGCCATTTCGCTTTGATAAGCGGGGTATCTGGCAAATACTGCTTTGGAAGTGAGATTTGTCTAAGCATATTCTATAGCCTGTAAAAAAAGAAAATACTCTTCAGAATAGATTTGGTCATCTCTGATATCAGGTTCTTGACATTCATCAGAGAAAAATAAGGCCAGTAGAGGGACAAGTGGAGGGGGAAATCGATTGTGCATCGCTTTTACCAACAACGTATATGCATACTGTTCAAGCATCGCGAGGTCGGGTTGGCGATATTCCTGGTTTATGGATAAAGATGAAAACCAGGGGATATAAAGGAATGCGCGCTGTTTGGCCGTTAAAAGCGTGAGGGCGGCGGGAAAGCGTACGAACATAGGAGCAAGTTGCCTTGATGCGGCCATCATCGCTGCATTATAGAGTTTTTCCCAGCGAGAAATAAAGAACATATTTTGTTCAGAGAGTTGCAATAGGTCAATATCAATAGTGTTCTGTGGTAAAAGAAGTCTGTTTACAACAGTACGTGGCACATTGCGCCATTTAGCTACTCTGGTCGTATTCGCCCAGTCAGCTGGCATCAGCACAATTTTGCTAAGCATAATTATCTCACTCATAGCATATCCAATAATAAGCGACGAAAAGAAATCGTCGCTAATGAAAAATTTTGTGGCTGATTACTCTGTCACTTTCTTAGAAAAAAACGTTGAGATATACGGGTCCAGAACACACCGAGCAAAATTAGAACTAATAGTAGAACTGAAGATGCAATGATAACGATGTATCCCCATACCGGATATGCAGGTTTGATACTCACTAACTTAAGTGGAGCGGATTGGCGGAACATAACCACAGATATATTTTCATAGTGCATATCCTGCAATCCGTTCTTTATAAAACGGCGGATTTTATCTGTATATGCTGACTCATCAATTGTTCCCTGATAGGTTATCAATACTGATGCCACCATTGAAGATGAATCATTATTTTCAGGGCTAATACCAGGATAACTCAAATGCACTCTGGCGCTGGTAATATGCTCCAGTTCTTGTAGTGACTGACCCAGTCTCTGTTCAATAGCTGAGATCAGCCGTGCTTTTTCACCAAGAGGAGTCGACACCATAGCGTCCGCTGGAAATTGTTGTGATATTTCAATATCATCAGCGGAGGGAAGGTTATAAGCAGTCAGTAATACCGTCGCTGAAGCCAGACTTTCTGAGGAAACCTGAATGGAATATTTTCCTTTGCCACTGTCAACTTTAAACGCATCAATATTATTCGACTCCAGAAGTGTAATGATTTCGTTAGCTTGCCTTTCAGATAATTGGTCAGCTAATTTTTCATTACATCCGCAAAGTAGAAAAACAAGTAGCAATAGAGCAGTCTTAATATTAAATGATTTCATCATGTTTTTATTAATGTTTCGATTGCGGAAACACCCTTACGAGCCAGCGTGCTATATAAACTGGTGTCTATAGTATAAGCGCTCAGCCTGTTCTGCCATATTGCAAGTTGCTCTGGGTCGGAAGTGACTGCTGGGTTATTCAATGCGGCGGTAATTCTGTCTTTCTCAATCTGGGTACCCACTGCCAGTCTGGAGACTTCTTCAGCTAATCGCGTATCCAGATCAACCAAATCACCTGTGACTAAAGAGGGCTGTGATTCAGAAAAAGTGGGTGCCTGTAATGATTGTGGTGATATCTGATTAATAGACATACTCACGTTAGTACTCCTATTCGTAGGAAAATCCAATAGCGGCAAAAGCAGTGGAACTACCTTGCCGCGCATCATTTATTATTTAAAGTTAGCAATAATACCCTGGTCAATATCACGGAAAGATTTCACCACGTTCGATTGCGCATTTTTGTAAAGCGTATACTCAGATAATGCAGACTGGTATGAAGCCAGATTAGCCGGGTTACTGGGGTCTTTTTGTAAGACCGATAATGCATCATCCAGCGCTTGTCTAAGGTCTTGTGTACCTTGCTCAAATCCTAAAGACATGTTGCTAATATAACCAGTGCCATAATCCGCATTCTCAACAGTGCTTGCATCATGTGAGATATTGTTAAATGCGACCATTCTAATTTCCTCTTATTCCATTTAATTTAATAGGGATAAAGCCAGTGGTAATCAGATATGATGGCATAACTGTCATCACCGTTCCGATAGGTCAACGGCCGTAATCCGGGTTCTTCCAGTCCAAAATCAAACTGAACATATTCACTGCCATATTTTTGTCTAAAATTGTCTATCGAATTCTGGATAACAGTGTATTGTTCTCTCTCGATAACACCATGAATCATAAAACTCGCTCTAAAAGGCGTGATGTTTGTTGTAAACTGAAAACCTAATTCACTGAATTTACGTTTAGCAGATGCAATAATTTCTTGGTCGGCAAATGAACCGATGACTGTATTTTTTATCCATGGATAATTTTTACTAATCAAAGCGTTAAATGACTTATTGCACGTATTTGTAGTACAACGTTCGGTACTAAACATTATTGTTAAAGTTGAAGAATCAGCAAGCTCAATTTTATGGAATGGGATCTTCAGTTCGTGGAGCTTTGCCGAGAGTTCAAGGCGAGCAGACTCAAGAGATACGATATGAATTTTCTCTGTATTGATATTACTCTTATTGAGTTCCTGCCAGCCCCAGCCGGCGTCGGTATCGTTCTTCACAATGACGTAAATGCTGCCATCCTTAAGTTTAACGATATCAGGTTCAACAGGAGACAATAAAGACAGTACTGAAGCGCTATTATCTACCTTAGCGTAATAAACAATGAAAGAAGCAGCGGCTACAACAAGGATAACGGTACTGAGAAAAATCAGCCAATAAAGTTGGCGACGCAAATATGATTTGTCAGTTGATACTTTAGTAACTGAAGTATCGGTAATGCTTTCATCCTGATGCAGAGCAGAAAACGGCCCTCTGGAATAGTTTACAACGTCCTGACTCCAGGGTTCTCCCTTGATTTTTAGGGCAATGGTTATCAGGCCAATCTTAACTGGGCTGTTCAGGCTTAAAACACGATCTGAAGTCTCTCCACCATTTTCCGGGGAAAGGAAATCTTCTCCGGCGAGTGACAGTAGCTGGTAAGAGACAGCCTCCGTATCACTTTCAGTAGAAGTTATTAATGACAACAAAAAGCAGGTACTCTGCTCTGCAGGGGCTGGGACGACAACAGTGTTGATGCTGCTAAAAATAGACTGCTGCTCACTTTGTTCCGCAGTTAATAGCTGTTCCTGTGACATGAAGCGGACATGCACGTTTTCGCTGTGAGGTAATGGAATGTCTACTCCATACATCGAGCCAGAAAGCACCTTCATGACATAGTGGGGCAGGCAATCCATACCTGCATGCTGCGAATTCTCTTCCATAAAAATCCCGTACCAAAACAAGGTGACTATGCTGCTAAGTAGTCTAAGGGATATAAAAAGTGAAAAAAATAAATATTTATTTATTCAACAAAAAAGAAAATGGGAAAAATATAAATAAAAATTTATGTGATATTTTTATGAAAGACGTTAGCCTATGTCGAGAGCTAGGGTCCCTAGTGATAAAAGGGTTATTCAGCAGCAAAACGGCAGATAAGTATGCTCCCAAGGAAGGGAACTTAAATATGAATAAATATTATGTGTGTAACGGGTCTTTATCATTTATCACTGTAATGATTTTATCCACGGTACTGCTCGGTTGCACAGTTAAAAAACCGTTAGAAAGAGACATTGCATTGGTGCCTGATGGACATGTCACGCATTCTACGCGTTTATTCAGGCAACAGCTTGTGTATTGTGCAACGCAGTATCTTGCTGAGACTCAACATCCGGGTGCCGAAATTCAATGGAATCTTCAGTCAAAAAAATTAACGATCAATAGCGCTGACCAAAATCTGGAACGTTTCTTAAATATCTGTGTAACGGACGCTGTGGCAATGATGGCTGATGTTAACGATAGCGGAAGTATGACAATTTCTGCTAACCAAAGTACTGAATAAAGACGGATATAGGCCATGAATGTTAAAGAAATTGAATGGTATCCAGGGAATAGCCTTAGTCGCAGACAGTTATCTGAAAAATTTATGCTATGCGTTTCACTAAGCACTGAAAATAAAGTTAATCTTTGCCATAAGAGTGTGCGGGGTGAAAACCCTGGCTGGAAGATTGGCGAACAGGGAAGGTTTTCACAGCATTTAGTCTATGGCAGACAGATCAGTGATTATCACCAACAGTCACGGATTTTAACGGGTACTGTGAGTATAGGTTATTTTTCTGAACTGCTTGCATTTCTCGATGCTGCATATCAGGATTATTCTGACGTCAATACGAACAGGAAATCTGATGCTCAAAATAAGCATAATGACAATTTATGTCTAAGATATTCAGAACTAGNACAATTATTTATTATTAGCTACATTCGAAGAATTGATGATTTTCAGTTTATCTCATTATGCGAATTTATACGACAGCAAGAGTCCTATATGATCGCCAGCTATCTTATAGGAAATTATATCAACAATGATATTGGCAATGTTACTAATTTGAGTGAACGTTACGGTTTGTCATACTCGAATTTCAGGAAAAAAACACAATTATATTTCGGTGATACAGTAAAAACCAGAATGCAGGCATGGCGATTGACAAAAACAATGCTGGATATTGTAGAGACAAAGGAAAGTCTTACTCATATAGCAATGAGCAATGGATTTAGTTCACAGTCTCATTTGAACCAGGTTATCTTATCCTCTTTCGGTATGACACCATCCTCATTGAGGAAGATAAATGAAAAATTATAATATCTGTCATACGGAACAGTACGAGTTGTTCCTGCTAACCGACGAATATTTTATTGATAAGTATGCAGTTCTCTCAATGTTAGTGATGAAATTGAATCATTTTATTGCGTGTCGAATTGGTATTAATGACGGCTGGGTTTGTTTGTTTCCACTCGAATGCTCGAATATGGAATTTTTCACGTCTTTCATGGATGGATATATCAATGTTTTTCAGGACTGAAGCCGCAATAAAAAATTTAAGTACACTCATTGTATTGAGTGCACTAAGCTATAGTGGAGTGGTTTCTGCTGTTGAGGATAATTCGACAAGTAATGGTATTCGCCAATCGACCCACGGTAGCGATGTTACTTTAACGGCACCAATTAACAGTTTTACTGCAAATAATAAGAGTGTTGATTTTGTTTTTAAAGCGATATCATCACAAACTAACAAACCATTTATTGTAAGTTCCCGTGCAAAAAAATACTCGGTGACAGGCCGTTTCGAACTTAACAAACCAATGGAAATGGTTGAACGCATTACGCATGACTTAGGGTTAATTTGGTACTTTGATGGTTCAATATATTATATATATGAAGCCTCAGAAGCTAAAACTGCAATCATTCATTTTCCAGCCAGAAGCTATAGAGATCTGGAGGATTTCTTGCACAGCAATGGCATGTATGATGCCCGTTATCCACTTAAGATGAATATGCCATCTAATACACTTTATATCTCCGGACCACCAAAATATATTGAAATTGTGGTTGGCATAGCTGGCTTTATGGGAGAGGGATATTCGTCATCTAACAATGAATTAGTGATTGATACTGTAAAACTGCGACACGTTTTCGTAGATGATCGTACTTATAGCTATCGCGGACAAACGAAAACGATGCAAGGTATTGCCACCACAATCAACAATTTGTTTTCAGATAATGGCATTCAAGGAAAGAGTAATGTTGCAGTGAAAAAGCAAATTAAGCCAGAGTCTACAACTGAAACAGGAATTCTCGACGAATCTGAATTTGGCGTGCGAGCAGAATTTGACGATAATGGCAGATTTTCTGGCAGTGAGATTAAAGTATTGCCATTTTCAGGTCGTAACAGTTTGCTTATTAAAGGCACGCAAGATCAAGTTAACATGATAAAAGATCTTATTGCCCGCCTTGATGTTCCTCGTAAACAAGTCGAGTTTTCTCTTTGGATTATTGATATTAATAAGGATGATTTAGAGCAAATAGGTGTAAATTGGCAAGGGCAATATAAAGTCGGTTCAAACCTCCAGACATTTTTTAATGCCACAAGTATCTTAACAAGTTCGCAAAGTGATATGTTTTTGGCAACTGTTAATACGCTAAGTCAGAGGGATAAGGCGAATATTGTATCGCGTCCCATTATTCTGGCCCAGGATAATATTCCGGCTATCTTTGACAATTCGCGTAGTTTTTATGTCAAATTGATGGGGGAAAGAGAAGTTTCGCTTCAGACAGTAACCTATGGTACCTCCATTAACGTTATTCCAATGATTTCAGATGATAATAAACTCGTTGAGATGAATATTGACATTACAGATGGAAATACTGTGGCGGATGATCAAGGTGATACTGCAACGGTAGATCAATTACCGGTTGTGGGAAATACTGCTATCAGCACCATGGCTCGGGTGACTGCCGGTCAGAATCTTCTCATTGGTGGCTATACACGAGATCAGTTGTCTGATGGCGTTACAAAAATTCCATTTCTTGGTGATATTCCATTGATCGGCAATTTATTTAAAACAAAGACAAACAATTCTTCGAAGGCAGTAAGACTCTTTTTGATTCAACCCCGGATACTGGAAGATGATTTTAGCCACAAAGATGCACTTGATGGCTACATTAATGATGGTTGGGATGCCATTAAAAATTATCAGAATAAGACGCAAAAAATTAATCAAGATGCTTTTATAACACCAACTCATCAGGGGTAGAATATGGCATTAGACTCTTTACCAATGTCCCGCATTCGAAGTGCGGGAGGGATTGGCGATTTAAGCAACGTCCTTGCTAAGATGCAGGATGATGCTGAGGTGAAGGTGGAGAAAGGTTCTTTTTCAGTCGCGATGACGATGGCCGATGATATGTCCGCGTTATTGAGTTCTTTTCTGCAGAATAACCGTGCGGCAAAGGCAAAACCTTCATCACCTGAAAGCATTGCTGAAGAGTGTGAAGCCGCAATCAAGGAGAAAACACCAAACTGTGTGGTGAAAATTAATGATTTTGCCAAAGGTGGAGCAATGACGGCAAAACAATTGTTAAATTATCTGCATCAATTATTCGCCGACCCGACAGAAATTGCTTTGCTTCTTCACGCGTTTATTTTGATGAAAAAGAAGAAAAAAGAAGATGATGAGTTGCCTGATATTTCTTCGGATATTCTGGAGTCTGCGCTTGAAAATCTGATGAAGGGACCTGACAGGAAAAAGATCAAAGCAGGTATTAACAGCGCAAACACAGCCAGAAAATTTAGTTTGCAACTAAAACAAAATGAACAGTCGTTGCGTAAAGCTTATGAGGGGTTTCTTACACAGAACCTTGATCCACTAGAAATATACCAGATGTCGATTGAGAAATTTGGCATTGAAAATCGCTATGCTGTATTGGATTACTATTCTCAGGCATTGCATTGTGATATTAATAGTTATGACCCTTCATGCAGTGCACTTGAATTTGGTGCTTTACTAGAAGCAAATTTTAGAATGAATATACTGCGTTCTGCCGATCAGGTATTTATGTCGAAGATGAATGAAAGTGAATATATTCCATCAACAAATGAAAAGGATTTCATATTGCTTGATTTCTTCTTTCATATTGTTTTGCAACCTGATGAAGCTAAGAATTTAACGATTGAACTGGTTAACAACTGCATGAAATATTATGCAGGTAGTGATAAAACCAACTTTGTTCAACAAATTTATTCTGCCATTAAGCCACTTCCGTTCGCGCTCTTTGCAGATGATTTGGCCGATGCTGAAAAAATGAAAATGAGTGTTGAGAACACTCTTGCAATGATTATCGACGGGTTTGCTCGTTTTACTCATATCGGAAGGATATATGGTTAATAGCGGACTGGAGGATGAGGTGAGCAATTTGCTAGCCGGCGAAGAAATCTCTGTTACATACAAGGGAAATATATTCCGCTACTGTCGATATGGAGTATGGTATTTTGTGATGGTGGAAATGCCCATAAGTTTGATCGACCTTTCTGCATGGTTATATAATAACAGTGAAATGCTTAGCCACAATGAGCAAGTTCTATCGCACCACGATAAAGTCTATTATTGTGTATTGCAGAAAGAAATAGATCTAGCTCTTATATACGAGAGATTTATAAAGTATACAGAG
>NZ_JANEWJ010000052.1:0-15552 GCF_028069755.1 Citrobacter sp. Igbk 16 | reverse complement strand
CTGTTACATGTTTAACACTTGCTTTAAGATTTGTAATAGCTAGATTGAAATCAGTTGAAGTCCATTTGTTTTAATATTTTCACCCCTTTGGGTCGATATTTTATTTCTACGCAGCAGTGCAACATCTGTCAGTACTTCTGGTGCCTCTATTTTAGTAGAGACAGCTGTCAGGTGTGCGACTAAAAAGTGGAGTTTCATCATGTTTAATGAAGTCCATAGCATTCATGGTCATACATTATTGTTGATCACGAAACCTTCTTTGCAGGCAACTGCATTATTACAACATTTAAAACAATCACTGGCGCTAACCGGAAAACTACATAATATTCAACGTTCTCTGGATGATATTTCCTCCAGCTGCATTGTTTTACTGGATATGATGGAGGCAGATAAAAAACTGATCCATTACTGGCAAGATAATTTGAGCAGAAAAAACAACAATATAAAGACGTTATTGTTGAACACTCCTGATGACTACCCTTATCGGGATATCGAAAACTGGCCACATATCAATGGCGTGTTTTACGCAACTGAAGACGAACAGCGTGTCGTTAGCGGCTTGCAGGGTGTCTTACGCGGTGAATGTTACTTCACGCAAAAGCTTGCCAGTTATCTGATCACGCATTCTGGAAATTATCGTTATAACAGCACGGAGTCGGCGTTACTGACACACCGTGAAAAAGAAATACTTAATAAATTGCGTATCGGCGCCTCAAATATTGAAATCGCTCGCTCACTATTTATCAGTGAAAATACGGTAAAAACACATCTTTATAATCTTTTCAAAAAGATAGCTGTTAAAAATCGTACGCAGGCGGTCTCATGGGCCAATGATAACCTCAGGCGATAAAGCAATGAAACGCTATCTGACCTGGATTGTGGCAGCAAATTTATTCTTTGCTGTCGGGAATCTGCACGCGGCTACAAGCGTAGAGGTGGAGGTTCCCGGACTGTTAACTGACCACACTGTATCTTCAATCGGGCATGATTTTTATCGTGCATTTAGTGACAAGTGGGAAAGTGAGTACACAGGAAATTTAACTATCAATGAAAGACCCAGTGCACGTTGGGGAAGTTGGATCACCATAACGGTCAATCAGGACGTTATCTTCCAGACTTTTTTATTCCCCACGAAAAGAGACTTCGACAAAATTGTCGTCTTCGCATTGGCACAAACTGAGGAAGCATTAAATCGCCGGCAAATAGATCAAACACTATTAAGCACGAGCGATTTAGCGCGCGATGAATTCTAAAACATGATTTTGTCCGGAGGCTTTCATGCGTGTCAAACATGCAGTGGTTTTGCTCATGCTAATTTCACCATTAAGTTGGGCCGGAAACATGACGTTCCAGTTCCGAAACCCAAACTTTGGTGGCAACCCGAATAACGGGGCTTTTTTGTTGAACAGCGCTCAGGCGCAGAACTCCTATAAAGATCCGAGCTATAGCGATTACGGAATTGAAACACCGTCAGCGCTGGATAACTTTACTCAGGCGATTCAGTCACAAATTCTCGGCGGCCTGCTCACCAACATTAATACCGGTAAGCCGGGAAGAATGGTGACCAATGATTTTATCATTGATATTGCTAACCGGGACGGGCAGCTGCAATTGAATGTTACCGACAGGAAATCGGGAAAAACATCGACGATCGAAGTGTCGGGTTTACAAACACAGTCAACCGATTTCTAAGCCATAGCCACGAAAGGAAAAAATCATGCAGCGCTTACTTATAATGGTTGCAGTATTTTTACTCAGCGGATGCTTAACGTCCCCACCGCAAGAAGCCGCTAAACCGACATTAATGCCTCGCGCCCAAAGTTACAAAGACTTGACGCATCTCCCGATGCCTACGGGTAAAATCTTTGTATCGGTTTACAATATCCAGGATGAAACGGGTCAGTTTAAACCTTATCCGGCAAGTAACTTCTCCACTGCCGTACCGCAAAGTGCCACGGCAATGCTGGTTACCGCACTGAAAGATTCGCGTTGGTTCATCCCGCTGGAGCGTCAGGGATTACAGAACTTACTGAACGAACGGAAAATCATCCGTGCGGCACAGGAAAACGGCACGGTTGCCATTAACAACCGAATTCCGCTGCAATCATTAACCGCGGCTAACGTAATGGTTGAAGGTTCAATCATTGGCTATGAAAGCAACGTTAAATCAGGTGGTGTCGGCGCGCGTTATTTCGGTATTGGTGCAGATACGCAATACCAACTCGATCAGATTGCGGTAAACCTGCGTGTGGTTAACGTCAGTACCGGTGAGATCCTTTCTTCGGTCAACACCAGTAAAACCATCCTGTCTTATGAAGTGCAGGCAGGGGTATTCCGTTTCATTGACTACCAACGGCTTCTGGAAGGGGAAATTGGTTATACCTCTAACGAGCCGGTCATGCTTTGCCTGATGTCAGCCATTGAAACTGGCGTTATCTTCCTGATAAATGACGGTATCGATCGCGGCTTGTGGGATTTGCAGGATAAGAAACAAGTTGATAACGACATTCTGGTCAAATACCGCCATATGTCGGTACCTCCAGAGTCCTGATAATAAACCGAGAGAAAAAAGCGTGAGGGAAGCCTCACGCTTTTTTTATTTACTGGTCAGTGTGGATGAAGCCGGGTTTTCGCGACGTGATGCCAGCCACAGCCCACTGTTTTTCATCGCATAACCAAACACCAAGCCCAGCCCCAGAGAAGGCAGAACCAACTGCCAGTCTCCCTGCCCTGCAAATGTTGCACATGCCCCCATAAATGTGCCCGGGACAAATGAAAGCAACCATTGCTTTGCCTGGATACACATCATAAATGCGACAATTCCCGTTATGACATAACCAAGGATGTCCATATGCGGAGCAAGTGCACTACCATTAATAATCACCAACGCCCACACCACGCCGCTTAGCAGCGTACACGCCGAGATCCACAGCCCTTTCAGTCCACCTTGCGGGCAGGCAAAATAAGCCGTACAGCCCAGGAAGCCAGCCCAACTGAGTAAACCAAGAGAAACGGCCACCCATCCCCAGAGTCCGGAGAGAATGCCCGTTGTGATTGCAATAGAGAGAAGTATGTTCATGCCGCGCATCTTAGCAGAAAAACGGCATAGTAATGAGATCGTGCACACAATTTATGCAAGATGATAAATTGCGTTGCAGTATATAGTGATCTAAATCACATTTATTCGTCGGTATCTTCCTGCAATTCGTCCCACATTGCGCTAATGGCATCGCGCGTCAGCGGTGCCATAGTTCGCCAGAAAGCTGTATTCGCATGCGCCTCAACTTTACCAAGGAACGTGTCGCACCAGGGAAGCAGGTAGTCAACAAACAAGGTTTCCAGTGCTTCACTCTCATCTTCTGCGGACTGGTCTTCAAGCCAGGATGCCGCCAGCAACAAGGTACCAATATGATCGGCTGGTGTATCCGCCAGCGGCATTCCACGTGCTGAAAGGAATGCACGAACATCTGCTTCCTTCGCCCCTTCTACCCAGGCGCTACGATAAGGCGGCACGGAACACTCTTTCCCGACAAACAGCGCGTTGTAATCTGCAGCGAGCTGGGGCATATCACAGCTTTTCTGCAAACGGGCCAACAGCTCATCCTGTTCCAGTGGCCAGTTAGCAGACAGTTTACCTTCGCTAATCAGGGTAAACAGGGGAACCAGTAAAGGGTCCTGCGGTTGGCGGTAAAACAGCGAGCCCAGTACACGGCACAGGATAGAAAACTCGTTCATTGATATATTCCAGTTAGTAACAATTAAAGTTCAGCAAATTCCGCGATAGGCTCCATGCCCCGCGATTCCAGAAACGTCAGCAAGCGTTTTGGTGAAACGTTCAGAATTCGGTCTTCCGGGAAGCCCACATCATCCAGAATCTTACGGCATTCACCGAACTCTCCCAACGTAAATGCGGTATGGGAATCTGAACCCAGGGCAACCCAGCCACCAGCGTCACGTACTGCAGCAGCGACAGCGCGACAGTTATCTTCACTGCCCTTACGCGAATGCAAAAATGAGGAATTATTGATTTCCAGTGCGACCTGATATTTTGCCGCCGCCTGTGCAATTGCGGTGATATCGACGGGATATTTGGGATTTCCTGGGTGGCTGATAATATGTACATTGCCACTCGCCATCGTGGCGATCATCGCCTGAGTATTGGTTTCTTTATCGTGAGGGGCAAAAACCGGCTCATGGAAGCCCGCAATAATCAAATCAAGTGAGTCAAACATCGGCCCTGAACAGTCGATCTCACCTTCAATATTCTTAATGTTTGCTTCTATCCCGCGCAGGATCCCCACGCCGTTCACCACGCGCGGCCAAATACGCATGTTAATAAAATGCCAGTGGTGTGGCGCATCCGCCATGTCCGGTCCATGATCGGTGATGGCAAACAGTTTGATACCTTTGCGATGGGCTTCAGCGATATAATCACTCAAAGTGCTGTAAGCGTGGGTGCTGGCAACGGTATGCATATGCAGGTCAACGGGATACATAACTCTCTCCTGTAGTCGTTTTCCGTCAAGGATAGCAGGTATCGCCGCCTTTAATACCCTAAATAATTCGGGGTGTATTGAGTCGAAACCCGGCGCGGGCCGGGTTGACATTGATATCAGTAACCCCGAACGCGATCGACCTGACCGGTAACCGCTTTGCCACTTTCCAGGCTAAGGATTGTACGAGAGATATAATCCACCGCTTCCGCCGGGCGCGTTACCGCTGCAATGTGCGGCGTCATCGCCACACGCGGGTGTTTCCACAATGGGTTGTCTTCGGGTAGCGGTTCTCGGCTATAAACATCCAGCATCGCACCTTTCAGTTTTCCGCTATTCAACGATGCCAGAAGATCGTCTTCATTGAGATGAACGCCACGCGCCAGGTTAAGCACATAGGCGCCATCCTGTAATTGATTCAACAGCCCGGCATTAATAATGCCTACCGTTTCTGCCGTATTGGGCAGAAGATTAATCAGCACACGCGTCTGGCTTAAAAACGCACTCAACTCTTCGGTGCCTGCAAAACTTTCCACACCAGGCCAGGATTTATGAGTACGGCTCCAACAGCGTAACGGGAAGCCCCATGCCTGCAGACTCTCTGCCACTTTAGCCCCTAATACACCAGCCCCCATGATTCCGATGGTAAATTCATCACGGGTAAACTCTTGCAACGGCTGCCACTTCGCCTGGGTTTTTAATGCCTGATAGTCATCAAAGCGGCGGAACCAGTGCAACACCTGACTCACCGCATACTCCTGCATTTGCAGACCCATACCGGTATCTTCCAGACGGAAAAGTGGAATCGAGGTATCCAGCATCTCCGGGTGCGCTTTTAGCTTACTGAGGATGGAGTCCACTCCGGCTCCTAATGCAAAGACGGCTTTCAATTTTCGTCCTGCCAGCATTTCAACCGGCGGATGCCAAACCAGCGCATAGTCGGCATGGGCGTTATCACCCGCTTTCCACTCGCGAACGTTAGCGCCAGGGATGGCTTTCGCCAGCGCCTTTAACCACCAGGCCGTATCAAATGTAGGGTGATAGAAAATTATTTCCATATTGTCTCCTGAATATTGTTATGCGGAACGTTCTCGCACTTATTATCATCATTTTCCGAGGGAATATCAGATTAGCAAATTTTAGGATGCTGGCAAAAAAAACAATTCCCGCTCATTTAAGCCCCATGTTGCTTGAAGTTTGTGTAAATGCACGTTTTTTTGAAAAAGTAGATTGACGCCGGGGCGGTATTTCCCCTACATTAGCGCCCGTTCCAGCAATACAGGAACAACAATATGGTGAGGTGTCCGAGTGGCTGAAGGAGCACGCCTGGAAAGTGTGTATACGGCAACGTATCGGGGGTTCGAATCCCCCCCTCACCGCCATATTCGAGAAAGAGCTCGTACGCAAGTACGGGCTTTTTTTTCGCATGTTGCACATCTGCGGGGGGATGAGAAACCCCCGACCGGGGTTCGACTACTGGCGCAGCCAGTTGGACAGACCGGGAGCGCAGCGAACGGGCTGCCCCAAAGGGGCGAGCGAAGCGAGTCAATCCCCCCCTCACCGCCATATTCGAGAAAGAGCTCGTACGCAAGTACGGGCTTTTTTTTCGCATGTTGCACATCTCCGGGGGGATGAGAAACCCCCGACCGGGGTTCGACTACTGGCGCAGCCAGTTGGACAGACCGGGAGCGCAGCGAACGGGCTGCCCCAAAGGGGCGAGCGAAGCGAGTCAATCCCCCCCTCACCGCCATATTCGAGAAAGAGCTCGTACGCAAGTACGGGCTTTTTTTTCGCATGTTGCACATCTCCGGGGGGATGAGAAACCCCCGACCGGGGTTCGACTACTGGCGCAGCCAGTTGGACAGACCGGGAGCGCAGCGAACGGGCTGCCCCGCAGGGGCAAGCAAAGCGAGTCAATCCCCCCCATATCTCCCTCAGAACCCGTCTATGGGTCTTCGCTTTCAGTCAGTTCCTACGCCATAAACGCATTCCTGACATACACTAGTTAAAACGATAAAAGTGAGGTAACAGGATGATAGCATTCCCGGCCAGCTTACTGATCCTGAATGGGAAAAGTGCTGATAACCTTCCCCTGCGTGACGCTATTGCTCAACTGCGCAACGAAAGTGTCGAAATCCATGTTCGCGTTACCTGGGAAAAAGGTGACGCGCAACGTTACGTTGATGAAGCGCTCCGATTGGGCGTGGCAACGGTGATTGCCGGCGGTGGTGACGGTACCATCAACGAAGTATCCACAGCGCTGATCCACTGCCAGGGGGAGAATGTTCCCGCACTCGGGATTTTGCCATTGGGAACGGCAAATGATTTTGCTACCAGCGTTGGCATTCCTGAAGCGCTGGACAAGGCATTAAAGCTGGCTATTGCCGGGAACTCGGTAGAGATTGATATGGCGCAGGTCAACAATAAAACCTGCTTTATCAATATGGCGACCGGAGGGTTCGGTACGCGGATCACCAGCGAAACACCGGAGAAACTCAAAGCCGCCCTGGGCGGTGTGTCGTACTTTATTCACGGGTTAATGCGCATGGATACGCTGA
This sequence comes from Citrobacter sp. Igbk 16, assembly GCF_028069755.1. NCBI lineage: Bacteria > Pseudomonadati > Pseudomonadota > Gammaproteobacteria > Enterobacterales > Enterobacteriaceae > Citrobacter > Citrobacter sp. Igbk 16. Next base: position 8,501 of record NZ_JANEWJ010000052.1, on the reverse strand, counting down.
AGCCAGACAGTTGCGACATTCGCGGCGAAAACTTTCACTGGCAGGGGGATGCGCTGGTGATTGGTATTGGCAACGGGCGTCAGGCCGGTGGCGGACAGCAACTTTGCCCAACCGCGCTCATTAACGACGGTCTGCTGCAACTGCGAATCTTTACCGGTGAGGAGCTGATTCCGGCACTGCTATCGGCGATAACTCAGTCCGAAGACAATCCGAATATCATCGATGGCGCATCATCATGGTTTGATATCCGTGCGCCACATGAAATTACCTTCAATCTGGATGGTGAACCGCTCAGCGGGCAAAAGTTTCATGTTGAAATCCTGCCCGCAGCCCTGCGTTGCAGGCTACCGCCGGGTTGCCCATTATTGCGCTAATCCGACGGTACTCTACTGACATCAGGCAATCGTGACTTTGTTATCCAGATAAACATCCTGCACGGCGTTAATCAGCTTCACGCCGTCAGCCATGGTTTTCTTGAATGCTTTGCGTCCAAGGATCAGTCCCATGCCGCCAGCACGTTTATTAATGACCGCCGTACGTACCGCATCGCTGAGATCGGTTTCTCCACCGGCCGCACCGCCAGAGTTAATTAATCCGGCGCGCCCCATATAGCAGTTCGCCAGTTGATAACGCACCAGGTCAATCGGGTTATCACTGGTCAGCTTGGTATAGACACGATCATCGGTGTAGCCGAAGTTAACCGCTTTATACCCGCCGTTATTCTCTGCCATTTTCTGTTTAACGATATCCGCGCCGATAGTCGCCGCCAGATGGTTTGCCTGCCCGGTCAAATCAGCCGAAACATGATAATCCACACCGTCTTTCTTAAACGCAGAGTTGCGCAAATAGGCCCAAAGTACCGTCACCATGCCCAACTCATGGGCACGTTCAAAGGCCGCAGAAATCTCTTCAATCTGGCGGCGCGACTCCTCTGAACCGAAATAAATGGTTGCCCCCACCGCGACCGCGCCCATATTGAACGCTTGCTCCACGCTGGCATACAGGGTCTGGTCAAAGGTATTCGGGTAGCTGAGCGTTTCGTTATGGTTAATTTTCACAAGGAATGGAATGCGATGTGCATAACGACGCGAAACAGACGCCAGCACACCATAGGTTGACGCGACGCAGTTGCAGCCCGCTTCAATTGCCAGCTCAACAATATTTTTGGGATCAAAATACAGCGGGTTTGCGGCAAACGATGCCCCAGCAGAATGTTCCACCCCCTGGTCTACAGGCAGAATCGACAAATAACCGGTCCCGGCGAGCCGTCCGGTGTTGTACAGCGTCTGCATATTACGCAGCACGGCGGGTGGACGGTTATTGTCAACCATCACGCGGTCGACGTAATCATGTCCTGGTAGGTAAAGTTGGTCAGAAGGAATGGTCATACAACGATGCTGTAAGAGGTTGTCGGCATCTTTGCCAAGCAACTGCGCAATATCAGTCATAGCTATGCTCCCGTAAGTTCCGATTTGATATCGGAAGTGGATTGTCCTGACCCGCCTGGTTGCGGGCAGCAATAAGCCTGGTACTGACTGCGTATTTTTTCCATCTTTAGCGCACTTTTCAGCGATTTCCGCTGGCTCGATTCAGGCATCAAAAAATGATACAGCGGTCAAACTTAGACCACAAAGGTATTTAAAAGGTATTATCAAATGGTACTATCCAGCCGTACCTTACCTGTCATGAAGGATTTAAAGATGAAAACTACAGTTAAGCTGTCGTTCATGATGTTTGTGGAGTGGTTTATCTGGGGCGCCTGGTTTGTGCCGCTTTGGCTCTGGCTGAGTAAAAGCGGCTTTACTGCCGGTGAAATTGGCTGGTCTTATGCCTGTACCGCCATTGCCGCGATCCTCTCACCAATCTTCGTCGGTTCGATCACTGACCGCTTTTTCTCTGCGCAAAAAGTACTGGCAGTGCTAATGTTTGTCGGCGCGATTTTGATGTATTTTGCAGCGCAGCAGACGACGTTCGGCGGATTCTTTCCGCTATTGCTGGCGTATTCACTCACCTATATGCCGACGATTGCTCTAACCAACAGTATCGCCTTCGCCAATGTCCCGGATGTCGAACGTGATTTTCCACGCATCCGCGTCATGGGTACCATTGGCTGGATTGCATCCGGCCTGGCTTGTGGCTTCTTACCGCAAATGCTCGGCTATAACGACATTTCACCGACCAACATTCCGCTGCTCATTACAGCCGCAAGTTCAGCATTACTGGGCATCTTTGCTTTCTTTTTACCAGATACGCCGCCGAAAAGTACCGGCAAGATGGATTTCAAAGTCATGCTGGGTCTGGATGCGCTGATCCTGCTGCGTGATAAGAACTTCCTGGTCTTTTTCTTCTGCTCTTTTCTGTTTGCCATGCCGCTGGCGTTCTATTACATCTTCGCCAACGGCTACCTGACAGAAGTTGGGATGAAAAATGCGACCGGCTGGATGACGCTGGGCCAGTTCTCTGAAATTTTCTTCATGCTGGCACTGCCGTTCTTCACCAAACGCTTTGGCATTAAAAAGGTATTGTTGCTTGGTCTTATCACTGCCGCGATCCGTTACGGATTTTTTGTTTACGGCGGCGCGGAAGAATATTTCACCTACGCCCTGTTATTTCTCGGCATTCTGCTACATGGCGTTAGCTACGATTTCTACTACGTTACGGCCTACATCTATGTCGATAAAAAAGCGCCGGTGCACATGCGCACCGCGGCGCAGGGGTTAATCACGCTCTGCTGTCAGGGATTCGGCAGCCTGCTCGGCTACCGCCTGGGTGGGGTGATGATGGAAAAAATGTTTGCTTATAAAGAGCCGGTTGATGGCCTCACCTTTAACTGGGCTGGCATGTGGGGATTTGGCGCGATCATGATTGCCGTCATCGCCGTGCTGTTTATGATTTTCTTTCGCGAGTCAGACAAAGAAATCACCGCCATTAAGGTGGACGACCGCGATATCGCATTGCAACAAGGGGAAGTTAAATGAAAGCAGAACGTATTCTCGGTGCTCTTTATGGGCAGGCGTTAGGGGATGCGATGGGTATGCCGTCGGAACTGTGGCCGAGAACCCGCGTTAGGGCACACTTTGGTTGGATCGACCGTTTTTTGCCCGGTCCTGCGGAAAATAATGCCGCCTGCTATTTCAACCAGGCGGAGTTCACTGATGACACCTCCATGGCACTGTGTCTGGCTGATGCTCTGTTAGAGTGCAACGGAGAGATTGTTCCGGACGTTATTGGCCGCAATATCCTCGCCTGGGCTGAACGTTTTGATGCTTTCAATAAAAACGTGCTGGGCCCCACCTCAAAGATTGCGCTCAACGCCATCCGCGACGGTAAGCCCGTTGCTGAGCTGGAAAACAACGGTGTCACCAATGGGGCGGCTATGCGCGTGTCGCCGTTGGGATGTCTGCTACCGACAGGGAATCTTGATGCGTTTATTGACGACATCGCGCTGGCCTCCAGCCCGACACATAAGTCGGATTTAGCGATTGCGGGCGCGGTGGTCATCGCCTGGGCGGTGTCTCGAGCTATCGACGGAAGAACATGGCCTGAGATTGTCGGGGCACTTCCCGCGATTGCCCTCCACGCTCAGCAAAAACGGATCACTACGTTTAGCGCATCGCTCGCCGCCCGCCTTGAACTGGCATTGAAAATCGTTCGCGAGGCCAACGGTGCGGAATCTGCCAGCGAGCAGCTGTATCAGGTGATTGGCGCCGGGACCAGCACCATCGAATCCGTGCCCTGCGCCATCGCGATGGTCGAACTGGCACAAACCGATCCTAACCGCTGTGCCGTACTGTGTGCGAACCTCGGCGGCGACACTGACACCATCGGGGCAATGGCAACCGCTATTTGTGGTGCGCTACACGGCGTAAGCGCGATTAATCCGACGTTAAAACAGGAACTGGATGCGGTGAATAAGCTCGATTTCACCCGCTATGCCAGTGCGCTAGTGCGACTGCGCGAGCAACGGGAGGCGCTATGAGTGCTACGCGTCTGCAAATGCTTCTCCCACAGTTGCACAGCCAGCAACCGGTAACGGTAGTCGGTGCGGCGGTTATTGATGTGATTGCCGATGCGTATGCTCTTCCCTGGCGCGGCTGTGATATTGAGCTTAAGCAGCAGGGCGTGAACGTGGGCGGTTGTGCGCTCAACATTGCCGTCGCTCTGAAGCGTCTGGGCATTGAGGCCAGTAATGCTTTACCGCTGGGTCAGGGCGTGTGGGCCGATATTATCCGCAACCGTATGGCGAAAGAAGGATTGCACAGCCTGATCGACAATGCCGAAGGCGATAACGGCTGGTGTCTGGCATTGGTAGAGCCGGACGGTGAACGCACATTTATGTCCTTTAGTGGCGTCGAAAATCAGTGGAATGCTGACTGGCTGGCACAGCTGAATATCCCGCACGAGAGTTACGTCTACCTTTCCGGCTATCAGTTGGCCTCACCCTGTGGTGAATTGCTGGTACGGTGGCTGGAGAGTCTTACGACGGCTACACCATTCATCGATTTTGGTCCGCGAATTGGTGATATTCCCGATGCTCTGATGGCGCGGATCATGGCCTGCCGCCCGCTGGTGTCACTGAATCGTCAGGAGGCGGAAATTGCCGCCGAGCGGTTTGCATTGAGCCATGATGTAGAAGGTTTTGGCGCAGAATGGGTACAACGCTTCGCCGCGCCGGTAGTGGTACGTCACGATAAAGATGGGGCATGGTATTTTACTGAGCACACATCCGGTTGCGTGCCCGCCTTTCCGACCACAGTCGTTGATACCATCGGTGCGGGAGACAGTCACGCAGGCGGTATGCTGGCTGGGCTGGCATCGGGCTGGCCGCTGGGCGATGCCGTCCTGCTTGGCAATGCGGTAGCATCCTGGGTGGTGGGTCACCGCGGCGGCGACTGCGCCCCCTCACGCGAGGCGTTACTCCTCGCACACAAAGACGTATAGGTCGCTTCGACAGTAACTGATACTGTATTCAATAGGCCGTTGCTGCTGATCAAGTGCTACCTGCTTGATCACCAGTACCGGCACTTTGCTGTCCATCTGAATATGTGACTGGAACTCTGCGTCCGGCATCCGCGCACTGACGCGTGAGCGTGTACGCTGTGGAAAGATATGCTGGCTGCGTAAATACTCGTACAGTGAAACGCCAATAGCATCCACGTCATGGATAAGATGGGCGGGTACCCATGATTCTTCAATAGACACAGCATCTTCATCAACATAGCGAATGCGTTTAAGCAGGAAGACCTCACTGCCGACAGCAATAGCTAACTGCTGAGCCACTTCTTCCGGGCAGGGCACCACGCGTTTATTCACCCACAGCGTATCCGGCTTTTTACCGCGCAACACCACCTGTTGTGAAAAACCGCGCGCTTCTTTGAGCGAATACTCGAAGATGTTATTGATTTGCGTCCCGTAGCCACGCGCACGCGTCACCACCCCCTCTTCTTCCAGCGCCTGCATCGCTTTCCGCACCGTAATGCGTGAAACACCAGTCAACTGGCTGAGGTCACGCTCGCCAGGCAGGATATTACCATGCTCCAGGATCCCACTGCGCACAGCATTCTTAACCGTTTGAGCGAATTTCATATACAGCGGCGTGTTATCCGCCGCTGAAATACGTTCATTCAGTTGCGCGATAAGCTGGGTATGCGCTTGTTCCATTTATCTTTTTCCTGGCAGCCGTTTCTGTAGCCAGTATACCATTTCTGCTCATCACCACCACGCGTGGAAATGATGCACCGGACCAATCCCCTCGCCCACTTCAAGTGTATCCGCCTGCGCCAGCGCCGCAGAGAGCCACGACTTAGCTTCCTGTACCGTATCAGCCCAGTTAACATGACGTGGACGCAGTGCCGCCAGCGCCGCCGACAGCGTACAACCTGTTCCGTGCGTATTTTTGGTCACCACCCTTGGCGCGGTGAAGCGCTGTTCGCCATCACGGGTAAAGAGCCAGTCAGGGCTTTGCTCATCATCCAGATGCCCCCCTTTCATTAATACCGCCTCACAGCCCAGCGCACGCAGCGCACGCCCCTGTTCTAACATTTCCTGCTCCGTTCGGGCATGCGATGCACCGAGCAACGCCGCCGCCTCCGGCAGATTAGGGGTAATAATCGACACTTGCGGTAACAGACGGGTACGCAGCGTTTCAACCGCAGAGGAAGACAACAGCGGATCGCCGCTTTTTGCCAGCATTACCGTATCCAGTACGACGTTTTGTACCCGGTGACGCTGTAAACGTTCGGCAACGGCTTCGACAATATCGGTTTCTGCCAGCATGCCGATTTTGGTGGTATCGATGCGCACATCGCTGAACACAGAGTCCAGTTGCGCCGCCACAAAATCGGGTTCAATCCGGTATACCGACTGTACTCCGCGCGTATTTTGCGCCACCAGTGCCGTGATGACTGAACAGCCATAAGCGCCGAGTGCCGAAAATGTTTTTAAGTCGGCCTGAATTCCTGCGCCACCGCTCGGATCGGTTCCGGCAATGGTTAAGGCGTTAATCCGTTTCATGCGTGCTCCTGGGGGTTCAGATTATAGAGGGCGTCGAGAAATGCCGGGACAAAACTGCCCGGTCCGGTCGATTGTTGCGTGGCAATTTGTCCGGCCTGTTTCATCCAGCTACAGGCGGAGGCGACGTTATCAAGTCGGTCACCACGTAAAGCGCAACTGGCGGCGACTACCGCTGACAGTGCGCATCCGGTGCCCACGACCCGTGTCATCAGCGGATCGCCACCATGAATACCCACCGTCCGCTGACCATCAGTGACATAATCCACTTCCCCGGTAACCGCGACGATGGCTCCGACCTGACGAGCCAGCGCCTTCGCTGCGGGAAGCGCAGCCAATGCGGTGTCGGTGGTATCCACCCCACGCCCACCGGCGTTCATCCCAGCCAGGGCGAGTATTTCTGACGCGTTGCCACGAATCGCAGCCGGGCGCAGCGCAAGTATGTCCAGACAAAAGCGACGACGAAAATCCAGTGCGCCAACGGCAACAGGATCCAGCGTCCAGGGGGTTTTCGCCTGCTGCGCTTGCTCAACGGCGGCACGCATTGCCGTTGCTCGCGCCTGAGTCAGTGTCCCAACATTAATGAGTAGCGCCTGGGCAATAGCTGCAAACTGGCTGGCTTCCTCAGGTTCAATCACCATCGCAGGGGATGCCCCTAAAGCCAGTAGCGTATTGGCGGTAAAACTCTGCACAACGTCATTAGTCATACAGTGTGTCAGTGGGGAAAGCGTTCTAAATTGCTGTAAGGTGTGAGCCGCGAGCGCGCGGCTGTGCAGGTCAGGCTGCATGGTTCAGCTCCTGCCCGCGCGAAGAAGGGACACGAGCAGTGTCAGACTTCCCTACGCTGGCATTATCCAGATCAGGTGGTACGGGTATTTCTCAGCCTTCACCAGAAGGGCACCCCGAGTCGTTGAAACACAAATATGATATTCAGGTTTCGGCAACAGGATACTGCCTGCGATTAACGATGTAAATTGGTGCGGAACAGGCTTTGGCGGTGAAACCGCTGGGTCACGGTTGCCGGATTTCTGCACTTTCATTTACACTTTTTACGAAATGACTGGAGTAATCACAAAATAGTGCTTGTCAGATGTCCTGTTAGCCAGGAATCATACAGGGCTAATTTTGATGACCCGAAGAGGTAGAGAGGATGGGTATGAAGAAGAAAATGTTGCTGGGTGCACTACTGCTCGCAAGCAGTGCGGTCTGGGCCGCGCCGGCTGCAACCGCAGCTCCCACAGGTATTGATAAATATGAGTTGAGCAGTTTCATTGCCGACTTTACCCATTTCAAGCCCGGTGACAAGGTTCCACCACTGTATCTCACCGAAGAATACACCATTAAGCAATGGAATCTGCGCAACCTGCCCGCACCAACGGCAGGCACCCACTGGACCTATATGGGCGGCGCGTACGTGCTGGTCAATGATGCTGATGCTAAGATCATTAAAGCCTACGACGGCGAGATTTTTTATCATCGGTGAAAAAGATAACGCGCTTTCAACTAAGTGAGAGCGCTTATTAAAAATTATAACCATCTAAAAGTATTAATAATATTCCACTACTACTTTCACAAGACTTCTTACACTTCCCGAATGAAAATCATCGCTATACACCACGTATTTTCCATATAAAACAAGGTCCATTTTTTGCTCAATCGAACTAATTTCATTAAAACTCAAAAGATTATAGCTCTTACTACTACCACTATCGAAATATATCTTGTTAGCGCCATCTAATGAAATCTCAAATCCGACATCACCCGCACCTGTAGCATTTCGCGCATCTTCGTTTTTAAGAATACTACCAACTGCATTGCTTGACTCAAAATGATATCGAAACGAATCAGATGACACCCCTGTAGTACACTTAAAAGCAACCTCACCGGCCGTCTTTTCTAACCTAAAGAAACTCTGCGGTGTACCTCTCAGGTCATTAATAGATATATCTGGCGCACTAAGCACTCCATCTAAAAACTTGCATGTTTTAATT
>NZ_JANEWJ010000051.1:0-17461 GCF_028069755.1 Citrobacter sp. Igbk 16 | reverse complement strand
GCGTCTGAGTGCATCAAACTGGACGTCACCGCAGACTTCAGAGCAAACGACAGAAGCAACGACAGGCAATCTTGCAGGGGTTCTGGATTACATCGCCCCGCAGGGAAGCCAGTTGAGTCCGGCAATGTTGTTACCGTATGGCACCCATACTAAAATTCGCGTCAGCCAGTGTGTGAGTGAACGCTATGCAATAGTCAAAGAGCCGGGGCCGCAGGAGACGTTGTACCCGTGGAAGAGCGGGGTGGCCGGAAACACAATCCGGCAGATGAAGGAACGGGGAGTGAAGCCAGACGGTTCCCCCGTCACGCCGTTGCTGATGGCGCTGCATGATGCATCAGGGATAACGCATGAGCTGACGGGATGGACGAATGATGTCCTGGCGATGGCGAAGATATTTGGTGAAGAACGCGCTCCGGAGTTCTGCACTCAGAGTCTGATTAACGGAGTTAAGGAGATTGTTAACAAAAGCTCGGAACAGAATGTTGAAGCCCAACTTTCTGTATTACCCCAGGAAACATATCTCTCTCCTCCTGCAATGGATTATTCTTATGATATGTATGCCCAGAATGAGAAATCTAAAGGTACAGACCCGAAGGATATACTAACCCGCGAAGAATTCGAAAAGCAGGTAAAGGGAAAACAACACGAAGTTTATAAAAAACACCAGGTAGCTAATGATTGGTCGAAATATTCTCGAATGATCAAGCAGACTAAATGGGAGTCTTTTAATAAATGTTGTGCTGATCTAACACAAAAAATTGATGAACAACTCGCTAAGCTGATTAGCTATCGTTGTGAATGGTTACAGGCTTCTTTATTTATAACAATGTTACAGGATTTTTTCTCTAACGATCCTGTTGATAACGCGAACTATCGTGAAATTGCTGCCTTTGCGATGACTGGTCTTGGTGAGTCGCAATCAGGTGTAAAATTGCTGGATGACTGGATAGACGCATATACGACGACAAGTGAAGCTAATCTTGTCTGGAGAACACATTTTTATAATAATCCAGAGATCATGGCTGATGCGGAGTCATTATTGACTAGCTTGCACCAGTGTAGCATAGCGCCGGTTTCTGAAAATGATGTACTCTACTTTTTTGAGAAGAATGGCGCTAAACTTAATAAAATATTTAAAGGTTTTGAAAAAGCAACGAGTGAAATTTCAAAACCACTGGCTGGCAATGTCGTATTCTCGAAAAGAGTGCTGTATCAAATGGACCAACACATGGCAACCGTAGGGGCCAGGTTTTTTTCCGTGTCACGGATTGGACCTGTTCTCAATACCATGAATGACCTCATTGTTCGAACCCTTTTCTCACTATCTTCTGGAAAGTCAGAGTTAGAAACCAAAATATTGTTCAGTAAATATTATGGTTGGGCTACGGAACGCAGGGCTTACATTACCGGCACTGTTTTTTACAGCCCGCAAAGAGCCATTCGGGCTGATCTTCTCCGAGGGGCGAGTAAGAAATATGCCGCACTTGAAAAAGCGTATGCCAATTACCTTAGCCAGCCTGTGGGAACTTCTGGTTATGCGGTGACCAGCATTAGAATTTTTGTTTTATTTTTCAATGTTGTTGAGTTGTATAACCAACTCGATAATTTTAAAAATGAACCTGCTAACTACGCGAAGGTAGTCAGCGCAATATCGGCAACGGCGAGCGGGATGATTGATATTGCAACCCCTGCAATGGAGGTCATTCTTAAAGAGAAAAATAGTCTCCACTATATGAAAATGTTTGGCGCAGGATGTTCGCTGATAAGTGCAGGTATTTCGCTGGGGTTAGATATTTCCACATTATTGAACAAAGTTATTTTACCGAATTCCAGTAAAAAATGGGCATTTACGGGTTTATATTCAATCAAGACACTTAGCGATGTTGCCATTATTGCTAAAGCGGAAGGGAAATTGATGTCGGTGCTGATTGAACGCTTTGGCTGGAAGACTGCTAAAGGGGAATTAGCCGTATGGTTGGGGAGGGCAGCTGCGCCACAATTCACAAAGTTAGGCGTCGAATGGGTGGGGCTGTTGGCTTCCTGGGAGGTAGCCCTGTTATTGATGGTCGCTGAATATATTCTGACGGAATATTATTCACGTGATGCCTTACAGTCGTGGATTGAGAATGGCTTGTTTGGTGATGATTGTTCGATTGATATCGATAGTTGTACACCGGAAAAAATCAATATATTTATTGATGAAACCAGGAATTCACTGCAAGAAAGCTTACGTCAATTATCTTCAGCTAAAAAACAACAACGTGGAAAACCAATAATTTACTGGCCATTTATTATCTATGATGCGCCGGAAGTCCCTGCTGTGGTTTAATTTGGAGTAACGAAATACTATGACAGAAGATGACGAACTGTTCGCCAATATGCCCAGAGCCTATATCCGGGGACTGGAGAAGGGTAAGGGGTATATTGAAGAAAACTATCTCCGGGAGCGCAGGGAATGGATGAAATTAAGACAAACCATTGCGTACTACGAATCGGATGGCAAGAAGAAGCATAAAAAGCGGCTGGCAGAACTGTACCGTGAAGAAAAGCCGCTGGCAGAAGCGCTGGCTGATATGCCACCGGACCCGGTACTGCCCCCGCCAGCCCCGCTGATAAAGGTCAGGGGAGTGGTGACAAACTACCACCAGCGCTGCCTGACGCACTATTTTGACACCAAAGCCTATCCGCAGACGTGGGAATATTTCAGCAGGCAGGATGAGAACATGGCGTCTGCCGCGCTGGTGCTGGCCTCGACGGGGTCTGCGGAAACGGCACAGGGCATGGTGGCGAGCAATGAAGACAGGGTTCCTTCTTCGGCATGGTACGTTACGGGCGAAATCAATGGCCGGCAGTTTTCAGGGTGGCTGGGCGCCCCCTATTGCCGGGAAGGTGAGGAAGTGGAGCTGATTGCCGCGCCGGTAGGAGAGGAGTACCTGGTATATGCCCTTATCCGGCCACATGCACGCTCGCTGACCATGCCGCCGTGGTGCTACCAGGGAATACGACGCGCACGAATAGACGCGATGAAAGTCCCCATTTCGATCGTTATTATTCTGGCTATTCTGTTGCTGATAGTGGGTTTGTATAAAGAAGATTGGGTCCTTAGTGAAGGATTACTGCAAGTGATAGTGATCTTTTTGGTTACGGGAACCTTTCTGTATATCCTGCCCGCAATATGGACGATCTGGCGACGACATCCCTTTCCGAAAGAACAGTTGACGGAGGAAATATTGACTGTTGCTGGCTGGGATAATGTGACCAATATTGACCTTCTGAAACACGACAAGAAAAAGATAAAAGAATTTAAGAAACAAGGACGATCTATTCGATTACTTAAATCAGGATGGTGGTTTTATTACTATTAGCTGGAATTAAAAGATTAAATACTATGACAGAAGATGATGAACTGTTCGCCGATATGCCCAGAGCCTATATCCGGGGACTGGAGAAGGGTAAGGGGTATATTGAAGAAAACTATCTCCGGGAGCGCAGGGAATGGATAAAATTAAGACAAACCATTGCGCACTATGAATCGGAAGGCAAGAAGGAGTATAAAAAACGGCTGGCGGAACTCTATCGTGAAGAAAAGCAGCTGGCAAAAGCGCTGGCCGATATGCCACCGGACCCGGTACTCCCCCCGCCAGCCCTGCTGATAAAGGTCAGTGGTGTGGTGACAAACTACCATCAGCGCTGCCTGACGCACTATTTTGACACCAAAGCCTATCCGCAGACGTGGGAATATTTCAGCAGGCAGGATGAGAACATGGCGTCTGCCGCGCTGGTGCTGGCCTCGACGGGGTCTGCGGCAACGGCACAGGGCATGGTGGCGAGCAATGAAGACAGGGTTTCTTCTTCGGCATGGTACGTTACGGGCGAAATCAATGGCCGGCAGTTTTCAGGGTGGCTGGGCGCCCCCTATTGCCGGGAAGGTGAGGAAGTGGAGCTGATTGCCGCGCCGGTAGGAGAGGAGTACCTGGTATATGCCCTTATCCGGCCACATGCACGCTCGCTGACCATGCCGCCGTGGTGCTACCAGGGAATACGACGCGCACGAATAGACGCGATGAAAGTCCCCATTTCGGTCGTTATTATTCTGGCTATTCTGCTGCTGATAGTGGGTTTGTATAAAGAAGATTGGGTCCTTAGTGAAGGATTGATGCAAGTGATAACGATATTTTTGGTTACGGGGACCTTTCTGTATATCCTGCCCGCAATATGGACGATCTGGCGACGACATCCTTTTCCGAAAGAACAGCTGACGGAAGAGATATTGACTGTTGCTGGCTGGGATAATGTGACCAATATTGATTTGCGAAGATTAAAACGCAGAAGAATAAAAGAATTCAAAAAAAATGGAAAATCTGTATGGGTAATGACATCGGGATGGTGGTTTTTTTATTATTAGACGAATTTTATTTTTGGGTTTAATTTTAAAGCTAATATTTATTACCAGGTAAGATGTTATTATCTGATCTTTATCTGATTATATAGATGTGTTGGGTAATCTTTTGTTTTTTTCAAAGTGTTATGTCTTAATGGTTATATTTTTTATAGTGAGGATTTATGTTGCTAGGCTTGGTCAGACTCAATGATCCATTAAGTAGTGGTGGTAAAGTAATTTCAGTTTCGTCAACGATAACTATCGATGGTTTAGGTGTCGCATTGCTTGATGATACTGTTATATGCCCTATTCCATTTCATGGAGTAAATAAGATAATCCAGGGTTCTACAGAGTGGATCTCAGATGGAAAACCAGTAGTTGTGCATAAATGTATGTGTCAATGCGGCTGTTATGTTATTTCAACCCTTCCCTGTAGCGGGATTTGGTAAATTAAAATGAGTTGGAATATCCCAGGTAAAAAGAAAATACAACCTGTACCTTCTATAAGGTGGGGGCGTGATAGTGGTGTTTTTTTCTCATTGTTAATAACTATTGTTCTGTTATTCACTCTGTTTTATTATATTACTCATAATAGTGATTTTTTTTATTATGCTTTTGCAGTATCGATAAGTATTTTTTTAATGTTTATTATATACATAGGGCTTAGATTGTTTCAACTGGGTGTGTCTCTTGAAAAAAATGAAATGATATTAACGGAAGGTTCTAATATTGATTGTGAGTGGTCTAAATGGGCATCTGATTATATAAGCATTGTAGATTATAGTTATCTCTTTCCCGAAGAATCACGGATATCCAGTTTACTTGAAATAAACGAATTCAATGCCATTGGAACCAGGGCGTTACATTTTCCAGAATCGGTCGATTATACTGTTTTATTCCATGAGTTATTGGCTCCCATGAGAGCCAGATTAATTGAGGTTACTTCTGAAAAATGTTTGGTTATTAACTTTATTATTGGTCAGATGTCAGGGGTTTCAGCATGGCAGCCTTTTTTATTGGCCTGGGAGCGACTTGGGCTCTCTGAAGATATAATTAAAAACAGTGAATTTATCTTGCACGATTATGTATTAAATATTAATGAATGGCTAAGCGTTACGGAGGATAAATTCAGGTTAATTATTGTAGGGGAAAAATCAACGGATATCAAAGATAATCACCATGGAACGGGGGATGGGATGTGTGCTTTTCTTTTCGCTCCGCCGATGTTAGTTAATCAGAATAATAGTGTCGAGAAAGCAAGGCTGTATAGGTCTATCGCTACGAATGAAGGTGAACTACTCAAAGACCTTAGCGATATTATTTTTTATCAGGCCAGGGTTGGGATAGTTGACAACTTATTGATAGGGAAACATAGCGATAAACAAGATGTGGCTAAGGTGGCAGTTCTTCTTAATGAACATAATAAAAATCTTGAGCAATATTATGCAGAGTTATATATCGGCATTCACGGAGAGTTTGATATCTGGATGATGTTGATGTTCTCTTTATTAAATGGGGAAAACGTGAGTGCTGTGGATCTAATATTCTCGGAATCGAATGGGAAGATTATATTGTCGAGGGTTAAAAAAATCAGAAATCAGGAATAGATATATGAACAAGTCCACCTTGTTGCGGCTATTTGGTTGGCTATGTATTTTGGTTGTCGTTGGTTTGATATGTTATGTAGTGCTTTTTTATTACGGAGAGTATTTGGGGGTGGAGACCAAAACAACAAGGATAATCGTCGTTACAACTGTTCTATTAGCGCTGTGTTATATTTTTAAATTATGGCAGATGAATGCGCTGAAATCAGTGCTGATATCGTATGTTCCATTGTTAAAATATAAATCAATTATTTATTTTTTTATGCCATGGAAATCATCTGATAAGGCAAATGTGGGAAATAATACGACCGCCACATTAGATAGTAATATATTCATTAACATCCATTCTACACTTAAAGAGAATTACGGCCGCCGCTGGCGCGCCAAAACGCGTGTCCTGCTGGTGATGGGAGATGCCACTCAGGTTGAGCAACTGGTGCCTAAACTCACTACTCAGCGCTGGGTTGAAGGGGATGGCGTGGTGTTAATCTGGGGAGGTAGGCTCACTGAAACGCCAGATGCCTCGTTGTTTGATGCGATACGCAAGCTGCATCGGCGCCCGCTGGATGGGATTGTATGGGTAACCCCCACTTTTCAGCACCAGCAGGCATTGGTTCAATCGACACCCGTTGTCTCTTTAACCGCAGAACAAATAGATAATGCCGCCCGCCATCTTCAGGCTGTTTTTACCACGCTTCGCTGGCGAGTGCCGTTATACCTTTGGTCGTTGCATGGCGCTCAATTCGTCCGGGATGACGTAACCCTTCACTCTGCGACGTGTTTGTTCCCTGCTGGATGCACCACGGCGTTATGTCGTTCGCAGTTGACCTCGCTGGCAATGCAGGTGGCGGAGCAAGGCACGCAGCAGGTTACGTGCAATATCCGCGATAACTTCTTACTGAAAATGGCTAATTTGCTGATACCTGGCGCAGAAGCCATCAGCGAATCGTTGTCCACTTTTTTCAGCCCGCACCGGCCTCTGCCGCTGGCGGCGGTCATCCTGAGCCAGTATGCGGAAAATACCTCATCGCGCGTTGCGCATGCCTGGATGCGTGATGATCGTTGGCGTGCGTTGCTTGATTCACTCCCTGCGTTACCAGCTGAACTTAAGGCACAGCGTACAGGCCGTTCAGGGATGCGCGTGTTGGCCGTCTGTACAGCCGGTTTGATGCTGTTATGGGGGGCGGGAATGGTGGTGTCTTTCCTGGCGAATCGCAATCTGATCGGCGAAAGTCTGGATCAGGCGAGACAGGCAGGCGGCCCGGATGCACCGCTCGCTGAGCGTTTTACGGCGCTATCTGCTCTGCAGCAAACGCCAGGCATGCTTCGCTGGCGTCAGCAGAATGGGGTGCCGTGGTACTACCGCTTCGGCTTAAGCCAAAATGATGCTCTGCTGGATGCGCTATGGCCGCGTTATACGCGTATCGCTATTCCGCTCCTGCGTGATGAAGCCGCTCAACATCTCACTCAGGAATTAACGGCTTTAACCCGACTGGCTCCAGACAGTCCACAGTTTGCCGCTCGGGCAAAAATTGCCTACAACCAACTGAAAATGTATCTGATGCTCTCCCGGCCTGAACAGATGGAGGCGTCATTTTTTAGTCAGACGTTGATGCAAGACTGGCCGGAGCGAGCGGGTATTTCGCGCGCATCATGGCAGGGCATTGGGCCTGGGCTTTGGCAATTCTGGGGAGAACACCTTCAGGCGCACCCTGAATGGAAAATAGCAGCCGATAAAAATCTGATTAGCCAGGTGCGAACGCTGTTAATTCGTCAGATGGGGATCCGCAATGGCGAAGCCGCCCTGTATCAGAAAATCATTGAACAGGTAACGCCGCATTACACCGATCTTCGTCTGGAAGACATGACCGGCGATACCCGGGCAGAGCACGTATTTTATACCCGCAGTTCGGTTGCTGGCGTGTATACCCGCAAAGCCTGGGAAGAGGAGGTTTTGCCCGCCATTGAGAAAATCGTCAACAACCGCCGGGAAGAAATGGATCAGGTGCTGGGGGATGATACGCATTCTGCAAGCGACCCTCTCTCTCCACAGGCCTTAAAGATGCGTCTTAGCGAGCGTTATTTCACGGATTTTGCCGACAACTGGCTCGATTTTCTCAACAGTATTCGCTGGAAGCGCACCCAGACGCTAAGCGATGCCATCGATCAACTCACGTTGATTGCAGATATCCGTCAGTCTCCTCTGGTTGCGTTAATGAATACCCTCGCCGTTCAGGGACGCACAGGGTTAACCGGTGAAGCGCTGTCGGACTCACTGGTGAAGTCGGCAAAGGATCTGTTTAACACGAAAGAAAAGCAAACCATTGACCAGCATGCACGGGAAGAAGGCCCTATGGCGAGTACCTTCTCGCCAATTCTGGCATTGATGGAGGAACAATCGGCTGGGCAGGATATTAGCCACCTGAGTCTGCAAACCTACCTGACCCGGGTAACGCAGGTCAGACTGAAACTCCAGCAGATTACTAACGCTGCCGATCCGCAGGGAATGAGTCAGGCTCTGGCGCAAACGGTGTTTCAGGGCAAAACCATCGATCTCACCACCACGCGTGACTATGGCAATCTGGTGGCGGCCAGTCTGGGGCAAGCATGGAGTGGATTCGGTCAAACGATGTTTGTTCAGCCGCTGGAGCAGTCATGGCAGCAGGTGTTGCAACCGACCGCGGCGGGCCTGAATGCGCAATGGAAGGCGCTGATTGTGAATGACTGGAACAGCGCATTCGGCGGACGTTATCCGTTTCGCGATGTTGGCAGTGAGGCTTCTCTGCCGCTGCTGGCGCAATATCTGCGAAGCGATAATGGTCGGATCCCGCATTTTCTCGAAAGCCATTTAAGCGGTGTGCTGCATAAACAGGGTAGCCACTGGGTTGCCGACACGGTGAATGCTCAGGGACTGGTGTTTAATCCGGTGTTCCTCGAGGCGATGGACCAGCTCAGTCAAATTGCGGATGTTGCATTTATTCGTGGAGAAGCCGGGATGCGTTTTGAACTGCGTCCTGGAACGGCGCAGGATGTGATGCAGACTGACCTCGTGCTGGATGGGCAGAAACTCACCTACGTTAACCAGATGCCAGCGTGGAAAAACGTTGTCTGGCCTGCCGATACGCAAGCGTCAGGGGCAACCCTAAGCTGGGTGAGCACCAATACGGGAACCCGAATCTACTCAGATAACCCCGGTACCTGGGGATGGATAAGACTGCTTGAGAAAGCGGAGATAACCGACAACGCTGGCGTGAGCAGCGGTTTTAATCTGCGCTGGACTGCGCAGGATGGATTGCCGCTGAACTACACCCTGAGAACGGAAGCGGGTGAAGGCCCGCTCGCATTACTCAAACTCCGCGACTTTGAACTACCAGAAGCAATTTTTATTGTTAGCAGCAAGATTTCCTCAGAGGAAGAAGAATGAGCGCTCTGAAACGCCTACTGGCTGCCAGCACGGCTTCGCCAGATGAACAACCGCAACTAATGGAACAGGCGCAAACGCAGACTGCGCTATGGAAAAACTGGCTATTGCCCATTTCAGCAGCCAATCCCGGTGGTGAAGATCCAGGCTATGACGATGATTTTCAGCGTATGCGAGAGGAGGTGAATAAACTTTCTGGCGCGCAAACGGATCTCATCATTGAGCTCGCGGAAAAAATTCTGACCCATACCTGTAAAGATGTCCGTGTTGTCACCTACTACACATGGGCGCGTTTGCATCAGGATGGTGAGTCCGGCCTGGCGGATGGTCTGATTTTGCTGGCTGGCCTGATGCAGCAATATGGCGATTCTCTCCATCCCTTAAAAGCCAACAGCCATAAGGCCGCCCTTGAATGGCTGGCAGGCGGACGGATGCTGGATAGTCTGGCGCGTTTTCCCGAGGTTTCACGACCTGACACGCAACGGATTGCCGGTGCGCTGATGTTGCTGGAGCAGCAGTTTAGTCAGCGAGAGGAGAGCATTCGTCCAGGACTTGGGGCGTTGTATAGCGCGCTGGAAAATCGGCTGGCACAGTCTGGCGGCGCTCAGGCATTGGTACCGCAGAATATCAGTGCTCAACCCAGCCGGCACAGCGCAGAAACCCTTGTCCTCAAAAGTATTGCTTCTGGCCGTGAGCTGCTGGAACAGGCACGGTTGTTGGCGAAATACTTAAGCGATCAGCCGGATGGCTGGCTGGCGGCGCATCATTTGATGAAGAGCGTGCGGCTCGATACGGTCAGCCAGCTTCCTCCGCCAGATGGCACCGGACGTACACGCCTGGAATCGCCCAAGAGTGATTACCGTGCGCAGCTCAAGCGTATGTATTTACAGCAAAACTGGACTGAACTGATTGAGTTAACTGACAGCTTATTCGTTGAGGGAGTGAATCATTTCTGGCTGGACGTGCAGTGGTACCTTCATCAGGCGTTAACCAGGGCGGGTTCGCCATGGGATAAAAATGCCACGATTATCATCAGTGATCTGAAAATGCTGCTACATCGGATGCCGGGTCTGGAAACGCTGGCTTTTAACGACGGAACTCCCTTTGCTGATGACGTCACCCGCGAGTGGATAGCCCGTGACGTGCTGCAGGAAAGCGACTGGCAGACGGAAAAAGTCGCTGCTACTACCGCAGGTGCGGACGACGATATTCTGTTACTTGAAAGCGAGGCGCTGGCGCTGGCGGATAGCGAAGGCGTTGAAGCCGCGCTTGCCTGGCTTCAGACTCGCCCCGGCATTATTTCACGTCGACAGCGTTGGTTACGCCAACTGTTGATGGCCCGTCTGACCGAACAATGTGGGCGCAACGATCTCGCGTTGCATTTGCTTGGCGAATTGAATACGACAGCACACTCTCTCACCCTCAAACAATGGGAGCCTGAACTGCTGTTTGAAGTCAAAGCGCGACGGCTGAAACTTCTGCGTTTAAAAGCCAACCGCAGTGAAAGTGACAAAGCGCGTCTGGCGCCAGAGATGGACTCCCTGTTGTCCGGTTTGGTCGCCATTGATCCCGCCAGAGCTGCTGTCTTGTGTGGCTAAAACTAAATAAGCGAACTGTAAAATGGAAGATTTAACTCTGCGTTATTATGACGCGGAAATGCGTTATTTAAGGGAAGCGGCAAAAGAGTTTGTACAGGCGCATCCGGATCGTGCAGCGATGCTGGATCTGGATAAAGCCGGCATTCCCGATCCGTATGTGGAGCGATTATTTGAAGGTTTTGCATTTTCGATGGGGCGCTTGCGCGCCAAAATAGATGATCATCTTCCTGAATTTACCGAAGGCTTGATGAGCCTGCTGTGGCCACATTATTTACGTACCATTCCCTCCTTAAGTATTGTCGAGCTTTTACCTGATATTGATGTACTGAAAATGAGCGAACGGATTAATGCGGGGTTTGGCGTATTGTCCCAGCCAGTTGGCCCGAAAAAAACGGTATGTCAGTATCGTACTACTCAGCCCGTCACGCTCAATCCGTTGTCTGTCACGGCGGTGAATATGGATGCCGAACCTGACGGACGCTCGGTTATCCGTATGCGAATAAAGTGCAATCCACAGATGGACTGGTCGCAAACCGATCTGACACGCCTCAGCCTTTACCTGAGCGGCGACGCGCCGGTGACCCACGCGCTGCACCTTGCTTTGACAAAGCGTCTGGCCTCTCTTTATTTGAGACTCCCCAACAGCGTAGAACGTATTCGACTGGAGGGGTACTTTTCCCCGGGCGGATTTGCCGGTGAAGACAGTTTATGGCCAAAAGGCGATGCGGCGTTTGGCGGCTGGCAATTATTGCTTGAATATTTTACGTTCCGCGAAAAATTTATGTTTGTCCATCTTAACGGTCTGGAAAAGGTAACGTTTCCTGCCGGTATAGATTGTTTTGAAATAGAAGCTGTACTGACTCAACAGTGGCGTTCTGAGCTTCCTCTGGGGAGTGAAAATATCCGTCTTCATTGCGTTCCGGTTATTAATCTCTTCACTCTGGAAGCCGATCCGCTGGTGGTTAATGGGCTTGAAAGCGAATATTTGCTGCGTCCGCGCAGATTACATGATGGCCACACGGAAATTTATTCGGTGGATGCAGTTTCTGGTTCGCAGCGAACGCGTAATGCCGTCTATGCCCCATTCACCAGCTTTCGCCACAAGGGCGGAATGATGCGCCGTAATGCGTCCGAACGTTACTACCATACTCGCGTCAGACGCGGCGTATCCGGATTGTATGATACCTGGCTGATACTCGGAGGCGATGCCTGGGAGCGGGATCGTCTTGCTGAGTATGAAACTGTGTCATTGAAAGTGACCGGCACAAACGGTCAGCTACCCAGACGAGCTTTGCAGAGTTCATTGCTTAATCGTTGTGAGCAGATCCTCCAGACGCCGCTTGCCGTGCGTAATCTGTGTAAGCCGACTCTCCCCGCTTACCCTCCCGCAGAGGATCGTTTTCACTGGCGCGTGTTGAGCCACCTGGGATCCAGCTTTCTAAATATGATGGCCAGCGCTGAAGTGCTCAAAGGAACGTTGTCTCTCTATAACTGGCAGGATGATGAGCTTAATTATCGTCGCCTGGATGCGATCATGGATGTTCAACAACATGAAATACAGCGCTTTGAAAAAGGATTTCTACTCCGTGGTGTGGACATCGAAATAACGCTTGATGAGAACGGATTTACCGGTGAGGGCGATATTCATCTGTTTGGAGAAATGCTTAACCGCTTTTTTGCATTATATGCGGATATTCATTTGTTTAATCAGCTTACTTTAATCATACAGCCGGCAGGGAAAATCTTGCGATGGACAGAGAATCACAATCAGCGGCTGCCCGGCTGCTAAATAGCCTTGGCGAAAACCTGCCACGTACCAATTTTTATCGTTTCTGCCAGTTGCTGGAACAGGGGAACCCGCAAGCGCCAGCTCCTGGGAGCCAACAAAGCCCGCGCTTCGATGCCATTCGTTTTCGCCCTCATCCGGGGATGGGGTTCCCGGCGGGTGAGCTAAAAAGTGCAGAATATGATCCGAAGCAACCAACACTGCTGCCAACGGTTCGGGTCACTTTTATGGGGCTGTATGGCGTGGAATCGCCGCTGCCGACAACCTATCAGGATGATATTGCCCAGCGCCAGGAGGGTTCGGACGTTGTCGCTGAGTTTCTGGATATTTTTAATCACCGCTTAATTACGCAGTTTTATCGAATCTGGCGTAAATACAGTTATCCAGCGACTTTTCGCCCCGGTGGTACAGATGAAACATCGCAATATTTACTGGGGCTAACCGGGTTGGGGATTCCCGGATGCGCCACGCAAACGGAAGCCCCGCTATCGCGTTTTTTGGCGCTGTTAGGAATAATGAGAATGCCAACGCGTACAGCGGAAGGAATATCCGCGCTGGTTTCTTTATTATCACCAACAACAAATATCACCGTGACCCCTCATGATAAACGTTCAATCCTGCTGGATAAGGCGTTAAAAATGAGTGCGCGGCAACCCGTTAGCCTCCATTCTCGTCCGGTGATGGGGAATAGCGCCGTAGATATTAACAGTCAGGTGCTAATTACTCTGACAACGGATGTTCCCGATGAAGTTCGCGACTGGTTACCCGGTGGTCAGCTTTACCATGATTTTCTCGCGCTGATGCACGTTTATTTAGGTGCCAGAGTGAATGCGAGGCTGCAATTACGTATTCCTCGTTCGGCGCTTCCGGATGCTCAACTTACCAGTCATAACAGCGAACGCGCGGTACAGCTCGGCCGCACGGCTGTAATGCGTCTGGATAATCCGGAAATTAAGAATCAACTCATAACGATTAAGCTTGGGCTCTGGCAGAGCCTTAGTCAACATGATCAGCGGAGGGAAGCCGATGAGACTGGCGATTATCGCTATTAATTTTGCCGTAATAACCGCAATGACCAGCCAAATCACCGGATGTGGTCTGACACAAAAAGTATCTGAAGGCGCGGTATCATTAACGAAGTCAATTTTTTATAAGGAAATTAAAACATTGCATTTGGATCTTTCCGCCAGAGAAGCCGCTAATAAAAATGCGCAGGGCATTGCGCTTTCAACAGTCGTACGTATTTACCAGCTCAAAGATCGTAAAGCATTTGATTCGGCAAACTATCAGTCTTTATTTGCGCAAGACAGCACGGTGGTGAAAGCAGATTTATTGGCTCAGAAAGATATTCGGGTACGTCCTGGTGAAAGCGTAACTGTCGATATTCCACTCGAAAAGGAAGCGCAATATGTTGGCGTGGCGGGAATGTTCATTTCTCCCGATCAGTCTGAGGATTCATGGCGTGTCGTATTAGGTCGTGAAGATCTCGATTCTGATAAAGCGCGAGTGATTGAATTAAATTCTCAGGCTCTGGTTCTTCAGATGCAGGAGGACGAGTCATGATTAAACGGCCTTCTCTTTATGACATCTTGTTGGGTAATTTTTCCGGTGGTTTTCCTTTGCACGGAGTCAGTGAAAACACGCAGGTCATCTTGTCCGTCCTGGATAATATGCAGCGCATTTTGAATACCCGCGCCGGTAGCCTCAAACATTTACCCGACTACGGTCTGCCGGATATGACCAAAATCCTCCAGGGTATGCCAGGAACGGCGCATCAGCTTATCAGCACGCTTTCTCAGGTTTTGTTGAAGTATGAACCGCGACTAAAAGGTATTCAGGTAACGATGCAGAAGCAGGAAACGCCGGGGCATTTGCGTTATGCAATCGATGCTGAACTGCAGGACCTTGGTATTGTTCGCTATGGCACTGACTTTACCCCTGAGGGGCGGGTCCTTATTCGTCATCTTAAGAAGCAGGGCTGGCTTGAGACGAGGGTGTACTGATATGGAAAAGAATCGCATCACCACCGGTGGCGACCCGCGTGCTTTTACGGAGTTCGGGCTGTTACGCGATGAAATTAGCAAACTGACTCACCCCGCGCGCCCGGATGTTGACTGGCACAACGTTGAACAGTTAAGCCTGACATTGTTTCGTCATAACGGCGTCGAACTGCAAACCCTGGCCTGGTATACCGTCGGCAGAATACGTAATGCGGGCCTGATGGGGCTTGCCGAAGGCGCGGAACTCATGGAAGCCTTATTGACGCACCACTGGAATGTTATATGGCCGCAGCAGACGCATGCCCGCGTTGAGATTCTGGCATGGCTGTCTGCCCGTTTACAGCAAGAATTGCGTACGTTGACGCTGTCATATGCTGATTTATCAATGGTGTATCGGGTTGAACAGAGTTTAAAACATGTCTGCGAAGTGCTGCAACGGCTTGAGTTGAAAGCGCTGAGTAAACTGGAGGCTGTTGTTACCTGGATGCGCAATGCTGCTTTGCGCCTGGAGAAGGCTGAAGCGGATTCGGGAGCGGCCGCTGTGATGATACCGGCTTCAGGTGCGACCATTAACGTTGATACGTCTTTGCCACAGTTGGTCTTTGTGGTTAATAAACCCGTGTCACCAGAGCAATCGGGCGCAACGGTTTTTGCTACTCAAACCGAACAGGGAACCCGAGGGATGTGGTTAGGGTTTGCTATCGGTGTCATGGTGACTGCATTAGTAAGTACAGGTGCTTTTCTTGGTATCACTCATATGCGTGCCGACGGATATGAACTGGTGAAGCCATTGCCGCAGAGGCTGACGCCAGAGCAATTGTCCACGTTGAGGCAATCTTCAGATTTGCAGGAGCAGAAGCAGGAAATAATTGCCGCAACGCAAGGGCAATTGGACGTTTTACATGACCTGTCACCTCTATGGTCGAGGGAGTATGCCGCATCATTAGCGCAGCAGTTAGTCACCCTGTGGCCGGAGGAATCGCAGACGACATTCGTTAGTGGGTTACAGAAATCGTTAACCACGGAAGCGTTGCCGGAAAGCGCTCTGCAAAACTGGCATGATGCCCAGCAGGGTCTGGAAGCGTTAACCGCCAGGCTAAATACGCTTGATGAACGCAAAGGTAAATATCTGACGGGGTCGGAGCTGAAATCAGCCATTTTCACTATTCGCCACCAGCTTGACCAAACGCCGCCGACAGAAGAGTTATTGCGTCAAATAGATGACGAATTAAAAAAGCAGGGGAGTGTATCACCCGCTTTGTATCAGCAGCTCGATATGCGGATTAATCAGCTTCTTAATCGTTATGCGCTATTGAAACAAAGCGCTACGGGGAGGGAGTAAATTATATCAAACAAAAGCAAAAACCCGCCTTGTGGGCGGGTTCTTTAAATAGTGGTGCCGGATTCGGAATCATATCCACGGTTAAGGTGCTGTTTGTTATTGGTTTTGTTGGTATTTCTCGCGAACAGAGCCCCCACGAAGGCCCCCATTAAAAATTGCTTTGGTTTTGTGATGATTTTCACAAATAATCGGCAATTAGCGAGTGATGTCATCATGAAGCAGTTGAGATAACCAAGCATCATTGTTCAATTCAATCCCTTAAAACCAGAGCTAAGAATACTGCTCCAGAACCCCTCTAACTTGCTCACCGTCGCCGCATACTTGGCCGGTTTTTTTTCCTTCAGTACCGCCAGATTACGCAGCTTCCAGCGAATAGCCGGTAGGTGTTGAATTTCAGAATAGCGATACAGTGACCAGACAGCACTATTTTGCCACGCAGATCCATCTTCGACTCCTTCGGGTTTAAATGTGCGAGGGACGGTTATTTAATAATCCTGCTCCAGCCAGCCGCCGGGAACGATTTGTTATTTTCCCGTACCTGTTTCTATATCGCTTTGATCGAGATACCGAAAATAAGGATGTGCATTGCGCCGGGCAAGATAGAGCATCACCCGGTTGGTTTTAACCGAATGGCCGGCGCAGAGCAAGCCTGTAATTATCGCGGTCTGAGAAGATGCATTCTCTGAAACAGAGCGTTGGCATGTTCGAACGAGATCAACGAAGGAACACCGCAGGCAATCTCGTACGTGGCCAGTTCAGGGCGCAGAAAATTCTTATTCACTGCGCCTGATGATTTTACCTGTCGTTTTCAGAAACTGCGGACTCAAGAATTATCTTGATAGCATTTTTCAACAAAGCTGCTGCGGGTTTTCGATAATCAGGTGATACAGTGCCAAAAATGCCCTTTATCTGGCTTGCTCGGGTATAGGTAGAACCGATGCCACTAAGCTGTAATGCATTTTCCCATTTAAGATTTTGCGATTGAAGAATTTCAATACGCGCAAATGATAGTAATTTTTTGGAAAATTGTTGTTTTATATTGTTAATTCTTTTTTTCTGCATCGATGGAGTTGCATCATCAACCCAAGATGTAGGGTTTGAAATAAAATATTCCATTTCTCGAATGATTTCTTCATGAAAATCAGAAATAGGCTCCATATCTCGATATCCATCACATTCCCACGTCATTCTACGATTGAATGCTTTGACAGTCTGCCAATGCTTGGAATCTAATAATTCATCCCATTTTTTAGTAAAATTCTTCGATGATTCGTTTAAGAAAGAAGATAGCATTTCATAATCATACTTTGGTTTAACAAAATCTGGTTT
>NZ_JANEWJ010000050.1:0-17755 GCF_028069755.1 Citrobacter sp. Igbk 16 | reverse complement strand
TATCTAGATAAGATACACTATTTGTATGTCTTTGGAAAATCACAACAGAGAAATATAAAAATGAAACATGCATTGGCCGGTTTATTTTTGGTAGGTGGGTTTTGTGGAACGATCAATCCAGTTATGAGCGCAGAAAGTGAGAGTCGCTATATCAATATTCGCAATACTGACAGCGGCTGGGTTCAGGGGGTTTGTTCGTTGGTATTTGCTCTGGATAACGGGGGGAATGGCGCGTTTAATGACCTTACTATTACCCTTCAGCTCACCGATAAATCAGGTGCGACCCTGGAAACGGGGGCGCTTCACGTTCAGGCATTTGGTGATAGTGATGCGACTCGCTCAATTAATGCAGCAACAGAATTTAGCTGTGATTCAGTTGAAAATACGGTCAGTATTATCATTACTAAAGTTGATGAAGCCTCGCAGGATGGCTCATGGCATGCACTTCCATTATCAGTTTTTGACCCTCAATATTATCAACCGCTGAAAATTAGCGTAGGACACGGTAAGTAACTCGTCTGTATTTCTACAGGGGATATCTTGCGATATCCCCTGTCTGATCTGGCGCACGTATATTACTTATTGATTAAGTCGATAATACGATCGCCTTCAGCATCTTCCTGTGCCACCCGGCTAAAGATACTACTGTCGCTTTGTGTACCTACCTTGATTGGTTCTTTACAATCTTTATGGAATACTTTTTTTCCATTTTTTGTGACGACGACGCCAGACATATCACCGTGTTGCTCTTTGTCGTAAACAATATATTCATAGACCCCTTTTACGATGCGAATCCAGTATAAAGATCCTCCGGCGATCGTTTCTGCGCTGTAATACGCTGTGACTCCCGGCTGATTAGTGACAAGATTCAGCTCCGCAATAGGAGAAGATGCTGTTCCCAGAGCATATCCGGCAGCATCCTGGGCAATAAAAGCGCTGGCAAATTTATTATTGGTTAGCAGACACTCAAGAGTTAATTGTTCCTGATCCTCTGAACTATAGGTCTCGGCAAAAGATGTCTGGGTGGCGGCAATACAGCCTAAGACTATTGCCGCAATTTTTAAGCTAAACTTCACGTTCTTCACTCCTTAATAAACATGTGTGTTTAATCGTTGTGTGAGATTAATTTCCGCTTTTAATTTGCTTACAAGTATCCAGCCACCCGGTGGCATCAATTTTCCCGTTTGCCAGATATTTTTGCTGATTCTGCCAGTGCGCGGCGAGAAATGGCTTAAGACCTGCAAGACGTTTGTTCAGGGTGAGCATTTGATCGAAAACCGTCACTTCATGTTTCAGACCTTCCTGACCATAAAGCGTGGCTGAATCAACCAGACTACTGGCGTAGTAACTCGTCAGTTGTTGCAGGCGATCTGTTTGCTCACCCAGTTTTGTTTTTCGGATCGCGCAATTTTTATCACTGTCATCTTTATCCTTACACAGCAATTCATAGTTGTGATTGAGGAAGTCAAGAAAGCGGCCATCATCCTGCAATTTTGTGCAAAGGAAGGAGCCGAGGTTAAGGCTGGCGCGGATCGATTGTGCCCGTTCTTCCTGCTGTTGCTGATTACTGGCGCGGAGCTGATTTTCCAGATCCTTCAGTTTCTTTTTCAGCTCTGTGTCTTCAACGCCTGATGCCAGGCTTCCCAGCGCTTTTGCGGTGTCTGTGGGGGCGTCTTTGCTCTTATCTATGCCCGGTTTATCTGCACCGAGAGTAGCCCAATTTTTCTCCAGCTGTTTCACTCGGTCTGTTGATGTAATGGTTGGAGAGACCAGAACCAGACGCAATCCGGTGGTTTTGCTGGTGAAAGGATGGGCTTCATCGTAGTAGTTAATTTCTTTACGGGTCGCGCTACGGATCTCTGATTCATTCGAGATGACGCTGCCTCCGCGAACCACAAAACCACCAGCCTGGCCGTGAAGTCTGTTGATTTTATTGAGATAGAACGGGGTGAACATCATCTCAGAGACGTTGCCCAGCATATCGTGTAGGCCGAGGGGGTTAGGGTTCAACAGCCCAATAAGCTGTACTTTGCCGTTAGAGGACTGCGAACCGGAATACCACTCGTAATTTTTCATGTCATCCATCGGGTAGTGGGAATCACGGAATTCCGCACTGTTTACCTTGAGGCCGCCGCGTGCTGCAAATTCCCATTCTACTTCAGTGGGCAGGCGTAAAAATCCAGGGTTGCCATCCTCTTTCGGTAATTTGTCGAGAGCATTCGTGCGTAACCACTGGTTATATTTATCGGCAAAATTTACCGCATCGAACCAACTGATATTGGTTTCTGCGATGCTTAACTTACGTGATGGCGTGGGGCAGGTACCGCTGGTTAATGCCTGGTATTGCAATGCTGTCAGTTCATATTTGGCCATCAAATAGTAACGACCTTTGCTTTTTTTGCTTTCGGTAAAGCTACCGGCGATAAAGGTTGGATAACTGTGTTCAACAAACCCCCATTCTCCGCCATCTTCTCCTAAGGTGATCGGCATATCATCCAGAGGGCCCGAGACAGGGATCTCTACCTGACGGAATACCATGGCACCTTCACAGGGCATGGGCAAAATAATATCGTCGCTATCCGGCTTGGGGTTATAGATTTTCTCTGCCCACGGTTCGGCCAGCACGGGCGACATCTTCACCAGCAGAGCCAGCGCCAGCCAGCGTGATAATGTGGAAGGGGTAAGGGTCATGAACGTTCTCCGCAAATGATAAATGCCTTGGGCAAGTAGGAATATGGGTTATGCCTCGCGCAGGCTCTGCGCAGGTTCAATATTAATGGCGCGCCAGGCACCAATGCCGGCGACCAGTGTCGCCACGACAATGGTGAGTATCAGAGCGACGAGGCCGTGCAACGGGGTGATCTTACAAATCATCTGACCTGTTGCCTGACTGCCCGCTAACGCCTGGTTAAAGACCTGACTGGCTAAAAGGTAGATCGCAAAGCCGCCGATATAAGCCACCAGACTAAGCAGACAGCCTTGAAAAATCACATAGGCACCCACTGCGGGACGGGTAAAACCGAGCAGGCGGAGGACAGCAATATGTTTACGTTTGCGGTCAACATTCGCGATAAATGAGCCAATAAGTGAGGCAATACAGCCAACCAGTGCAGTGGCGGCAATGGTATTAAAAATAATGCCCAAAACCCGATTGATGCTTTTCACATTTTCTATATCAGCCAGACGGCTGGTGGTTTCGATGCGCTGTTCCCGGAGATCGCGCTCAAGGCTGGCAACCTGATCAATATCGCGGGCGTATAATCTGGCGCGTGCGTAGAGCGGTGGTTTACCGTCAAGCTGCGCACCGCTGGCCATCCCCAACCCGGTTACCGCAAAGCCATCGCGGAAATGTTCAAGCGCCAGCAATAACGAAGGCTGGGTAAAGATCGCGGCACGATTAAAATAGGTCGCAGGCAAAATCCCCACGACGGTAACGCTTTTTCGTCCCCACTCCCGGCGTTCATCAAGCATTCTGCTTACTCGCAAAGAGAGCGAATCACCGACGCTGACCGCTAATTTACGTGCGGCTTCCTGGGTAATGACAACCTCGTTTTCCTGATGGAGTTCAAGGGACTTGAGTAAAGGGTCCCCTGAGTCTGTTGGAATAACTTCAGCGTTCTCAATGAAATGTGTGCTGTCTGTTTGCAGGTCAGCAAGCGTATTTAGCGAACGCGTTTGCCCGATGGCGAAACCCACATCGGGTCGCTGCCGTAACTTTTCGATCCAGTTTTGGTTGTAGCTGCCGCTACTCAGCATACGGATTTCCAGGTTGCGAGGGTCACTGGCCAGATCTTCTTGCAGCTGGTTCACAATCCCAAAACGCAAACCGAAAAGAAGTAATAAAGGTGCGATAACAGCGACGAGAGAAGAGACGATGCAAAAAGAAATGATGCGATCGTGCCACAGGTCTTGCATAGCCAGGCGGCCCAGCAGTCTGGCTCGGTTAAAGGACAAAATAGGTTCCTCCCTGTTCGTGCTTCGACGATGCCACTAACGGTTCAGGCTGGGCAGTTAAACAGGGTAAATTGAAATGTTGTACCAGTGGCCAGTCGTGGCAAACAATCAGCGCCATCATGCCTTCCTGGCGGACCAACTCAATAAACAGGCTAAATAATTTCTTTGCGTTGTAGGGATCAAGTGCGGCTGTTGGTTCATCCGCCAGTACCAGTTTTGGGCGGTGCAATATCGCACGTGCGAAAGCGGTTCTCTGTCGTTCACCAAACGACAACTGCGTGGGATATTTAGCCAATAATGGCGCAAGTTTGAGAGCATCGATCACTCTGTCCAGCAGCGCGTTGTCGGGGCGTAATCCCAGCAACTGGCACGGCAGAAGGATGTTATCTTTGACGCTCAGATAGGGAAGCAACCCCCCATTTTGCAACACAAAGCCAAGCTGGCGGGCGCGAATACCTGCCAGTTCATTATGTTGTTCATCCTTTATCAGCGTTGCGATATCAAATTGCTGTGCACCTTCGTCCAGCTCAAAGCACCCGATTTTACTGGGCTGCAGTAATAAGCCGATGGCTTCCAGTAGCGTGCTTTTACCACATCCACTTTCACCTGTGACCGCGACCACCTGGCCTGACCGCAGCGTGAGCTGCGGCAGGTAAACCCGGTGAGCATGACTGCCCTGACCACGAACAACGCACAACTCTTCTATGCGCAGCATCAGGGCATCATTTCCAGCGGGATGGGATAAACGCGATCGCGCGGATCGCTTCCTTTTGCCAGCTCAACCCAGCGATCAACATCGGCGTTATATTTTTGGTAATGACGCAGTTTGGATGACAGCGTGCGGATAAATTTCTCCTGTGACAATCCATCCCAGCTTTTCCAGGTCTCTTCGTCGAGGTTCAGGACATCGCTCTTATAGGGAAGATCGGCCAGATATTCTCCCAGCACCCCCAGATCGCCAATGCGGGCATTGTCCTGTTGTTTCAGCTGGTTAGGATCAGCACCCATGGTTGCCGCAACAGTACGCAGCTGCTCAAACATTTTGGTCGGTGAGATCATCCCCTCATTTGCTGCTTTAAGGATCTGGCTGACAGCATCGCTTAAGTCGCTTAGCTGACCTTTGGTCAAGAGAACACGAACGTCGGTGGTAGGAATGTTTTGCTTAATCAGGTCGCGGTCGCTAATCCATGCCTGAAAGACTAACGGGGCTTGTGTGCTGTTACGCTTACCCAGATAGGCCAACTGCATGGCATGTCCAATTAATGCCGTATCCTGAAGCAGCTTTTGTTCCGGTGTCAGTTTCTGTCCATCGTCTTTCGCGTAAAGCGCACTACCAATCGCAGCATCACCCATGTAAGCCGATTTAACCTGCTCAGTAATGGCGGAGGCTAGCGCATCTACCTGCTGGCCAAACATCTTGATATCACCAGCATTTACGGCCTGGTAAAGGTTGGACTGGGTGCTGTCAAAATTGGAGAGATCGCGGTACTGGCTTTCGGCTTTGGCATGATTATCTTTGCCGCCTGATGTTTTTAGGTGCAGCGTATAGATAGCAATACCGCGGTTACCCGCCTCAAGGCGAAGCTGGCTGGCATCAAGACCGGTACCTGACAGCTTGTTGCTACCGTCAATAGCACCTGCATCGGTAATCAGGACCATGTAACGAGCGCCAAACGGGCTCCAGTCAATGTCATCAATAGCTGATAGCACGCCGGAATACGCATCCTCGTCATACAGAGAACTGGAGACTTTCGCTTCTTTTAAATCAGCGACCTTCTTCAGGAAATCTGCACCATCTTTCACATGGTTAGGATCTGCGTAAATCTTTGTGCGGTACTCAAGGCCCGGAACGGCTTTGGTATTTGAGCGAAATGAGATCAACCCAAACTTAACCTGCCCATCCAGATGCTCTTGTTTGATCTTGCCATAGATCTTATTAACCGCTTCTTTGGTGCGTTCAATGTAAGGCCCCATTGAAATGGTTGAGTCAATAACGAAGACCACCGAGGCGTTAAACCCTTTCAATTGATTTACGTTATCTTCTTGTTTTTTAGCCGTTTCAGCTTTACTGACGGAGGCTACGTTAAGCAGGCGAGTATAGAAGCCATCTTCGGTCATGACCTCTTCGCCGCTCAGGATTGGCAACAGATAAAACTGCTTTTGCAGATCGACAAAATATTCAGGTTCTTCAGCCTGAATACCTTCGGCGTGGCCATCCCGTTTTAACTTGGCGCGAAGTGGGGCAACCAGCGATACGGGATCGGGGGCAGAGAGAATATCATCAAGGCTTTTTCTCTCTTTAAAGAACAGCAAACGGTCACGGTTTGCCGGGTTGGTAAATGCCAATGTGAGCTGCATTTTCCAGTCGACGGTACATGACTTTGGTAACCAGCCAATAGTTTTACCAAAGCTATCCGGCCCGACCTTAAGCCAGCTCTGGCCGTTTGCATCTTCTTTTTGATAAACATACAGGCTACTGAAGGCCGGCTGTAGCTGACCTTTATCATCACCTGCGGCAGTCCCAAGTTTGCAGCCGGGGGTAGTGAGAACACGTTGATATAACGTTTTCTTACCTTCCTGGAGCAGAGGTTTGTCGCCATCAGCGGCAAATACATGCCCGCTGAGCAACAGACCACATAATGGCAGAGCCAGACGATTCATCGGATTCCAGGTCATTTTCCTAGCTCCTCAAGACGCTGTTTGGCTGTTTGGTTGTCAGGCTCCGTTTGCAGAACTGTTTCGTACCAATATGCTGCAGTATCTTTATCCGGTGCTTTGAAACATTCACTTGGCTGGTGGTATTTCGGGTCGTATTCACCTGCGTACACGAGCGCGATTTTGGTATCGCCATCCTGGGCACGGTTAGCATACAGACGCTGTGCAACACCACATTTCTTAGCCTCTTTTGCGGCCTGGATAATGGTCAGCAGTTTGTCACTGTCGAGTTTTTCCTGAACGCAGCTCTGGACGAAATCAAGCTCGTTCTGGCTGTTCAAACCCTGTGCAGAACAGGTGCTATGAGCGACAGGCTCTGGTGCGGCGGCCGGTGTTTCTTGCTGTGTTTGTTCAACGGGAGGGACTTCCGGTGATTTATCCCGGCCTAAAAACCACCACAGTGCACCAGCTATCACGACTAATGCCAGTATTGCCGCGCCTATAACAGGAAGGCGGGAGGACCCCGATTTCGCCGGAGTTCTCGCTTCAGTATGAATTACCGGCTCTACAGGTTCAGGGGTAACAACGGTTTCTGTCGCAATGACGGGCTCAGAAGGAACTTCTGGAGTAGCCAGCATGCTGCTGCCGCTATAGTTACCTGTTTCACCTCTTGCTTCAGAAGAGAGCAGTTCGTCGCGCACCAGCTGTAACGTGGTATTGCGTGTTTCTCCAGAATCCAGCTTGATCTGAATTTGTACCTGGCTTGCCGTCGCCAGCAATGGGTCAAGCAATGTTGGGCCAATACGAAAACCGCTACCATTATTTAACGCATAACCACCGTTCATGGTAAACCAGTGTTGCGCCGGGCTCCAACTGCCATCGGGTTGCAGGTAGTTCTGCTCGTTATTGCACAGAGTAAAGGTCAGATTAGTCAATATTGCGGTTTCACCACGCAGGCGGACCATCAATTGTGCAGTACCTGGCTCTGCCGGCTGGCAGGCAATGATTTTAGCTAGCATGGCATGTTCTCTTGTTTCAATTGGCTGATAATCTGACCAAGTTGACGATTCTGTTCGAAGGAAATATCCCGTGTGGCGCTATGACCCGCATTGTCCAGGACAACGCTCATCAAAGCAGAAAGCCAGTCACCCAGATAGGAAACGCCGGGCTGTGGTGCAACGGCGGCGAGTTGTGGCAACTCATCGTTAGCGAGCTGCTTCTGACGCAGAAACACTTTGTTTTTCTCGCCAACATAGCTGTTGGGTACCTTGTCTGCTGGCAGGGTGAGATAACCAAACCAGGCAATAAAATCACGTATGGTCAGTTGAGCGCGTAAAACCTGACGTGCTCGCATGTGTACGCGAGTGGTTTCAGCCTGCTCTTGACCCGCCAGGGCATGTTTCAATGTCCCTTCCAAATCCAAACGTGTGGCGGCGGTGATTAGCTCTTCGCTGAGTTGATTAATCAGCTCACTGCTCATGCCCAGTTGACGCCACTGCAACGGTTGCTGCGGCAACTCCCGTAGATGGGCTACCCAGGCTTTAAAGGCCTGATGCGCGAAATCGTCATCCTGGCCTACGCGTTCCGCTGCAGCAGTTGCTGGCGCATCAACAACGGCGATTTCAACAGGTGTAGTCGCAAAGGGATCGCTGGCAAAGGGGTTATCAGCGAACGGATTACCACCAAACGGACTGGTTGCGAAAGCATTGATGGTCGGGCTTTCGCCTTCAGTTTGCGGCGCCTGCTCGAGGTCGCGAATACTCAAATAAATGTTGTTGAGCTCCTGAGTCGGCAGAACCAGGCGTTCGATAAGTTCCCCCATACTGTGGGAACATGCAGACAAGCCCTGCCATAACTCTTTGGCAATTGCTTGTTTTTTCACAATCTGCCCATCACCGTCTTTTTCGTACCACCGGCCAAGACGTTGATCGCCGGTTTCCATGCGACATTGCAGCAGTTGTTGCTGTAAACGTTTTAGTTTGAAGTCGAGATGGGCGACGCCGCGCAGTGCTTTCGTCAGGCGCGACATTCCTCCGTCGTTGAGTTCGAGCATTGCCTGCCAGGCTGCTTTCGGTTCTGCGACGTGCTCATTCACATGTTTTCCGCAGACGAAGGTGCTGCCCATGGTATCGAGTACATCGCGGTAACGATCGCTGATACCCACTTCCTGGAGTCTCTCCTGCCCGGCATCACCTTCAAGCCTCAGGAAAGGGTTATCAAGCCCGGGTTTGCGTACCAGGAAACAGTTGTTGAAAGGCTGGTTGGGTGCCCATTGTGAAAGCCATTCATAGTTCGAGAAACGCTCCAGTAAAGTCATGTGCATCATACCTTCCCAGCCTTCTTTTAACTGGCTTTCGGTATGTTGCAGGCTGTTGACGATACGCATATCACACATGGTGATTGCCCAGAACAAACCCGGGTTGCGGCCCCCGCGCTCTTCGGCACTCTTACCCTGGGTTTTCTCTACCCAGCGGTTTAATACCGGGCCCACATCAGCAACGTCGCTCTGTTTGGCTGAGCTGGCGCATACGACAAGCGCATTCATTTCCTGGTTATCGGTATAGCGTTCGAACAGGTAAGCAACTTTTCCGCGAAGCAGGAGCTGCGAAATCGCGTTAAGTCCATCCCGGCCAGCCTGTTCAAGTGCGGTGATCTTGAGACGACCGCGATAGCCAGGGAAGTCGAGCAGATCAACCTGTTCCACAACGCTGTTGGTTTCAACTTCTGCCAGAGGGAAAATCAGCTCTGTGGTTAACGCCGCCAGTTCCGCCTGCGTTAAGTTGGCGCTACCAATTTGTTGTTCTTCTTTCCAATAACGGATCTCAACGTTGCGATCCTGGTTGGAGCCCAACCTGTTCAGGCTATCTACGTTCATGATGCTGCCGCTGCTATGGTCAGTCAGCGTTTCCAGCGGGGCAAATACCATACGGGTATGGTTCAGTTTCGCCAGTACATTGGCTAGTGAACGGTAGGTTTCGGTGAGAGCTGGCTGTTCTCCCCACAACAGGGAAAAGAGCTCTGCACGATCATTTGGGCTCAACGTCGGGGCAATTTTCAACACCTGCGGCCACCAGGCGTGTTCAAGCTTCTCAACTGACTTTTTAAAGGAGGCGTTAAGGTAATCCCACAAGGCGACGACATCTTCCTGGCTGACGCCGTTATATTCCTGAACCTGCACAGCACGCTGCAGGAATGGGCGCAGGTGCTCTTCAACCCGGCTTTGGTCAAGCTGATAGCTCAATTGCTCATGGTTGAAGTCGTTAAACCAGGCGTTGGCCAGAATCTTAGCCAAATCGATTTCACTGAACAGGCGCAACGGCACGGGGTATCCAGCCGGCGCGGCAGGTGCCTGACGGGTAAAGCGAGTGACCAGCCCCGTCGCTTCTTTACCTCCGCCGACAGGGTTTACCTCTTTGATAAAGTCAACACGCCTTTCGCCGTAGAGTGCTTCCAGCGACCCATTGCTACCAGCAGCGAGCGCTGAAATGAGGTACGATTTCCCTGCCTGAGAAATACCGAAAAAACCGACGGTCATCGGTGTTTTGGCAACCTGAGTCAGGCTATTGGCCAGATTCCTCGTACGCAGCAAACTCAAGTTGAGTTTGTCTGCTTCGTTGTCTAAACGACGTGAACCGGGGCGTACGTTGTCGACCCATCCGAGTGCGTCCAGGCATCCCTGAGCGATAGCAGCCCAACCCTGAGTGAGAGATTTTTGTTCGCTATTCATTATTTTTTAACACTCCCGCTATCGAGCCAGTGACGGCTATCAATGAGCCCTCTGTCGGGCATCGTATTGAGTTCCAGATCCAAATCACGTTTGCTAAATGACTTATCGGTGTTGCTGCTGACATCGGCGATCGTCAGGCGATCGCTAATCAGCCCAAGCTGACGAGCTCGTTTACCCTTATCGATCGTCAGTCTGACTTTGAGATACGGGGAGCCATTATCCGTGGACTGAGCCGAAGAGAATTTTTTACGTCCTTCTTCGCTAAAACGGAGGGTATACAGCGGTGCTGCAGTCCAGCGTTCTGCATCCAACTGGCGATAGCCTAAGCGCAGGTCGCCACGCATAACGATGCTTTGTGTGGTTTTCTCGCCATTTTCATCGGTGATGGCCGGAAGCTTGATCTGCCCGTTTTCAGACTCGATATGTTGATAAACGATGTCGGCATCGCGAATCAGGTTATCCATATCAATGGTGCCGATATGGCGAATCGTTGAATACGGTTTCAGCTCTGAGGTGCGGAAATGGAAGTTAGGAATGCTATGGTTTGCACACAACTGCGTGAGCATGGCACCCACTGAAGCTGTACTTTTCGGATCGTCGATATGACCGTTTTTATGGAACGGGTACCAGGTACCCGTCTGATAACCATGTAACGGCAGAATACGCCCTGGCGGTAACGGAAGGTTGCGACGAATAATCGCCTGAATCCCAGGTAACTGAGACGGCCGGCCGGTGAGTAGCAGCAGATCGCAATGATAATAAGACAGCACTTCACAGAGTGCAGTCAGGACTTTATCGATGCTGAACTTACCTGCACAGAGATCGCCATGGAGTTTGGCGAGTGGCAGATTAAGCATGATATCCGCGAGCTTAAAGTCGGTCGGACCTCCCGCTTTCTGAACTTCCCGGCGTACGAATCCTTCGACTTCATCACGAATACAACCCACCGGTAGCAAATCGCCGACACGTTGGTTAATCAGGGTATGCGTTTGTTCATCAAGCGGATCGTAATGTTCGTATGTTCCCAGGATATGTAATGCGAGCGGGACGAACAGTTGCAGGCTCAGTTGTTGGCGAAGCACGGCTTCGGCGGCGCTAATATTCTGCGATCCGCACAACTGGGACATCAATGTTTCAGTGGACATCACACCGGCTTCACGCAGGGCTTGCTCAAAAGCGGGGAGAACGTATGACTGAATAACATCCAGCAAAATGTCATCACCTGCGATCTTAAAACTGTCGCGAAAGCGCTGGTGCGGGATGATATGTACGTTAGTACCACCACCAGTGTGCCCATTATGATCGAGGCGGTAATCGGTGATCACCAGATCGGTGGTCCCGCCGCCAATATCAATTGACGCGATAGTGATACTTTCACGATCGGTACGGTCTGGTCGGCCAATTGCGTCGAAAAACTCTTCCGGATGACCGGCAAAGTTCTGATTAATCTCGGTGTACAGGTAAACCAACTGTGCACAGGAGGCTTCGTCCCACTCCACCCTGATTTCAGGTAATGGGATCTTGATGTTTGCTTCCGTATGCTCTTCTTGTACGTCCTCATACGGATCGTTCTCGCCGTTGTGCCAGCGTAACGATTTCCACACCAGGCCGACAGCCTGACGCATGCGTTCATCCAGCACACAGCGTTCAGCCATGGGCATACCAGGCGGAACCGTCAGAATAATATGGCGTAGCTGACGCGGGATCCCAGCGTGTCCCTGACGAATACGCTGCTCCGGGCTGTTAATCTGACTAATGGCCTGGGTCAGAACTTCTGCCAGCATAAAGGTCATCAGCGAACTGCGTGAGTAGCGTGGCGTAAAGACGGGGATGCGATCCATCTCATCTTCAATGGTGTGCAGGGCTTCGCCTCTTTCATCGATCAGGTTGGCAAACGGTGCTGCCGTTGCCAATGGATTGCTGTCCTGCACATAGCTGCCATTAAAACGCCAACCCTGACCATAAAACTTCTCATCCCACAGATAGCGTTTAGGGCTGGATAGGCCTGTTGAACCTTCGCTGCCTTTACGACGAGCCGCCAGACGGCTGGCTTCACCACCAATACGTGCGATAGTCGGCCACTGGAACGCGTCGTGGCGACCGCTGCGTACAGAGCAGTGATCTTTGCCGAAGAAGGCTTGCGAAAATTCGACCCGGCTTTCAAAAGGATCGGTATAGATATGTTCGGGGGCACTGAGATCACGTAGTTTCAGCACATAGTTATGCCTCATGCCTGAACCTGATTGCCCGTGATCTTCAATAAGAATGCCACAGGTGCGCGAGTTGCCCACGTCGAGTATCAGGTCGACGGCAATGGGTTTGATCGCATTGGTTTCCCGATTGGCGATCACCCTGAACTGCGGCAGTTCAATGACGGGTTCAGTCTGGGTTTGCAGACCTTCGACTGGAATCGCCATCAATGACAGAAGGTTCAGGTAATGTGCCAGCGGGTATTGCTGTGCAAGTTCCTGTTCACGCTCGTCGATATCCCGGCCTTTGCTCGCTTCTTTGAATACTTCTTTGAGCCAGTCGGTTATCCAGTCCTGCGTCAGGTACCAATTTAGGGCATAGGTTGCAGTTGCGACGGCGAAGGTTGCCCCGGCATTCACATCTTCCTGGTTCGGGCTGAGGTCAGCGGCAGCCTGCTGTTTAGCCATAATACGGGTGTCGATCGCCAGCGTCATGCGATGGCTATGACCATCTAAATCGGGTTCTGGTAGTTTGACTAAACGAAAACGAGCCCAGTTTAGCGGTCCCTCCTGGTACACATTCGGTGGGCTAAAGCGAAACAAAGGAAGCGGTAACCAGATGCCGTCGAACAACTTCAGGCTCTGTTCAACAGGGATATCGTACTGGCTTTTGGCTTTCTCGATGTTATCGGGGGTCGGCTGATAGAAATAGTAATCGCGCTGCTCGTTGTAAATTAAACGGGTGAGTACACCGTTTGCTAATTTGACAAACTCGCCAGCAGGCAGGCGGCCAAGGGACAATCCGAAATCCATAAACTGGATCCCAGAGTCACCCACGAGGGTAATTTGACGATCGAAAGATACAATCTCAGGCAACATAGTTATCTCGTCCCTGTTCAGGAATTAGGTTGAAGCATGCGAATAGGGAATGTTTTTTCCCCATCATTGCTGCCAATACAATCGGCGTGGCCAGCAGCGGGTGATTTGCACTCGATTGTCGGCACAATAAAGTTTGAACCGTCGCTACATTTCATCTGCTCAGGATTGGTGATACTCAGCGCCCCTTGCTGCACATTGCCGCTGGCAGGGCCACGACAGGTAACACCGCTGGACTGACGTATGCTGACGGTGCCATTGCCCTGGGCAAAGTTATATTGCAGTTGCAACGGTCGCCCGGTGAGCTTGTCCTGAATACCACCATTCACGCGCCATTCGCCGTTAAGAAACTGCGCTGGGCCATCGGGAAGGGCCGGAGGAAGCGTCAACGGAGTGCCCTGTGCCGGGATGACTGGCGGCGTGGTGACGGGTTGAACTGCGGGTGGCGTTTGAGCGTCTGCGGCGCCAGGCACAGCAGGAGGTGCCGGAGTAGTCGACGCATCGGCGTTGGCATCACTTGCAGGAACGGCTGGCGGAATTGTGTCGTCACCGACCTGTGCGGTTGTTGTCGCTGCCGGAACGGCTGGCGACGTTGGTTCGAGTGCTTGCTGCGCATTGACTGGAGTACCCTCAGATAGGCCAGGGACGACAGCCGAACCCACGACGGTTTCTGAACCTGTGCGGGAAACCTGCGGTGTTACATCGGAAACGCCTGCGGCTGGACGTTCGATGGCAGGAGTCGTATCGATCGCCGTTTTATCCGTGGCGATGGCAGGGAGCCCCGGAATGGAGAGTGATGGCACACATCCGCGTAGTAGACCTAATAATAATGCCAGCAGCAGCAACGCAAGTAGCAACCAGAGTAACCAACGCCAGCTCCAGCGTCTGCGCACAACGGTATCTACAACAGGTGTAACAGCCGGGGTTACGGCGGCGTCTACAGGAGCCAGAGGGGTTGAGGCCGCGAGAGGGGTTGCTGGTAGTGATGCCGGACTCAGCCAATGCATAGGATTACGT
Organism: Citrobacter sp. Igbk 16; assembly: GCF_028069755.1. Lineage (NCBI taxonomy): Bacteria > Pseudomonadati > Pseudomonadota > Gammaproteobacteria > Enterobacterales > Enterobacteriaceae > Citrobacter > Citrobacter sp. Igbk 16. Next base: position 3,337 of record NZ_JANEWJ010000050.1, on the reverse strand, counting down.
TGTTCGCCTTCCGGATGGACAAATCCCCAAAAGGTAATCACCAGGATCCCATTTACGAGATACACAAATTCGTAATCCGGGAAATGTGTGACTGACTTCAGCAACTGCGCGAAGACGCGGCGATCGCCCCCGGTCCCGTTTTGCTCAGCATTGAGTAACTGTTCACTTAACGCCTGCACTGACATTTGAAACGCAGTAAATTGCTGGCGCGCTGATTCCCGCTCCGCTTCACTCGCACCGCTCCAGGGGATGACATCGCCAGGGAAGCTGCTGTACCAATCGGTTCTGTCACCACCCTGATCGTTTTGTGGGATAGCTAAATGACGAGCCAAATCGCGCCCTGCATCAAGACGGTAGATTGCTTCACGTAACTGAAACGCCATCTTAAAAACGGGATAGCCCGTTTCACCCAGAGCCTTAAATGAGGAATTATGCCCGGTACGCAGCAGTGGTCCCTGAATCGAATTTCGCATTGTCTAAACCTTGTAAGGCTGTGATTTAACAAAAGCCACAGTGATGCAGGCTATTTTTTACTCGCACCAGGCGTCCATTCAAAACCCCAGCCATAGTGCTTATCCAGCGACTTCCGGTCAGGGAAGAAACGGTCCAGACGTTCAACGTTGATATTGCCATCGACGTTTTTGAGTCTGGCTATCGCCGCAACGTTATTGCGCTGATTGCTGTCAGTCAGCGTGGATATAATGGGGGGTTGATCGGGCACATAAATCGTGATGGTGGCATTGGTCCCTTGCCAGTTGTCGGCACCGCCGTAAATGAAGCTATAAATCAGAACCTCATCTATATCCTGCCAGTGGCTGCCATTAATGAAGAGCCATTCACCATCTTGATCGTTACCCTCACGAAGATCTTGTTGCAGCAACAGATATGGCGGTTTGTCATAGTTACCCAGGAACTTACTCAACGCTTCGGCACCACTGATCTTGCCGTTTTTAAAACGAATAAAAGCGGCGATATCGAGGTCGATAGGCTCTTTATGGCTTCCCTGTTGCCAGGTCAGGTTGATTTTAATCCGCCCAAAATCTTTGCGTTTCTCCAGATTTATGCTGGGGTTTGCCTGGGTTAAGTTCGTGCTGGCGGGGGCGACAGCAGGCGCAGCAGCAGGCACATCGTGATGTACCGGAGGAGGGGGCGGGGTTAAGGCATTTTTATGCCACCACCAGGCGCAAGCGATCAGCAGCAACAATAACAGCAACAATAGCCATGGCAGGAAGCGTCGCCACCACGGGATAACGATCACGGGAGGTAGGGGGGCTTCACTGACAATGGCCCAGTTGATTAGCACAGGTTCGCCACCTACGCTATAGCAGTTAAGATCGCGCGAATGCGTTAGCAGTCTTTGTAAGGCATGCGCTGAATGTTCTTCGCCGCGTGCGAGTAGCTGCTCAATCAAACCGGCCATAATATCCTGGTACTGCAGGCGTTTACTCTGGACGGCGGATTGTTCCGCATCGCTTAGCGCAGAAAAGGGCTTTGCCAGCCCCTGGCGTTCAGTCCACCATTCCAGATGTCCTTGTGAACCACGACGAGCAGTGGCGTAGAGTAGTGCCAGAGACGGTGGAAGATGACGGTGTATGATCGCAACCGTCTCCTCGTAGATTGTCAGAGTCGCTTCATCAATAGGCGCAGCAGTTGTTAATCGTTGCATAACCGAAATCATTATTGTTGTGAGTTGTATGCGTGGTATGCATGCAGCTGCATATCAGCAAGCCAGAGCCGTTTTCTTCACCAGCAGAAAAAGTGGCCAGGTGACCAGCGCCACTTTTAGTGCATCCTTAGCGAAGGGTATTTGCTTCTTCCAGAACTTTGATTTTCTGCTTGGCTTCTGCGACTTTCTTTTCAATTGCAGCAATTTCACTTGCGCCACTGGCATGCTGAGACTGCCGTTGCAAGTCCTGCAATTGTTGAATTTCCTTCTGGCGTTCACTGCTTTTTATTTTGCTGGACTTCAGCTGTGCAAGGGTCTGTGACAGGTCTGAACGCACGGTATTTAACCTTGCTTGTTCATCGGCCAGCTTCTGATTGACGTTCTGCTGTCGGTTTTGGGTATAAGCCTGCTGTTGCTTCGCCGACTCATTTTCATACTGGCTGAGTCGAACCTGCTGCTCTTTTTGATCAACTTGCTGACGATAACCGCCGGATGTGGCGCAGCTTAGTTTGGTAATAAAACTCGGATCTTGTGCGTGTAAATCACAGTCCTGTGGCGATGTGGTACAGCCGGTAAGCACAATAGTGGCGAGAAGCAGATATTTTCTCATCAAATAATCCATAAATTGAGTCAAATAACGATGTTTTACATGTCAAAGCGGTCTAAAAAAGGCCGATAATCCTATCGGCCTAAAGTTGTTAGCCCAGAGAAATAGCCTGGCGTTGTTCGTAAAACTCGTTAGTTTCTTTTTCCAGGTCACTAATCTTGCTATTCAGGCTGCTGTACTCTTTGTTCAAATTAGCAAGCTTGGTTTTCTCTGCAGATGTGGCAGTAGTTTGACCTTGCAAAGCGACCTTATAGGCAGACTCTTTGTCTTTCATGCCTTTCACGGTCTCTTTCATCTTGCTGATGTTGGCATCAATTTGTGCTAATTGCGTTTTAGCACCTGCTTTATCAAAGCCAGCCTTATCTTTTTGGATGCTGATTTTGGTTAAGGTTGCCTGGTTTTCACTGATAACCTGTTTCATAGCAAGGGTAGATTTTTCTACTGCAGCGGTATCTTTACTGATATCCGTATCCATTGCCTGCAGGCGATCGGCTGTGGAGGCATAATCTTTTTTCAGGCCATCAAGATAGTAGTTAGCCGTCATACCCGCTGCGCACCCAGCAGCACCACCAATGGCAGCACCTGCAATTGCTTTCTTGGTGTCGCCAGCCAGAGCACCAACTACAGCGCCAAGCGCAGCGCCTGATACCGCACCAATGCCGCAACCTTGCGCGCCAGAAGCGCTAAAAAATTGGGCTTGCTCGGTGGTTGTCAGGCGTGGATCCGGTTTTGCTCCTGACAGCAGTGTGCTTCCAGTATTGGCGCAACCGCTCAGCAGTAATGTTGCGGAAATTAGCAGACAAGCAGTAGTTCGGTTAAAAGAGTTCACTTTTGTTTTTCCTTAAATCATAAATTAGCAACGATAAAAAGCTGTGTGATGATTAAATTTCGCATAAGTAGCGATTTCATATAGGGCAAAATGAAATTCTGTATTTTTTATAACGTGATAACTTTTACCCCGGCAATACAATAAATCCACAATACTAAGTGACGTATTAATTTCATTGCGTTACTATTGGTGATGGAATAACAATTACTAACTTTGTTTTATTATTGTTTTAATG
>NZ_JANEWJ010000005.1:0-188020 GCF_028069755.1 Citrobacter sp. Igbk 16 | reverse complement strand
GAATAGAAAAATGACATTTAATATTAATACTACCAGGGCACTGATCGCCCTTTCCTTTTGTTGTTACTTACCTCTGGTTGTCGCATCAGAAAGCATTCCAGCCGAACATGACGACACCAAAACGCCAGCAATCACGAATGCCGAACCTTCATATCGTTTTTATGGCGAGATGGGGGTGGGAGGTTATACGGCGCTGGAGGGGGATTATAAAGGAAAATACGAAGACGGCACTTATATTGAAGGTGGCGTGGAAGGTCAATATGGCCACTGGTTCGGGCTTATATACGGTGAGGGGTGGACAGTACAGGCAGACCACGATGGTAATGCCTGGGTGCCCGATCATGGCTGGGGTGGTTTTGAAGGAGGGATAAACCGCTTTTGGGGGGGTTATCGTACCGATGATAAAACCGAAATTATCCTGAGCCTGCATAACGACTCTTCCCTGGACGATCTGCAATATTGGGCAGATTTCACACCAGAGTTTGGTTATGAACTTCCCAATACCCGCGATATCGCCACGGCCGTCAAAGTACAAAACCTTAGCGGTGATTTCCGTTATAGCATCATCGCGACACCGGCTGGTCATACCGATGAAGATAAAGCGTGGCTGCATTTTGGTAAATACGATCGCTACTCCGATAAATATATCTACCCTGCAATGGCAAACGGCTATATCCAGTATGACTTTATGAAAGATGTCACCTGGATGGGCGGGACAGAAATTACCGATGGCACCGGCCAGCTTTTTGTCACCGGTATTCTTACGCCGAACTTCGGCGCACGTGTCTGGCACCATACCGGACGTGGTGAAGGGCTGGGTAATCCGGGAACGGAAACCGGCGCAATGGTCAGCGCCATGTATGAGGCGTTTAAAGGCTTTTATCTCTCTACAGCCTACAGCTACGCGCAACACAACCTGGATAACGATCCCGACACAACCACATCCTATGCGCAATTTGGCATCTGGTACGAATATGGCGGCGGTAAATTCGCCACGGCTTTTGATAGCCGATTCAACCTGGGTAACAGTACTGACGATTCAGATAACAAAATATTCCTGATGCAGTATTACTACTGGGGTCATTAATTTCTCTGTTTATTTTGCTAAATGTGAAAAGGAGCTTCGTCATTATGAAAAAAATATATTCGTTAACCCCGCTAGCCTGCGCGTTACTATTTAGCATGTCAGCGCATGCAGCAACCGCCACGGATTTTAAAGATGTTATCGATCGCCACGGCGCACCTGAATATATGCGTGATACCAATAACGACAGCCATCAGCGCTTTAATCCTTTCTTCGATCTGGGTTCATGGCATGGGCACTTGCTGCCAGACGGCCCAAATACCATGGGGGGCTTCCCCGGCGTCGCTCTGCTAACCGAAGAGTACATCAATTTTATGGCGACTAACTTTGATCGCCTGACGGTGTACCAGAGCGGTAAAAAAGTGGCCTTCGCGATGCAGGCGTACAGCATTCCGGGCGCACTGATACAAAAACTGACGGCCCCCGGCATCGAAGTTAACATGACCCTGCGTTTTGCGGATTCACACACCTCGCTGCTTGAAACCAGGATAACGAGTGATACTCCACTGGATCTGGTGTGGGATGGCGAGCTGCTGGAAAAAGTGGAGGCAAAAGACGGGAAGCCGACATCGACCAAAACCGTCGATGAAGAGTATCCGGATTATCAACGCAAAATCGTCGCCACCCGCGATGGCCTGAAAGTCACCTTCGGCAAAGTGCGTTCGACCTGGGATCTGCTTACCTCTGGCGAGTCAGAATATCAGGTGCATAAATCGCTGCCGATGAAGACGAAGGTCAGCGGTCATCGCTTCACCAGCAAGGCGCATATCAAAGGTTCAACCACGTTCTATACCACCTATTCACATCTGCTGACTTCACTGGAAGTCAGTAAAGAACAGGTGCAAATCCGCGATATTCTGGCGCGCCCGACTTCTTACATGCTCGCTTCCCAACAGCGCTGGGAAGCGTACCTCAAAAAAGGGTTGAACAATCCGGATGCGACAGCCGAGCAAACTCGCGTCGCAGTAAAAGCGATTGAAACCTTAACCGGTAACTGGCGTGTCCCGGAAGGCGCAGTAAAACACAATACCGTAACGCCGTCGGTGACGGCCCGTTGGTTCTCCGGTAACCAGACCTATGCCTGGGATAGCTGGAAAATTGCCTCGGCAATGGTGCACTTCAACCCAGAGATTGCAAAAGACAGCATTCGTGCGCTCTTTGACTGGCAAATACAGCCCAACGATCCCATACGGCCGCAGGATGCCGGTATGATCCTCGACCTGGTGACCTGGAATAAGATCCCGGAACGCGGCGGCGACGGCGGTAACTGGAATGAGCGCAACACCAAGCCCAGCCTGGCGGCATGGTCGGTGATGGAAGTTTACAACGTCACCAAAGATAAGGCCTGGCTCGAAGAGATGTACCCGAAACTGGTCGCGTACCACGACTGGTGGTTACGTAACCGCGATCACAATGGAAACGGTGTCCCTGAGTACGGCGCCACGCGGGATAAGGCTCACAACACCGATAGCGGCGAAATGCTCTTCACGGTGAAACAGGGCGACAAGGAAGAAACTCTCTCCGGGTTGAGTCACTACGCAACTGTCATCAGTAAGGGCCAGTATGACAGCCTGACGATCCCAGCACAGGAAGCCGCTGGCTGGGAATCTGGACGTGATGATGCCGCCGTATTTGGTTTTATCGATAAAGATCAGCTGGATAAGTACATTGCCAACGGGGGTAAACGCAGTGACTGGACGGTCAATTTTGCTGAAAACCGGGATAAAAATGGCAATCTGGTCGGTTACTCATTGCTTCAGGAGTCTGTCGATCAGACCAGCTACATGTACAGTGATAACCATTATCTGGCAGAGATGGCAACGATCCTCGGTAAACCAGAAGACGCGAAGCACTATCAGGCGTTAGCGAAGAAGCTGGCCGATTACATCAATACCTGTATGTTCGACCCGGCAACAAAATTCTATTATGACGTTCGTATTGAGGACCAACCGCTGGCGAACGGCTGCGCGGGTAAACCGATCGTCGAGCGTGGTAAAGGACCGGAAGGCTGGTCGCCGCTGTTTAACGGTGCGGCCACACAATCCCACGCGGATGCGGTAGTTAGCGTGATGCTCGATCCGAAAGAGTTCAACACATATGTCCCACTTGGCACCGCTGCACTGACCAATCCGGCCTTCGGCGCGGACATATACTGGCGCGGGCGCGTCTGGGTGGATCAGTTCTGGTTCGGGCTAAAAGGGATGGAGCGTTATGGCTATCGCGATGAAGCGCTAAAACTGGCCGATACTTTCTTCCAGCATGCCAAAGGGCTGACGGCAGAAGGTCCAATTCAGGAAAACTACAACCCGTTGACCGGCGCACAGCAGGGAGCACCTAACTTCTCCTGGAGCGCCGCACATCTCTACATGCTGTATAACGATTTTCTTAAAAAACAGTAATCAGTGGTATTTTGCCGGATGACGCTTCGCTTATCCGGCCGACAAAACCACATTTTCACAGGCCGGATAAGGTGCTGGCACCGACATCCGGCAAATTCGTTCTCTGGCCCCGCGCCTTTTTTGAATCCCATCACAATCACGACATTCCCCTTTTCCCTTTTGCGCGGCGACGGCTAAATTAGTAACTCATCCGACCACATAACAATAATTTTACATACTGGACACCTTTATGAGCTATCCGTCGCTGTTCGCCCCGCTCGATTTAGGCTTCACCCGGCTTAAAAACCGCGTGTTAATGGGTTCAATGCATACCGGGTTGGAAGAGTATCCCGATGGTGCAGAACGGCTGGCTGCGTTCTACGCCGAACGCGCGCGTCACGGCGTGGCTCTGATTGTGACCGGAGGTATCGCGCCAGCGTTATCCGGCGTGGGTATGGAAGGCGGCGCGATGCTGAACGACACCAGCCAGTTGGCGCACCACCGTATCATTACCGATGCAGTTCACGATGAAGGCGGGAAAATCGCCCTGCAAATCCTGCACACCGGCCGCTACAGCTATCAACCGCATCTGGTTGCGCCTTCCGCCATTCAGGCCCCTATTAACCGCTTTACGCCGCATGAATTGACGCACGATGAAGTGCTGCAACTGATTGAAGATTTCGCCCATTGTGCACAGCTGGCGCGGGAGGCAGGTTACGATGGCGTGGAAGTGATGGGTTCGGAAGGCTATCTGATCAACGAATTCCTGACTCTGCGCACCAACCAGCGTAATGATGAATGGGGCGGTGACTATGCCAACCGCATGCGTTTTGCCGTGGAAGTCGTACGGGCGGTGCGCCAGCGTGCCGGCAGTGACTTTATTATTATCTTCCGCCTGTCGATGCTCGACCTGGTGGAGCAAGGCGGAACCTTTGACGAAACCGTCCAGTTAGCACAGGCTATCGAAGCCGCAGGTGCCACAATTATTAACACCGGCATCGGCTGGCATGAAGCGCGTATCCCCACCATCGCCACACCGGTACCCCGGGGTGCGTTTAGCTGGGTAACGCGCAAGCTGAAAGGTCATGTGACGATCCCACTGGTCACCACTAACCGTATTAACGATCCGACCGTTGCGGATGACATTCTGGCACGCGGCGATGCCGATATGGTATCGATGGCCCGGCCGTTCCTGGCCGACGCTGAGTTGCTGTCAAAAGCGCAAACAGGACGATCCGATGAGATCAACACCTGTATTGGCTGCAACCAGGCTTGCCTGGATCAGATTTTCGTGGGAAACGTTACTTCCTGCCTGGTGAATCCACGCGCCTGTCATGAAACCAAAATGCCCATTGTTGCAGCTACTCACCTGAAGAATCTGGCCGTTGTGGGTGCGGGTCCTGCAGGTCTCGCTTTTGCCATTAACGCCGCCGCACGTGGTCACCACGTGACGCTGTTTGACGCGCATGGTGAGATTGGCGGGCAGTTTAATATCGCCAAGCAGATCCCCGGCAAAGAAGAATTCTATGAAACACTGCGCTACTACCGCCGGATGATCGACGTAACGGGTGTTACACTGAAACTCAATCAGTTTGTTAGCGCCCACGAACTGCAAGCCTTTGATGAAGTGATCCTCGCCAGCGGGATCGAACCGCGCATGCCGCCGATCGACGGTATTGAACACCCTAAAGTACTGAGCTATCTCGATGTCCTGCGTGATAAAACGCCGGTAGGGAAGCGCGTGGCGATCATTGGTTGCGGAGGGATCGGTTTTGATACCGCCATGTATCTGAGCCAGCCCGGCGATCCCACCAGCCAGAATATTGCCGAGTTCTGCGTGGAATGGGGAATCGACACCAGCCTGCAACAGCCCGGCGGTTTACGTCCGGAAGGGCCACATCTACCCCGCAGCCCACGCCAGATAGTAATGTTGCAGCGTAAAGCCAGTAAACCTGGGCAAGGTTTAGGTAAAACAACGGGATGGATCCACCGCGCTACCCTGCTTTCACGCGGCGTAAAAATGATCCCGGCGGTGAGCTATCAGAAGATCGATGATGACGGGTTACACGTGATGATCAACGGCGAGCTACAGATCCTGAATGTGGATCACGTGGTGATTTGCGCCGGCCAGGAGCCACGTCGGGAGCTGCTTGATCCACTGCATGCTGCGGGTAAAACAGTACATCTGATCGGGGGGTGTGATGTGGCGATGGAGCTGGATGCCCGACGTGCTATTGCACAAGGGACAAGGCTGGCATTGGAAATTTAACGTCACGTCTTTCGTAGGCCGGATAAGGCGGTCACGCCGCCATCCAGCAATATGTGCATGTGCTGATTTGCCTGATGGCGCTGCGCTTATCAGGCCTACGGGGTAGCTCATTGTAGGCCGGATAAGGCGTTAGCCGCATCCGGCACACGCGATTAACGACGACGACCCAACTTCACCGCTTTCAACACCACAAACTTATTGTTGGTGGCGATGGTCTCGCAGTTGCCGAAAATCTTCTTCAGCTTGTGGAAGTAGTCGAGGTGGCGGTTGGCCACGATGTACAGTTCACCGTTGATTTTCAGGCAGCGACGCGCGTGGTGGAACATCTCCCAGGCGATGTTATCGGTCAGCGCATGTTTCTGATGGAACGGCGGGTTACACAGCACAGCGTTAAAGCGGAAAGGCTCCACGCCAGACAGCGCGTTGTTGATCATAAATTCACAGCGATCCAACGCTTCAGGCATGTTGCTTTCGACGTTCAGGCGGCTTGATGCCACCGCCATCGGTGATTCATCCACAAACACCACGCTCGCTTGTGGGTTCTTCTCCAGCAACGTCAGGCCAATCACACCATTGCCACAACCGAGATCGACAATCTCCCCTTCCAGATTTTCCGGCAGGTGCTCAATAAAGAAACGTGCGCCAATATCCAGCCCGGTACGGGAGAAAACGTTGGCATGGTTATGGATAGTCCAGTCGGTGCCTTCCAGTTTCCAGCTCAGCGTCTGTGAGGCATCAGCCAGTTCTGGATTACTGAAGGTGCAGTTAATCAGACGGGCTTTTTTCCACGCCAGCGTGGTAGTGGTTGGGCCTAGCACCTTTTCAAACAACTCAAGCGTTGAGGTATGAATATCACGCGCCTTCGCCCCCGCAATGATGCGCGTTTGCGGCGTGACAACCTGACGCAACGCACGGAGCTGTTGTTCCAGCAGCGCCATCGTTTTGGGAATTTTAATCAGCACAATGCCTGGTGCCTGCGGGTATTCAGCGGTGCTGTCGAGAAACTTGACGCTGGATTCCGCGATATCGTTATGGCGCAGGTTTTCACGCGTCCCCAGCTCGCTTAAATAAGAGTCGCCAATGCTGTATGGTGTATGTTCCGCCAGTGCACAGCCCAGCGCGCCGAAAGTATCATTCAGGAGAAGCACCGGGCCGCTAATCTCGGTATCGTCCAGCTGTTGCAACAGATATTCATCTGCAGCTTCCCACGCCAGCAGCGGGTTAACGTCATCCGTTTCCGGGAAACGTTTAAGTGACAGCGAACGGAAACCGTTGTCTATGTGGCTCATCGGCCCTCCTGAGTGGTAAAATTTCGGCGTATCCCTGAAAAGGGTGCGTGAGTATACACTTTTATGATTTGCGTGGACATGAATGAACCAACTAACTTACCTCCAGGGCTACCCGGAGAATTTACTTTCCCAGGTTCGTACGCTGATTGCTGAACAGCGTCTGGGGGCGGTGCTGGAAAAGCGTTATCCCGGTACACATGACTTCGCAACTGACAAAGCGCTCTGGCAATATACCCAGGATCTGAAAAATCAGTTCCTGAGAAACGCCCCGCCGCTGAATAAAGTCATGTATGACAGTAAGATACACGTGCTGAAAAATGCGCTGGGGCTGCATACTGCCGTCTCCCGCGTGCAGGGTGGCAAACTCAAAGCCAAAGCGGAGATCCGCGTCGCTACCGTGTTCCGTTCTGCGCCTGAACCTTTTTTACGCATGATCGTCGTGCATGAACTGGCACATCTGAAAGAAAAAGAGCACGACAAAGCGTTTTATCAGTTGTGCTGCCATATGGAGCCGCAGTACCACCAGTTGGAGTTTGATACCCGCCTGTGGCTCACGCAACAATCGCTGAAGCAAACTGCGTAGTCGCGCACTGGCTTTGTCTTCAGGGCATGCTAAATTGACGCAAGGATCCCTTTTCGCAGCCTGAAGGCATTTATGATACGTTTCGCAGTGATTGGCACAAACTGGATCACCCGCCAGTTTGTGGATGCCGCCCATGAAACCGGCAAATATAAGTTAACCGCAGTGTATTCCCGTAGCCTTGAACAGGCACAGACCTTCGCCAATGATTATCCCGTCGAGCATCTGTTTACCTCGCTGGAGGCAATGGCGCAAAGCGACGCAATTGATGCCGTTTACATTGCCAGCCCGAACTCTCTGCACTTCCCGCAGACAACGCTGTTTCTACAGCACAAAAAGCATGTCATTTGCGAGAAACCGCTGGCCTCAAATCTGGCACAAGCCGAAGCTGCTATCGCCTGCGCGCGTGAAAATCAGGTCGTGCTGTTTGAAGCGTTTAAGACCGCCAGCCTGCCTAATTTCCTGCTATTACAGCAATCACTACCTAAAATTGGGCGAGTCAGGAAAGCGCTGATCAATTACTGCCAGTATTCTTCACGTTATCAGCGTTATCTGGACGGTGAAAATCCCAATACGTTTAATCCGGCGTTTTCTAACGGTTCGATTATGGATATCGGCTTTTACTGTCTGGCCGCTGCGGTTGCGCTCTGGGGTGAACCACTGAGCGTTCAGGCAAGTGCCAGCCTGCTGGAAAGCGGCGTCGATGCCCACGGCGTAGTCGTACTCAATTACGGTGATTTTAGCGTCACGTTGCAGCACTCGAAAGTCAGTGATTCCGTACTGGCCAGCGAAATTCAGGGCGAATCAGGAGCGCTGGTTGTCGAGAAAATTTCCGAGTGTCAGAAAGTGTGCTTTATTCCGCGCGGTGGCAAAACACAGGATCTTACGGTGCCTCAGCACATCAATACTATGCTTTATGAGGCAGAGGCTTTTGCTCATCTGGTTGACTCCGGCGAAGTGGATCATCCAGCACTGAACGTCAGTCGTATTACCGCCAAACTGCAAACGGAGATTCGCCGCCAGACCGGTGTTATTTTCCCCGCAGATGATGCTCAGATACCGCTGACTGCGTAAAAGTGTGTAAAACGAATGTTGCAGGCCATTGACTGAAGGCATGGCCTGTAATATTTTGTAACCCGCAAAGGGGAGTAACTTCGTTGTCGGTTGATCGTCATTACGATGTGTGAAAAACCACATCCGGTCACCGGGCGATAACAAAGGAATACGCTGTCGTATTCCTTTGTTGTTGTAAGTGAGACCTTGCCGAATGGCAAGGTCTATGCATAAAAAGCAGCGGCTAACGTCATTCGGCGTTGGCCGTTTTTTTATGCATGGGGAAATAAAATGAATACTGTTGGCACACCGTTGTTATGGGGTGGCTTCGCTGTCGTGGTGGTCATTATGCTGGCCATCGATCTGCTGCTACAGGGTCGTCGTGGCGCACATACGATGTCGATGAAGCAGGCAGCGGCCTGGTCAATCGTCTGGGTAACGTTGTCGTTGCTGTTTAACGCGGCATTCTGGTGGTACCTGGCTGAGACTCAGGGCCGTGCCGTTGCCGACCCGCAGGCGCTGGCGTTCCTGACCGGCTATCTGATCGAGAAATCGCTGGCGGTAGATAACGTCTTTGTCTGGTTGATGCTGTTCAGTTACTTCTCCGTACCTGCAGCACTGCAACGTCGGGTACTGGTGTATGGCGTACTGGGCGCGATTGTATTACGTACGATCATGATCTTCACGGGCAGTTGGCTTATCGCCCAGTTCGAATGGCTGCTGTACGTGTTCGGCGCATTCCTGCTGTTTACCGGCGTGAAGATGGCGCTGGCGAAAGAAGACGCTTCCGGTATTGGCGACAAACCGTTAGTGCGTTGGCTGCGCGGCCATTTACGTATGACCGATACCATTGAAGACGAAAAATTCTTCGTGCGTAAAAACGGTCTGCTGTTTGCAACGCCGCTGATGCTGGTATTGATCCTGGTTGAACTGAGCGATGTGATTTTTGCCGTCGACAGTATTCCGGCAATCTTTGCCGTCACCACCGACCCGTTCATCGTACTGACCTCTAACCTGTTCGCTATCCTGGGTCTGCGTGCGATGTATTTCCTGTTGGCAGGTGTGGCGGAGCGTTTCTCGATGCTGAAATATGGTTTGTCGATAATCCTGGTGTTTATCGGTATCAAGATGCTGATCGTCGATTTCTACCATATCCCGATCGCTATCTCGTTAGGTGTGGTCTTCGGTATTCTGTTTGTGACGCTGGTTGTGAATGCGTGGGTCAACCACCAGCACGATAAAAAGCAGCAAATACAGTAACTTTTACTTAGCTAGTTGATAAAGCCCGACCGCACATTGCGTGCGTCGGGCTTTTTGCTGGACATGTCAAAACAATGTTAATTTAAAGTTATAAAATATGATCTGAGCGCGGAAACCAGGATATTTATCTTCCCGAACCGGCATCTTTCCTTATACTCAGCCATGCAAACACTTTGTTACATCCAGAAAGATGCGTCATGAGAACGCACAACGGGTGAACAACAACACAATCAAAGGATGACTACATGACTACGCTACGTTCATCGGGGCTGATCTCGCGTTTGGCGCAAGGGAGCCTGGTTAAACAAATTTTGGTCGGTTTGGTACTGGGGATTCTGCTGGCACTGGTTTCAAAACCTGCGGCAGAAGCCGTCGGCCTGCTGGGGACACTGTTCGTCGGCGCATTAAAAGCCGTCGCCCCAATCCTCGTGCTGATGCTGGTAATGGCCTCTATCGCCAACCACCAGCACGGGCAAAAAACCAATATCCGCCCCATTCTGTTCCTTTACCTGCTGGGAACATTTTCAGCGGCATTAGCCGCCGTGGTGTTCAGCTTTGCCTTCCCTTCGACGCTGCATCTTTCCAGCAGTGCCAACGATATCGTGCCGCCATCCGGTATTATTGAGGTGATGCGCAGCCTGCTGATGAGCATGGTTTCTAACCCCATTGATGCGCTGCTGAATGCTAACTATATCGGTATTCTGGTATGGGCAGTCGGCCTTGGCTTTGCGCTACGCCATGGTAATGAGACGACCAAGAATCTGGTCAATGATATGTCCGATGCCGTCACGTTTATGGTGAGACTGGTTATCCGCTTTGCACCGATAGGTATCTTCGGCCTGGTCTCTTCCACACTGGCGACGACGGGTTTTGCCACCCTCTGGGGCTACGCCCAACTGCTGGCCGTACTGGTTGGCTGTATGCTGCTGGTTGCGTTGGTGGTCAACCCGCTGCTGGTGTTCTGGAAAATTCGCCGTAACCCGTACCCACTGGTATTGGCATGCCTGCGCGAAAGCGGCGTGTACGCCTTCTTTACCCGCAGCTCTGCAGCCAATATTCCGGTGAATATGGCGCTGTGTGAGAAGCTGAACCTGGACCGTGACACCTACTCTGTATCCATCCCGCTGGGCGCTACCATCAATATGGCAGGCGCGGCGATTACCATCACGGTTCTGACGCTGGCGGCGGTGAATACGCTGGGTATTCCAGTCGATTTACCGACGGCACTGTTGCTGAGCGTGGTGGCATCGCTGTGTGCTTGCGGCGCATCGGGCGTCGCGGGGGGTTCTCTGCTGCTGATCCCACTGGCGTGCAACATGTTCGGTATCCCGAATGACATCGCCATGCAGGTGGTCGCCGTTGGCTTTATCATCGGCGTATTGCAGGATTCCTGTGAAACGGCGCTGAACTCTTCGACAGACGTCCTGTTTACCGCTGCAGCCTGCCAGGCAGAAGACGAGCGTCTGGAAAATAACGCCCTGCGCGGCTAATCACAACCCCTCCGTCATCGGGCGGAGGGGTTCTCTTCTTGAACGCTTTTTTCAATTTTGAATGGATCAATACCGCGTTTTTGCATGCGCCGGAAGCGAATAATGTTCAGGCCGTTCATCACCAGAAAGCTACCTTCGATCATCGTCCCGCCAATCGACCCTAACCAAAAATTATGGATAACCCAGCAGGCGGTTGCGCACCACATCACACAGCGCACGGTTAACCCTTTGCAACGAAACAGTGCCCAGGTACTGGCAAGCGTGCCGATAATAGGCAGTAGCTCCATCGCATGCTGCAATTTTGCCAAGCCAAGAACCAGCGTGAGGACAATAAAAACCGTCATGACCCACAGCTTGCGGGTATGCATTGAGACCAGGGTACGTACGGTATTAAGCTCAGCGCTCATTCCCGCGGGCCAGGCCCCCATCAGAAAGAAGTGTACGCCAATGGTGGCGCTATAGACGGCGAGCTGTAGCCGGAACCGGCGCTCGTCACGATTAAAAAAAGTGGTAATCCCGATCAGAAAGGCGATGACACCAACGCCCTGGGCCAGCCAATACGCGGTCATGCAGCAACTCCAACTCCATTTCGTAGGCCGGATAAGGCGTTTACGCCACCATCCGGCAACGGTTTAGGCCTGATGGCGCTACGCTTATCAGGCCTACGCGATCCGTAGGCCTGTACAATGACTACAACGTTACACCACTTTTAAAAATAGCCAGTTCACGGAAATCATTGCGTTCGTTGCAGGTCTGTTTACCGTTGGCAAACTCAACGATGGTATCTACAAATTCGTTCAGCAGTTGCGGCATCGCTTTACCGTGGATTAGCTGCCCGGCATCAAAATCGATCCAATGCTTTTTCTTCGCGGCCAGCTCGCTGTTGGTGGCAATTTTCACCGTCGGTACGAAACCGCCGTACGGCGTACCACGCCCGGTACTGAACAACACCATATGACAGCCTGCCCCCGCCAGCGCACTGGTCGCAACGGCGTCATTGCCCGGAGCACTTAACAGATTCAAACCTGGCGTTTTCAGACGTTCGCCGTAGCGCAGTACATCGACAACTTTGCTGGAACCCGCTTTCTGTGTGCATCCCAGCGATTTATCTTCCAGCGTGGTGATGCCACCCGCTTTGTTCCCCGGCGATGGATTCTCGTAGATCGGCTGGTCGTGAGCAATGAAGTATTGCTTGAAGTCATTGACCATGGTCACCAGCTTACCGAAGGTTTCTTCATCGCGGCAGTGGTCCATTAATAGCTGTTCGGCACCGAACATCTCCGGGACTTCAGTCAGCACGGTAGTCCCGCCGTTCGCGATCACGTAGTCAGAGAAACGCCCCAGCATCGGGTTAGCGGTGATCCCAGACAAGCCGTCAGATCCGCCACATTCCAGACCAAACTTCAGCTCGCCGAGTTTACCCGGCTCACGCTTATCGTTACGCATCACGTTGTACAGCTGATGGAGATGTTCGATCCCCGCTTCCACTTCGTCTTCCTGGTGCTGGCAGACCATAAAGTGAACGCGTTCTGGATCATACTCACCTAACGTTTCGCGAAAAGCATCAACCTGGTTGTTTTCACAACCGAGGCCAACCACCAGCACCGCCCCCGCATTCGGGTGACGCACCATGTTTTGCAGCATGGTGCGAGTGTTGATATGGTCGTCACCCAGTTGCGAACAGCCGTAGGTGTGGCTGAAAAGATGAACGCCGTCGATACCTTCGGCGTCGTGGGTCTCTTTCAGGAAACGGGTTTGCATCTGACGTGCCATCGCATTGACGCAGCCGACGGTCGGCAGGATCCACAGCTCGTTGCGCACCCCAACATCACCGTTCGCGCGGCGATAAATCTGCACGTCGCGATCGGCTGCCTGAGCAACTTCCGCCTGAAAATCCGGTTGGTAGCTATACGCGTCCAGATCGCTCAGATTCGTGCGCGTGTTGTGAGCATGAATGTGCTCACCCGCAGCGACATCAACCAGCGTATGGCCAATTGGCAAACCATATTTAACGACGTTTTCGCCTTGCGCAATATCGCGTAAAGCAAATTTATGGCCACGTGTTACCGCCTGGCGCAGGGTAATCGCCTGTCCATCAACGGTGACTTCGGTTCCTTCAGCCAAATCAGCAAGCGCAACCGCGACGTTATCCAGCGTGTGGATCTTGATGTATTGCATACCAACCCCGGGCCTTAGTTCAGTTCAATGGCGAAGTAATCGCGCGCATTGTTGAAGCAAATATTTCTGACCATTTCACCCAGCAGTTGAATATCTGCAGGTGCTTCACCCGCGGCAACCCAACGGCCAATCATCTGGCACAGGATGCGACGGAAATATTCATGGCGCGTGTATGACAGGAAGCTACGGCTATCAGTCAGCATACCCACAAAACGGCTCAGCAGACCGAGCTGCGCCAGTTGTGTCATCTGACGTTCCATCCCATCTTTCTGGTCGTTAAACCACCAGCCGGAGCCGAACTGCATTTTGCCCGGCATGCCTTCACCCTGGAAGTTACCGATCATGGTGCCCAGCACTTCGTTATCGCGCGGGTTCAGGCAGTACAGGATGGTTTTCGGCAGCAGGTTCTGTTCATTCTGCTTGCTTAGCAGTTTGGACAGTTCTTCAGCCATCGGACGGTCGTTAATGGAGTCGAAACCGACATCCGCGCCCAGCAGTTTGAACTGACGCAGGTTGTTATTACGCAATGCGCCAATGTGGTACTGCTGCACCCATTCGCGACGTGCGTATTCAGCGCCAAGGAATACCAGTACGGCAGTTTTGAACTGGGCAACTTCGTGCTCACTCAGGGTTTCACCCGCCAGACGACGCGCCAGGATGTTATCCAGTTCAGCTTCGTTAGACTCGGCAAACAACACCACATCCAGCGCATGGTCGGAGACTTTACAGCCGTGAGCCGCAAAGTGATCAAGACGTTTAGTTAGCGCGGTTTGCAGGTCGGTAAAGCGGCGGATCTCGGTGTCAGAAACTTCACCCAGTTTCGCCATGTAATCGGTAAAGGTCGCCAGTTCAATGTTAAAGGCTTTATCCGGACGCCAGCTTGGCAGCACTTTGATTGCAAAGGTGCTGTCTTTCGCGACCGCAGCGTGATGCTCCAGAGAGTCGATCGGATCATCGGTGGTGCCGACCATTTTTACATTCATCTGCTGCATGATTCCACGCGCGGAAAACTGATCCTGCGCCAGCAATTCGTTGCACTGATTCCAGATTTCATCGGCAGTTGCAGGAGACAACAGCTTACCTGTAATACCAAATGGGCGACGCAGTTCAAGATGCGTCCAGTGGTAGAGCGGGTTACCGATGGTGTGTGGAACCGTCGCGGCCCAGGCGTCAAACTTCTCGCGATCGGACGCATCACCGGTACACAAGCGTTCAGCGACACCGTTAGTGCGCATGGCGCGCCACTTGTAGTGATCACCCTTCAGCCAGATGTCATACAGGTTATTAAAACGGTAGTTATCAGCGATTTGTTGCGGCGGCAAATGGCAGTGGTAATCGAAGATAGGCTGGTCTTTGGCGTAATCATGATACAGACGGCGGGCAAATTCGGTATCCAGCAGGAAATCTTCAGTCATAAACGGGGTCATTATCGTCTTCCTCTCAGCGAGTGCGTCAGATTGCTTATGTTTTGATGTTGTCAAAGTTATCACACCAATTTCCATACACTGAAGATATTTTCGTGAGTTAGATCAACAAATGATGACAAAAAAATTACTCTCAAAGAGGTAAAACTCACGGCAAGCCGCGCCAGTACTGGCTTTGCTGAATCGAATTAATGACCACACGAAGATTCACACTTTTGTGATGGCACTCACCTTTTAAAGCTGTATGACAAGTTATCTTTTTGCCGTCGCGATACATAAGCCGACGGAATGCAAATTACCGATGGTCCACCATCGGATTGACCGGTACGGAAACCGAATTAGCACAATCATTGACATGGCAAAGTTCGGGGCAGTGCCGGTTTTTTTTCGGTCACGCCCTTCGTAAAAGAACATCCTCCGCCCTGGACTGGAAGATGACCGCTCGTTAGCGGACATAACAAAACGATGAGGTTTTACATGCGTAAAATTAAAGGGTTACGTTGGTACATGATCGCACTGGTGACGCTTGGCACCGTGCTGGGTTACCTGACACGTAACACTGTGGCGGCAGCTGCGCCAACGCTGATGGAAGAGTTACACATCTCCACTCAACAGTACTCCTATATCATCGCAGCGTATTCTGCTGCTTACACCGTAATGCAACCCGTTGCTGGCTACGTGCTGGATGTGCTCGGCACCAAAGTAGGCTACGCGATGTTCGCCGTTCTGTGGGCCGTCTTCTGTGGTGCCACGGCGCTGGCTGGTAGCTGGGGTGGACTGGCACTGGCACGAGGCGCAGTCGGTGCCGCAGAAGCCGCGATGATCCCTGCGGGTCTGAAAGCCAGTTCTGAATGGTTCCCGGCAAAAGAGCGTTCCATTGCTGTAGGTTACTTTAACGTTGGTTCTTCTATCGGCGCGATGATTGCTCCGCCGCTGGTCGTGTGGGCTATCGTCATGCACAGCTGGCAGATGGCGTTCATTATTTCTGGTGCTCTGAGCTTTATCTGGGCGATGTCCTGGCTTGTTTTCTATAAACACCCGCGCGACCAGAAAAAACTGTCTGACGAAGAGCGTGATTACATCCTTAACGGTCAGGAATCACAGCATAAAAACAGCACAGCGAAGAAAATGTCGCTTGGCCAGATCCTGCGTAACCGCCAGTTCTGGGGTATCGCGCTGCCACGTTTTCTGGCAGAGCCGGCCTGGGGTACATTCAACGCCTGGATCCCGCTGTTTATGTTTAAAGTCTACGGCTTTAACCTGAAAGAGATTGCGATGTTCGCGTGGATGCCAATGCTGTTTGCTGACCTGGGCTGTATCGTCGGGGGTTACTTACCGCCGCTGTTCCAGCGCTGGTTCGGCGTAAACCTGATCGTGTCCCGTAAAATGGTCGTCACCATGGGTGCACTGCTGATGATTGGCCCAGGGATGATTGGTCTGTTTACCAGCCCGTATATTGCTATCGCCCTGCTGTGCGTCGGTGGTTTTGCTCACCAGGCACTGTCTGGCGCGCTGATTACGCTCTCTTCTGACGTATTTGGCCGCAATGAAGTCGCGACCGCTAACGGCCTGACGGGGATGTCTGCCTGGCTGGCGAGTACCCTGTTTGCCCTGGTCGTTGGTGCCCTGGCTGATACCATCGGATTTAGCCCACTGTTCGCCGTACTGGCAGTATTCGACCTGCTCGGTGCGTTAGTCATCTGGACGGTACTGCAGAACAAGTCGGCAAGCGAGATTGATTCGGGCCCGCAAACCGGCTCTCCCGCTACGCAAAATTAACCTGACGCGAGTCGTCATAGGTATATAATGCAGAGCCGCCAGTTGACTGGCGGCTTTTTTGTCGGTGCGAGTAGAGCCGCCATCGCAAAAGTGGTATAACAAATATAGTCTGCCGTATCATGCCTGGAGTGCATATGGAAATCACTGAACCACGACGTTTGTACCAACAACTTGCTGCCGATCTAAAAGAACGCATCGAGCAAGGCGTCTATCTGGTGGGCGATAAACTTCCCGCCGAGCGCTTTATTGCCGATGAAAAGAATGTCAGCCGTACCGTGGTTCGTGAAGCGATTATCATGCTCGAGGTTGAAGGCTACGTTGAGGTGCGTAAAGGATCGGGTATCCACGTCATCTCTAACCAACCCAAACATTATGTTGCTCCCGACGAAGGTCTGGAATTCGCCAGCTACGGTCCTTTTGAATTGCTGCAAGCGCGTCAACTTATTGAGAGCAACATCGCCGAGTTTGCCGCCACTCAGGTGACCAAGCAGGACATCATGAAACTGATGGAAATCCAGGAGAAGTCGCGCAACGAAAAAAGCTTTCGTGACTCCGAATGGGACCTGCAGTTCCATGTTCAGGTCGCGCTAGCGACGCAAAACTCAGCTCTGGCCGCCATTGTTGAAAAAATGTGGACTCAGCGCGTTCATAACCCCTACTGGAAGAAATTGCATGATCACATTGATCTGCGCACGGTAGACAACTGGTGTGATGACCATGACCAGATCCTGCGGGCATTAATTCGCAAAGATCCGCATGCAGCCAAACTGGCGATGTGGCAGCACCTTGAGAACACGAAACAGATGCTGTTTAACGAAACCAGCGATGATTTCGAGTTCAACGCGGATCGTTACCTTTTCACAGAAAATCCGGTCGTTCATCTGGATACAGCTGCAAACAGCACAAAATAAACGTTCTGACTTTCACAGGCGCGGTAATAGCGCCTGTTTCTGACACTCGGTAAGCATTAGGTATAAAGTGTCAGCCTGTGTAAATCCTCTCGCCTCACTCCATTGCGATAAGCAAAATCAGAGTTCAACCACCGTAATTTATATAACGGACTACGTTGACCTTTGTTACAATTAAAAGCGTTTTGAATTTTTTATGTGTTAGTGCTTGCTTACTTCACAACTTAACAGGGAACAGTTCAGGCCGTGAATTTGTGCAGACCGCGATCCATGCAAAAAACACCAATAAAATCGCGGCATTACAAACTCAAGAACAACGGCGTGACCATAACCGATTCTCCAGGAATACTGAATGGAACTACTGACTCAATTACTGAATGCTTTATGGGCTCAGGATTTTGAAACTCTGGCCAATCCTTCCATGATTGGTATGCTGTATTTTGTACTGTTTACAATTTTGTTTCTGGAAAATGGGTTGCTACCAGCGGCCTTTTTACCTGGCGACAGTTTGCTGGTACTGGTCGGCGTACTTATTGCCAAAGGCGCAATGGGTTTTCCGCAAACGGTACTGCTACTCACCACCGCAGCCAGCCTCGGTTGTTGGCTCAGCTATATTCAGGGCCGATGGTTGGGTAATACCCGCACCGTGCAGAACTGGCTTTCTCATCTTCCGGCTCATTATCACCAACGCGCGCATCATCTTTTCCACAAACATGGCTTATCCGCGCTGTTGGTCGGTCGCTTCATTGCGTTTGTCAGAACATTACTGCCGACCATTGCCGGGCTGTCAGGCCTGAATAATGCGCGTTTTCAGTTCTTCAACTGGATGAGCGGTCTATTGTGGGTACTGATTTTGACAACGCTGGGCTATCTACTGGGCAAAACACCTGTTTTTCTTAAGTATGAAGATCAGCTCATGTCCTGCCTGATGCTGCTTCCTGTCGTATTACTGGTGGTTGGCCTTGCCGGTTCACTGGTTGTACTCTGGAAAAAGAAATACGGGAACCGAGGGTAAATTATGCTGAAATCACGCATAACGCTCCGACGACTGGCCTGGGCCACCTCCTTTATGCTGTTTTTGGGCGCGTTAATCCTGACCTGGTCGGTCATTCGCCAGCAGGAATCGACGCTTGCCATTCGCGCCATAAACCAGGGTGCCAGCATGCCAGACGGCTTCTCTATCTGGCATCATCTGGATGCCAACGGCATTCGTTTTAAAAGTATTACTCCGCAAAATGACGCGCTGCTGATCACCTTTGATTCCAGCGCGCAAAGCGCAGCCGCAAAAGCTGTACTGGACAGAACGTTGCCACACGGCTTCGTTATTGCTCAACAGGATGATGACAATCAGGCAGTGCAGTGGTTATCTCGTTTACGGGATACACCGCACCGCTTTGGTTAATCTCCAGGAATCTGAATTAGATCACTCACTTTGGTGATTTCACCGTTTAGTGCCTATGATTAATAAACTGAAGTTATGACCTACAGCTTTATTATTCTGGAGCATCGACCCAAAGCACCGGGTCGAATCACAATGGAAGGTTCAAGAATGAAATACCGCATCGCTTTGGCAATTAGTCTTTTCGCTCTCAGTGCCGGCAGCTACGCTAACTCCCTCTGTCAGGAAAAAGAACAAGATATTCAGCGGGAAATTAGTTATGCCGAAAAGCACAACAATCAGAGCCGCATCAATGGGTTGAACAAAGCGCTTAGTGAGGTTCGGGCAAACTGTACTGACAGCAAACTGCGCGCGAATCACCAGAAAAAAATCGCAGAGCAGAAAAATGAGATAGCCGAACGTCAGCGTGATTTAGCCGAAGCGAAGCAAAAAGGCGATGCGGATAAAATCGCAAAACGCGAACGTAAGCTTGCAGAGGCTCAAAAAGAGCTGAAGGAACTTGAGACCCGCGATTACTAAGTACGGTAACTACCCACTCACCTGGAGAAAACTATGTCGAAAGATAACGCTACGGAAAATCTGCGCGCTGAGCTGAAATCCCTTGCGGATACGCTCGAAGAAGTACTGAGCACCTCTGGCGATAAGTCGAAGGAAGAGATGAGTAAAATTCGCAGCAAAGCTGAACATGCGCTGCGCGAGAGCCGCCATCGCCTGAGCGAGACCAGCGATGTGATTGCTAAGCAAACCCGTGAAGCGGCCGCCAAAGCAGATAACTATGTGCGCGAAAACCCATGGACAGGCGTTGGTATTGGCGCTGCGGTCGGTGTGGTGCTTGGTGTACTGCTGTCGCGCCGCTAACAATGGCTGACTCTCAACACGCACAAGGTCCGGGCAAAAGCGTCCTGGGGATTGGACAACGGATCCTCACGATTCTCGTTGAGATCGTAGAGACCCGATTACGGCTGGCCGTCGTTGAGCTGGAAGAGGAAAAAGCTAACCTTGTCCAGATCGTGCTGATGCTGGGACTGACTATGCTCTTTGCGGCATTTGGGCTGATGAGCCTGATGGTGCTTATCATCTGGGCCATTGACCCTCAGTACCGCCTGAACGCGATGATTGCCACCACCGTTGTGCTGTTGCTTTTGGCGCTCGTTGGCGGGATATGGACATTACGTAAAGCCCGTAAATCAACACTCTTACGCCATACACGCCACGAACTTGCTAATGACAGGCAGGCCCTGGAGGATGATGTCTAGTGAGCAGTAAAGTCGAGCGCCAAAAACGTAAGGCACAACTGCTTGGTCAGATCCAGCAGCAACGGCTGGATCTGTCTGCCACCCGCCGCGACTGGCTGGAGGTTACAGACGTATACGATCGTGGCTGGAAAACGCTGCTGAACCTGCGCGCCTGGGTGCTGGTCGGCAGCAGTATTATGGCTGTACGGACCATTCGTAATCCTAATCTGCTGGTTCGCTGGGCTAAACGCGGCTTTAGCGTCTGGAGCGCATGGCGTCTGATTAAATCGACAATCAGACAGCAACAATTGCGCGGTTAACCCCTGCCGTATCCCCTATTTTGCGGGTTCCTCAAATTTTTTGAAAATTACTGACAGTTTTCCTTGCTAACAATTGTCATTCAGCACGTCTATGATTCTCTCCATCGACAGCAACGACGCGCTCTGCAGCGTTGATGCACAAAAGACAAAACAATCCGCCTGAGTGGTTTCCTGGAGAGTACGATGAAAAAATTAGAAGATGTTGGTGTACTGGTAGCGCGCATTCTGATGCCAATCCTGTTTATTACTGCAGGTTGGGGAAAGATCACCGGATATGCGGGTACCCAACAGTATATGGAAGCCATGGGCGTCCCTGGTTTTATGTTGCCGCTGGTTATTCTGCTTGAGTTCGGCGGCGGCCTGGCAATCCTGTTTGGTTTCCTGACCCGTACTACCGCGCTGTTCACCGCAGGCTTCACCCTGCTGACCGCGTTCATCTTCCACAGCAACTTTGCGGAAGGGATGAACTCTCTGATGTTCATGAAAAACCTGACCATCGCAGGCGGTTTCCTGCTGCTGGCCATCACGGGTCCAGGCGCATTCAGTATCGACCGCGTACTGAATAAAAAGTGGTAATCAAACTATACCCGTCATTCTTCAAGTTGCAGGTGTGTTGGCTACACTCAGAAACCCCAGTCACATAGTTATCTATGCTCCTGGGGAATGTCTTCCCTTGCCGCCTTCCTGCAACTCGAATTATGTAGGGTATATACTTATTAAAAGACGAGGGGATTAACTCCTCGTTTTGCTATTCGGGAGAGAGATAATGGGACAACTGATTGACGGCGTCTGGCATGACACCTGGTATGATACCAAATCAACCGGCGGAAAATTCCAACGCTCCGCATCGGCTTTCCGTAACTGGCTTACCGCTGATGGCGCGCCAGGCCCAACTGGCGAAGGTGGTTTTGCCGCCGAAAAAGACCGCTATCATCTGTATGTTTCTCTGGCCTGCCCGTGGGCGCATCGCACGCTGATTATGCGTAAACTCAAAGGTCTGGAACCCTTCATTTCCGTTTCCGTAGTGAATCCGCTGATGCTGGAAAACGGCTGGACGTTTGATAACAACTTTCCGGCAGCAACAGGTGATACGCTTTATCAGCACGAGTTTCTCTATCAACTGTATTTACACGCCGATCCGCACTACAGCGGCCGGGTAACGGTTCCGGTGCTGTGGGATAAAAAAAATCACACCATCGTCAGCAACGAATCGGCAGAAATTATCCGCATGTTTAACACCGCGTTTGATGCGCTGGGCGCAAAAGCCGGGGATTACTATCCACCAGCCCTGCAAAGCAAAATTGACGATCTGAACAGTTGGATTTATGACAACGTCAATAATGGCGTTTATAAAGCTGGTTTTGCTACCAGCCAGGAAGCGTATGACAGCGCAGTCGAAAAAGTCTTTGAATCACTGGCGCGGCTGGAACAGATTCTCGGTCAGCATCGCTACCTGACTGGCGACCAGTTAACAGAGGCTGACATTCGCCTATGGACTACGCTGGTACGTTTTGATCCGGTGTATGTCACCCACTTCAAATGCGACAAGCATCGGATCAGTGACTATCTGAATCTGTACGGTTTTCTGCGTGATATCTACCAGATGCCAGGCATTGCAGACACCGTCAATTTCGATCACATCCGCACTCACTATTTCCGCAGCCACAAGACCATTAACCCGACGGGTATTATTTCTATCGGTCCGTGGCAGGATCTCAACGAGCCTCACGGGCGCGACGAGCGTTTCGCGTGATTTACACGGGCCCCCTTTTGGAACCAAATAATTAATACCGTAAATATTTACCATCATTTCATTCGCAGCTATTCTTATTTTGATTGCTTTAAAAACAAGTAATTGAACGCAGAACGAGGCGAAAATGGATTGGTATTTAAACGTATTAAAGAACTACTTTGGTTTTGGTGGTCGTGCACGGCGCAAAGAGTACTGGATGTTTATTTTGGTCAACATCATCTTTACGTTCGTGCTGAGCGTGTTAGACAGGATGTTTGGCTGGCAACGTGCCGGGGGAGAAGGCGTATTAACAACGATTTATGCAATTCTGGTTTTTATACCGTGGTGGGCTGTTCAGTTTCGGCGTTTGCATGACACCGACCGTTCGGCATGGTGGCTGTTAGTATTACTGATCCCCATCATTGGCTGGTTGGTCATCATCCTTTTCAACTGCCAAAACGGCACGCCAGGTAGCAACCGCTTCGGCACTGACCCTAAACAGCTGTCCTGACGTCATACATCCTTTTGTAGGCCGGATAAGGTGCAATTGCACCGCATCCGGCGTAACAGTCAGGCTATTTACCCGCAAACAGTTTCGGGATTTCCCGCAAACACCAGGACTTCGCTTCGCCCATACTGTCCCGACGCCAGGCCATAATGATATCTATTTCATTTGTCGATTCCGGGCTAACCACACGCAGCCGGCCTGCGGCAATATCCTCTTCGACCAACGGATACGGCATGGTCGCTACACCCAGCCCGGCTAACAGCGCTTGACGCTTATCTTCAATAGTACTGACCGTCAGACGCGGTTGTTTATCGAGAAGCTGAACGGTCAGCACCGGGCGTTCACGGGCAGTATCCGCCACCGCTATGCCCCGATATTTCACACGAGTGACTTCTGACAACGGTTCCGGCTCCTGGTGGATCGGGTGATCCGGTGCCGCCACATAGACGTTCATCAGCGAGTACAGTTTGCGCGAGTTAATTTCTGATGATGAGCGGAAATGCATATCCGGCGCGATCACGATGTCCGCTCTGCCCTGCTCCAGACGCTCCCACGCCCCGGCCAACACTTCAGTGATGACGGAAAGCTGCGTGTTCGCCTTTCCGGCAAGGCGGTCGATAAGCGGGAAGAATGCCGCCGTTGGCACCAACGCTTCGGTGACAATCGTCAGATGCGTTTCCCAACCACGGGCCAGCGCTTCAGCATCGGTCGTCAGCTTATCCGCAGCCTCCAGCAACACGCGGCCACGTTCAAGCAGCATACGCCCGACGTTGGTAAATTTTGTGCGGTGACCAGAGCGGTCAAACAGCACAACATCCAGCTCTTCTTCCAGTTTCTGCATGGTGTAGCTGAGGGCGGAAGGTACGCGTCCCAGTTCATCTGCCGCGGCGGCAAAGCTGCCGCGCCTGTCTATTGCGTCCATGACGCGTAACGCTTCAAGCGTTAAAGCCCGTTCTTTGGCCATTTCGTTCTCATTCAGGAAATTTGAACATACCGGGCAGAATATCTGGCTAACAATGCAGCGTCTAGCCATTTAACATAAAAGGAAGTAAAGAGAGGTCAAGAACTATGATTACTACCCGTACAGCCAAACAATGCGGGCAAGCAGACTACGGCTGGCTGCAGGCCCGTTATACCTTCTCCTTTGGACACTATTTTGATCCTAAACTGCTGGGTTATGCCTCGCTGCGTGTTCTGAACCAGGAAGTTCTGGCACCGGGGGCCTCTTTCCAGCCTCGTACCTATCCAAAGGTTGATATCGTCAATCTGATCCTCGAAGGGGAAGCAGAGTATCGCGACAGCGAAGGTAACCATATTCAGGCCAAAGCCGGAGAGGTGTTACTGCTCGCTACGCAACCTGGGATCAGCTACAGCGAACACAATATCAGCAAAGATAAACCCCTGACCAGAATGCAGCTATGGCTGGACGCCTGCCCGCAGCGAGAAAATTCCTGCGTGCAAAAAGCGACGCTGAATGCCGGCAAGCATCAACTGCTTGCTTCACCTGACGGTGAGCAGGGCAGCCTGCATCTTCGCCAGCAGGTCTGGGTACATCATGTTGAGCTGCAAAAAGGTGAATCACTGAGTTTTCAATTGCATGGGCATCGCGCGTATTTGCAGTCGATCCATGGCACGTTCCACGCGGTCACTTCAGGTGCTGAAAAAGAGGCGCTTACCTGCGGTGATGGCGCATTTATTCGTGATGAAACTAACATAACGTTAGTTGCCGACACCCCATTGCGCGCTTTGCTGATAGATTTGCCCGTATAGTCATTAGAATCAAGGGAGTACGACTATTGAGCAAGAAGTCATCAAAAAAACGCCAGCCGCGGGTTGAGGCCAAAAAACAGGAAACCGTCGTCTTTGGCTACGAGGACCTGCTAACGGAACTGGAAGCAATCGTTGCTGATGCCGAGCTACGGCTGGAAGAAGAAGAAGCCGCTCTCTGACAGGTAATCATAGGTCAGACAGCGGCCTGCCGGATGGCGACGCTAATGCGTCTTATCCGGCCTACGGTTTTGTAACGATGCGCCCCCCGCAGGCCGGAAATCTGCGCGCCATCAGGCAGTCAGTCGCCAGATTAATGTGCCTTGCTGGCCATAATCTCAATGATCTGCTTGTCGGTTTCCTGCATTGAACGACACGCCAGCGCACACAAGTTAGAGATAGATTGCTCCACGTTATGCGCCACAATGCCTTCATTCCCCGTCACTGCGGTATCGTCCAGCGCCATGAGTACTGCTTTCCAGGCTGCTGACGCACTGGTAGAGACTTTCATTGCGCAGCTGTTCGAGGCGCCATCGCAAATCATCCCACTCACATCGCCAATCATGCTGCTAATAGCCATAGCGATAGTGTCGTAACGACCATCCACCACCCATGCCATACCTGCCGCGGCGCCCATTGCTGCGGTCGTTGCCGCACACAGCGCAGACAAACGCGGAAGCTGATGATGGATGTAGATAGCACTCAGGTGAGATAACATCAGCGCACGTGCCAGTTTCTCTTCATCGGCCCCAAAGTGCTCAGCCACCACCATCACCGGAACGGTGGCAGTAATACCCTGATTGCCGGAACCGGAATTGCTCATTGCGGGCAACGTCGCCCCGCCCATTCGCGCATCCGATGCCGCGCTGGTACGAATAAGAATGGCGGTTGAGAGATCGTTAGCCAACAGACCACGTGCGCACTGTTTCTCAAGCGTGGTGCCGATATGCAAGCCCCAGCTACCGCTTAGTCCTTCCTGAGACAGCGCACCGTTCAGTTTTGCCGCATCAAGAATAAAGCGAATAGCGTCAAACGGCACAGCATTCACAAATGCCACAATCTCTTCCAGCGACGTGTGGGATAGCACTGCCAGCGGGGATTCCTGATCATCAGCCTGAACCTGCTCAGGCTGAGTAAACACCACGCCTTTGTTGGTCTCGATATGCACAATGTTGGTATGGCCGCCGACAATCGTCACGCACGCCCAACCTTCCGAGCTGTATACCTTAGCGCGGGAAAAGAGGATATCCTCGCAAGGCTCCTGCAGCATCACCGCCACCTTCCCGGCGGTCAGCATCGCTTTCGCATCGGCAATCGCTTGTGGCGACGCGTCTTTCAATACTTCTAACCCAGCCCCGGCATTTCCCCCCAAAGCGCCTAGCGCAGCCGCAACGGGAAGACCAACCATCCCGGTACCCGGCACGGTAACGCCCATGCCGTTCTTCATCAGGTTTGGTGAGACCCACGCATCAATGCGTTCCACCGCGCCGTCCAGCTCAGCAGAAGCGACGGCTGCCGCCAGAGCCAGAGAGATAGGTTCAGTACAACCCAGCGCAGGTTTCACTTCTTCCTGCACCGCGCGAATAAAACTATCCCATAATGGATTCAATGTAGTCTCAAACATAACAACAACCCTTGCTCAGATAACTCAGGAAAATGCCAGGAACGGAGAAACGCACAACAACAGGCCAGTGACGATAATCAGGTACAGAGAGGCGCCTTTGTATTTGTGCAATGCAGGAACTTTGTAGACCAGCCAGGCCGGGATCAAGCAACCCACCATGCCGAAAATTGGGCTACAAATAGAGGTGAAGCTCAGTACTGGCGCATTGAGCACAATCGCACTCCAGGCCAGTAAGATAGCGAAGACCATAATGCCGCGTTGAACCAGAGTTTCGTTGATCTTCTCGGCTGGCATTTTGCGGCGCAGCACATTCATCACGATCCCCTGAGTTGCTTCACGAAAGCCCAGGTAAACACCGAAGAAGGCGGTCATCACGGCGAAAATGTTCAGGATAACGCTGACGATTTTTACCCAACCTGCACCATCACCACTGATAAACTGTGCGGCAATCGCCAGAGCGGAAATATTCTGCTCATAGGCTTTAACCGCTTCGTCGTGGCCCATCGCCAGCGTGAAGGAAACGGCGTAGAAAAAGACGGTGACAAACAGAATACCGAACGCGATGTTCATAGCACGCAGAGCTTTATGGCGTGCCACCTCAATCGATTTCTCACGAGAGCGGTACGAAATAACCATCGGGCTTAGCGTCTGAATAAACAGAATAGAAGTCAGGGTAAACGGCAGCGTGATAATTGCGTTTTTGATCAGCAGCGCCATCGGCGGCAGTGAGCCAGCGTTATACAAATGCCACATCCCCACCATCGAAACACCAAGTGCGGCCACTACCAGCAGCTTGGTCAGTACCATACCGGTAGAGATTTTAAACAGCAGTTTTTCGCCTCGTGACGAGATGGCAACGAGGATGCAAATCAGCACCAGTCCATAGAACGGGCTGTCAGACAGCAACCCTTCAGTGACGCCAAACGTGTGCAGATAAGAGGCGCTATCGTTAGTGATAGCCGTGGAGTAAACGAACATCCAGATAACCAGCATCACAAAATATAATGCACCTAACAGGATGCCCCAGTTTTTACCCAAATAGCCGCTGATTACGC
Source organism: Citrobacter sp. Igbk 16 (assembly GCF_028069755.1). Taxonomy (NCBI): domain Bacteria; kingdom Pseudomonadati; phylum Pseudomonadota; class Gammaproteobacteria; order Enterobacterales; family Enterobacteriaceae; genus Citrobacter; species Citrobacter sp. Igbk 16. Next base: position 160,688 of record NZ_JANEWJ010000005.1, on the reverse strand, counting down.
TCGGGTAGTCTTTGCATTCCGGGGATTCCGCCAGCGTGTTGATAAACAGGCGTTGGAATAAATACATCGCAGGATAGCCGATAATCGAGGAGAGCAAGAAAACCCACAGCCCCATCAGCCCTACCTGGACGGGAAGGAAAACAATCCCCGCACCAATTGCCATACCAATACTCATAATGACCCAGCCCGTGTCCGTGCTGTCGAACTTAATGGCTTCCCGCCATTCACTTTCGGTCATTCCCGCCCGACGCGCAGGCGCTGATGCGTCGAGTATTACGCTACTATTCGTTGCCGTTTCCATAATTTCCCGCTTAGTGTGTAGGTAGAGGTTTTTTTTATTTTATCGCACTGCTTCAAGGCGATACGCAGTACATGAGATGCAGGCAAGCTATTAGAATGAAGAAATCATACGCGCAGGGTTAGAGAAAAACTTCACAAACAAGCCCATGTAATTGCTGATAGTTAAGAAATATTTTCTCTTTTAAACTCACATAAAGAATGTAATTTCTAATTTTGAAGCCGATCACAACAAAAAAGGTGCACTAAAGTGCACCTTTTTTATTCTGCTATGTTGATTAATTCATTCATTGCCGGATAGCGGCGCTTGCGCCTTATCCGGCCTACAAAAGCGTGCAAACCGTAATCACGGCCATTAACCTCAGGTACAAACCACTTTAATTGCCAGGCCTCCACGTGAGGTTTCACGGTATTTGTCGTTCATGTCTTTGCCCGTCTCGTACATGGTCTCGATCACTTTATCGAGTGACACGCGTGGCTCGGACGTCCGGCGTAACGCCATGCGCGCGGCGTTGACGGCTTTCACTGCGTTGATCGCATTACGTTCAATGCACGGTATCTGCACTTGTCCGGCCACCGGGTCACAGGTAAGGCCAAGGTTATGCTCCATCGCGATCTCAGCCGCAATGCAGACCTGCGCAGGGCTACCACCAAGCAATTCCGTCAGCCCGGCCGCCGCCATTGAGCAGGCCACACCAATTTCGCCCTGACAGCCGACTTCGGCACCAGAAATCGAGGCGTTCATCTTATACAGCGCGCCTATCGCCCCGGCAGCCAGTAAATAGCGGGCGATGGAATTGGCATTCACCGGACGGCGGAATTTGTCGTAATAAGCCAGCACGGCAGGGATAATCCCGCATGCGCCATTGGTCGGTGCGGTTACAACCCGACACCCGGCGGCGTTTTCTTCGCTCACGGCCAGCGCGAACATGTTGATCCAGTCAATGACGTTCATCGGATCGCTGGACAAGTTATCGCTGGAGACCAGCAACCGACGCAGTGCCACGGCGCGACGCGGAACATTGAGTGGACCAGGCAGAACGCCTTCGGTGTTCATGCCGCGTTCAATACCGGCATGCATGACATCCCAGATCGCGGCAAAGCCAGCATCAATCTCTTCTTTGCTGCGCATCGCCAGCTCGTTTTGCATCATCAGACCGGAAACGGAAAGTCCGTTTCGCTCGCACAGTTTCAGCAGTTCGCCGGCGGAATGAAAGTTGTAGGGCACGTGTGCTTCAACGTCATGTGCCTGGCCAAATTGCGCCTCTTCAACAATAAAACCACCGCCGACAGAGTAATAGGTTTTGCTTAATAGCGTTTCGGTGCCGTTCCACGCGGTGATACGCATACCATTTTCATGGCGCGGCAGCGTTTCGGTATGAAAGAGAATATTTTCATCTGGAGAGAAATCGACAACATGTGTGCCCTCGGCAACCGGTAAACGTCCGGTACGGGCCACTTCCTGAGTAAAACCAGCGATTGAATCAATATTGACGTTTTGCGGACTGTTACCTGCCAGTCCCATCATGATGGCGACATCTGTCGCATGACCTTTTCCGGTCAGGGAAAGCGATCCATAAAGATCGACCACAATATGCGTAGCTTTGGGGAGTTCCCCGCTGCTGACCAACAGATCGATAAAGCTTTTACCTGCGTTCATTGGCCCCACGGTATGGGAGCTGGAAGGTCCAATGCCAATCTTAAAAATATCGAATGCGCTAATCATATCCACACCCTCGGATTGCCGTTCAGTGAAGACCAGGTTTCACACTCATTAAAGGATCGGGGCGATCCGCACGACCGCCCCGCAGGGGATTACACCGTGTCGCCACGTACGGCGATGGCTTCGATCTCCAGCTTCACATCCTTCGGTAAGCGGGCGACCTGCACGCAACTGCGCGTGGGGTAGATAGCCTTGTGCTCATCAAAGAACTGCTGGTACACCTGGTTAATGGTGGCGAAGTCATTCAGGTCAGCAACGAAAACGGTGGTTTTCACGATGTCGCTCACTTTCAAACCGGCGGACTCGACAATCGCTTTCACGTTTTCCAGACTCTGACGCGCCTGATCGACCACGTTGTCAGCCACGTCACCGGTCTGTGGGCATACCGGGATTTGACCCGACGTGAACACCATGCTGCCCAGATCCACACCCTGTACGTAAGGACCAATGGCTCCTGGCGCACATTCAGTTGCAATAACTTTTCTCATAGCCCCTCCGGCGTTAAAGCGCCTGGGTGAAAGTACGGGAAATGACATCCTGCTGCTGTTCACGGGTCAACGCATTGAAGCGCACCGCATAACCAGACACACGGATCGTCAGGTTCGGATAGTTTTCCGGGTGCTCAATCGCATCCATCAACATTTCACGATTCATGACGTTAACGTTCAGATGCTGCCCACCTTCCACATGCGCTTCATGATGGAAGTATCCGTCCAGCAGACCAACCAGGTTGGTTTTACGTACGCTGTCCTCTTTGCCCAGCGCTGCCGGCACAATGGAGAAGGTGTACGAGATACCGTCTTTGGCATAGGTGAACGGCAGTTTAGCGACCGAGGTTAACGACGCCACCGCACCTTTACGATCGCGGCCGTGCATCGGGTTCGCCCCTGGTGCAAACGGCGTGCCCGCGCGACGTCCATCCGGCGTGTTACCGGTTTTCTGTCCATACACCACGTTGGAGGTGATGGTCAGAATGGACTGTGTCGGCACCGCGTTACGATAGGTTGGCAACACTTTAATTTTCTTCATAAAGCGTTCGACCAGGTCACAGGCAATGCTGTCTACGCGCTCATCGTTGTTACCGTATTGCGGATAGTCGCCTTCAATTTCGAAATCGACAGCCAGACCATTTTCATCACGAATTGGTTTCACTCGTGCGTACTTAATCGCTGACAGAGAATCCGCCGCTACGGAGAGGCCCGCCATACCACACGCCATCGTGCGATACACGTCACGATCGTGCAGCGCCATCAGCGACGCTTCGTAGCTGTACTTGTCGTGCATGTAGTGGATGATGTTCAGTGCACTGATGTACTGTACGGCCAGCCAGTCCATAAAGTGGTCCAGGCTCTCCATCACCGTGTCGTAATCCAGCACATCATCCATCAGTGGCGCGGTTTTCGGTCCGACCTGGATTTTCAGTTTCTCATCCACACCGCCGTTGATTGCGTACAGCAACGTTTTGGCGAGGTTGGCACGTGCGCCGAAGAACTGCATTTGTTTGCCGATAACCATCGGGCTAACGCAACAGGCAATGGCATAGTCATCGCTGTCAAAGTCTGCACGCATCAGGTCGTCGTTTTCATACTGTAAAGACGAGGTGATGATAGACACCTGGGCGGCATATTTTTTGAAAGCAATCGGTAGCTGCTCAGACCACAGCACCGTCAGGTTCGGCTCAGGTGCCGGTCCCATGGTGTGCAGCGTATGCAGGTAGCGGAACGAGTTTTTCGTCACCAGCGTGCGGCCATCCAGCCCCATCCCACCGATAACTTCGGTCGCCCAAATAGGGTCACCAGAGAACAGAGTGTCGAATTCCGGCGTACGCAGGAAGCGCACCATACGGATCTTCATGATGAAGTGGTCGATCAGTTCCTGCGCCTGCTGCTCGGTTAAGGTACCTGCTTTAAAGTCACGCTCAATGTAGATATCGAGGAACGATGCGGTACGGCCCAGCGACATAGCGCCGCCATTCTGAGATTTCACCGCAGCCAGGTAAGCAAAGTACACCCACTGTACCGCTTCCTGCGCATTACGCGCCGGACGGGAGATATCGCAGCCGTATTTCGCCGCCATTTCCTGCATTTGCAGCAGGGCACGACGGTGCTCAGACAACTCTTCACGCAGGCGAATCGTGGCTTCAAGATTCTGCCCCCACTCCAGGTTCGACTGAAGATCGGCAAATTGCAGTTCACGTTCACGCACCAGGTAGCGAATACCGTACAGCGCCACGCGGCGGTAGTCACCGATAATGCGGCCACGGCCATAGCCATCCGGCAGACCAGTCAGTACACCGGATTTACGGCAGCGCAACATATCCGGAGAGTAGGCATCGAACACACCCTGATTATGGGTTTTACGCAGTTCTGTAAACTGATATTCAAAATCAGCGTCCATCTCACGACCATAAGCATCAAAAGAGCTTTTGATCATGTTGATGCCGCCAAACGGATGCAGAGCGCGCTTGAGCGGCTTATCCGTTTGCAGACCGACAATCTTTTCCAGTTCTTGTTCAATATACCCCGCATCGTGTGCGGTAATTGTCGTTGCAATATTGGTATCGAAATCAACCGGCGCGTGCGTTGAGTTTTCAATACGGATGCCCGCCATGACTTTTTCCCACAGCGCAGTGGTCGCAGGCGTAGCTTCGGCGAGGAAAGATTCATCCCCTTCATAAGGCGTATAGTTGTGCTGAATAAAATCACGGACATTAATTTCTTCTTTCCAGTCCGTACCTTTAAAGCCGTTCCAGGCTTCGGCATACAGCATATCGCTGGTATCGATATTTACCTTCATGAAAAATAATCTCTCTGCTGAAAATTAATTATGCAAATTCTACTGGTGTATTAATTTTGCCTAACGCAATGGCATCACGTGCAATCATTTTCTCTTCATTTGTGGGAATTACCGCACAAATAACACGAGCATCTTTATTAGAGATAATTCTTTCGCCATGGGAATTTGGCAGGCTATTCATCTCGCTGTCGATATTCACCCCTAAAACGGCGAGGTGTTCAATCACCAGGCGGCGAATTAATACTGAATTCTCACCAATTCCACCGGTGAAAATAATCCCATCAAGACGATGCAACGATGCAGCATGTCCGGCGATATGACGCGCAATACGATGCACAAACGTTTTAATCGCCAGTTGTGCGCGTTCGTGTCCCTCGTGCCAGGCTTTTTCCAGCGTACGTAAGTCGGACGACAAACCGGAAATACCCAACAGGCCAGATTCCTTATTCACTACGCGCTCAAGGTCGCTCAGCGTCTGGTTGGTTTCACTGGCGATCCACGCCATCGCACCGAAGTCCACATCACCGCTGCGGGTCCCCATCATCAGGCCTTCCAGCGGCGTCATCCCCATCGAGGTATCCACGCTCTGTCCATTACGAACCGCACAGATAGACGCCCCGTTCCCGAGGTGAGCCACAACCAGCCCAGAATCATCATGCGGTAGCTCAAGCAGCTCATGCGCACGTTGAGAAACATAACGGTGCGACGTGCCGTGGAAGCCATAACGACGAACACCCAGCTCCTCAAAATATTTCCACGGTAAACCGTACATATACGCTTCAGGCGCCATTGTCTGGTGGAAGCTGGTATCAAATACCGCGACCTGCTGCACGCCTGGGAAAAGGTGCTGCGCGGACTCGATCCCACTCAGGTTCGCATAATTATGTAACGGTGCTAAAGGAGAGACCCGGCGAATATTCTCGATAACTTCGTCAGTAATAATTGCTGATTCGGTAAAGATATTTCCGCCGTGGGCAATACGGTGGCCAATTAAGGCCACGCTGTCCATTAAATTACGGTTCTCCAGTTCAACGGCAATAGCCTTTAATGCATCTTCGTAGCTGTGGTGAGCCAGCTTAGCTGGCTCACCTCCATTAATGGCTATGAACGCATTTTCAGAGTTAATACCGTCTGCAATTCCCGCCATTAAAACGTCACAGTTTGCTGCATCCAGCACTGAGAATTTAATGGAAGATGAACCGCAGTTAATAACCAGTACTACCGGAAACTCATTCATTTCACTACTCCGCTCATCCTGAGCTTATGGATTAAAACAGTTTGTAAACGATGTTCAGGATGGTCAGCAAACCAATCACGGTAACAAACACGTTATCCAGACGACCACGGTATTTCGCCAGTGACGGCGCTTTACGGATGGCATACATCGGCAGCAAGCAGAGCAGTGAGGCGATAATTGGCGCACCCATCGCTTCAATCAGGTCCAGAATGTTCGGGTTGGCGTAAGCCACAACCCAGGTGGACCCCATGATGAAGATCATGCTGATAGTGTTGAGTTTACCGGCGGAAACTTTGGTTTTATCGCCTTTGTAACCAAACTTCAGCACCAGACCGTTCAGACCTTCCAGCGTGCCCAGATAGTGGCCGAAGAAAGATTTGAAGATAGCAACCAGTGCAATGATTGAAGCACCGTATTCCAGAACGGTCGCGAAGGTGGACTTCGTCCCGGACAGTGAAGCGAAGTGGTTCGCCAGATAAGACAGTACTGGAATGTTCTGCGCTTTCGCATCCGCCATGTTTGCCGGAGAGAGTGTGAACAGGCAGCTAAAGGCGAAGAACATTACCACCGCAACCATCAGCATACTGGCGCGGGAGATGATTTTAGAACACTTCTGCTCGGTAAATTCGCGGCCAAAATCTTTCTCATACTCTTCACGTTTAGAGACGACGAAGGAAGAAACAATCGGCGAGAAGTTGAAAGAGAACACCATGATGGAAATACCCAGCCACACAGTGACCAGAATACCGTCATGACCTGTCAGCGCGATATTGCTGAGATCAACCTGCTGGATAACCGCAGAGTTCCAGTAAGGAATCAGGGACAGAGAGATAAGCACCAGGCTGGCAATAAACGGCCACACCAGGTAGCTCATGACTTTAACCATCAGGTCCTTACCAAACCAGATGACGAATGCCATCAGCAGCAGCAGGAACAGGGCGACAAAGCCACGGTTCAGCGCAGGCATCTGCAACTGGTTTTCCCAGAAGGTCATAAAGGTGTTGGTAATGGTGACGCCGTAAATCCACAGCAGCGGACAAATCGCAAAGAAGTAGAGGAACGTGATAACCACGCCGCCCGTTTTACCAAAGTGCTCTTCAACCGTTTCTGTGATGTTGCCGGAAGGATTAGAACCGGAAAGACACAGGCGTGCCAGGGCACGGTGGCAATAGAAAGCGATGGGGTATGCTAACACCAGCATCAACAGAATGGGGATCAAGCCGCCAAAACCTGCGCGGATAGGGAAGAACAACACCCCGGCGCCGATGGCTGTACCAAATAAACCCAGTGTCCAGGTGGTGTCCGATTTGCGCCAGGACGATTGTTTTGTCTGGCTGGATACAATGCTATCAGTAGTACTCATATCCTATCCTCAACGAAGTATATTAAGCGTCAACTAAACCAGTAATTTGGGATACACGAGAAAGATCGATATTACCGCCAGAAATAATGCTGACTGTTTTTCTGTTCTGGATATAGCTATCTAATTTCCCGCTTAATAATGCTGCGCATGCCAGCGCGCCGGCACCTTCAGTCACAACTTTATTTCGCTGAATTAATGCCACCATGCTGTTGCGAATTTCATCTTCGCTGACCAGGACAATGTCATCTACCAACTCACGAACGATTTCATACGTTAAAGTACCCGGGCGAGAGACGTCACAACCATCCGCCAGGGTGCCGGTCGTTCGGTGCGTGGTTATTTCTCCAGCGTGGAAAGATGCCGCCATGCCGTGAACGTTTTCAGACTGCACACCAATAATTCTAATTGTTGGGTTGATAGATTTAATTGCTACGGCAATACCCGCAATCAGTCCGCCACCGCCAATTGGCACAATCACGTTATCGACATCGTATAAATCTTCCAGAATTTCCAGACCAATAGTGCCCTGACCAGCAATAACTTTCGGGTCATCATAAGGAGGAATAAAGATACGGCCTTCAGTTTCTACAATCTCGCTGACCTTCGCGATAGTGTCGTTGAAGTTATCGCCGTGCAGCACAACTTCTGCGGAGTAATCGCAGGTTGCCGCTACTTTAGATTTCGGCGCGCCTTTTGGCATCACCACTTTGCCGTCGATACCGAGCATAGCGCAGGAGAGAGAAACGCCCTGCGCATGGTTACCCGCAGAACACGCCACCACACCTTTACGTCTTTCGGCTTCGGTTAATGAACTGAGCTTATTAAAAGCACCACGGATTTTAAATGAGCCGGTACGCTGCATGTTTTCGAATTTGAGGAAAATTTCCCCTTTGCAACGTTCACTAAAATAGTTAGAGCGAGGCATTCCCGTTTTATAAATTTTCCCCGCCAGTCTTTTTTTCGCTTCGAGGATATCTTCAATTGCAACTGGGAGATCGTATGTAATGTGCATTAGAACCTCTTACTAGGGTATTAAAGTAAATAGATAGCCGTGACCATTGTCAGATATAGACAGATGGCGTTTATTTTGTGTTAAAACAAATTCAATCTTTAATCAATTTCAATTAATTGCCTTCGTCTCCGACAATTATATGATGAATATTCTTTGGCTAATTCCACCAAAATAGATGCTGCTTTTTTAATTCGATAATTTTTCGACCATACGGCGGCATAACGCGCGACAGGTAAGGTTTCTTCTACCGGGATAGTAATAAACTGGTTTGAGCCAAACGGTGTGGTCATATCGCAGGGAATTACTGTTAAGAAATCAGCATTGAGAACAAGATTATAAATCGTAACGACAGAGTCTGTTTTAACGATGTTTTCACTGCTGATGCCATTATTTTGTAACGTGGTAAGAAGTTCGCTGTAGTACCCCATATTCGTTTGTGGCAACACCCACTGTTCGTTTTTCAACGCGCTCAGCGAGGTGATGCCGGTGCATGTTCGGGACTTGCTGGCAACCAGGATGAAGTCTGACTCAAAGAGCGGCTCGACGTGCAGATCGTGCAGTTTCATCTCATCACTTAGCGTACCGATGGCGAAGTCCAGACGCCCGTCACGAATCGCCGGTAAGAAGGAGGAGAGCTGAGCTTCATACATAGAAACCTGCGCTTTCGGGAACACTTCTTTGAATTTTTTAATCATGCCGGACATGATGGTAAAGGCGATCAGTGAAGGGAAGCCAAACGACACATCAACGACCGCGTTGCTGGTCATGCTGTTCATCTCATCAACCATATTTTTCATTTCGCGGGTAATGGATTCAGACCATGAAAGCATCACCTGACCTGCTTGGGTCAGCGTCACACCGGTATTTTTACGTACGACTAACTCAATGCCAAAATAAGCCTCAACATCGTTAATGATTTTGCTGACAGCGGGTTGAGTTAAACCTAATTCTTTTGCAGCCGAGCCGATAGAACCACTTCTAATGACTTCCTGAAAGACCACTAAATGCTGTGTTTTAGGGAGAGTAATAGTATTCATATCGACCTGCGTTAATTACTTTGTTGACGGCAGGAAGTGTACCAAATTAAGCAATCGAGGATATGTGCGACCACTCACAAATCCCCTTACCTTACTTTTTGTAAGATTATTATATAATAATAAAATACTTTATAATCAATACGTTACAAAAACTCGATCTCACTTTAACCTGACTTTAATCAAAAAAAGATGGGGGGATAACGGAATTTTATGGCAATAACACACCTGCTTTTTCCGCTATTTCCAAAAAACATGAAAGGCTATATTTCAATCAATTACAGAGTAATTATCAGGCAAAATGACGCTTAAATTTAATAAGCAACTTATCCAATTTAATTATATTTTAATTGTAACTGTGAATAAATAACGCCATGCATCACGTTTTTTTGCCTTATTTGTTTGTAAAGAAACATTGCATTTATTAATATTTAAACAAAACAATACATAAAATTATCATTTACAACATCAGATTAACACTGATTTTGTACGATTTATCAGCGAGTAATTTTGTGATGGCGATCGATTACGTTCATTTATTCTCGATAAAAACGTATCGCACAGCGTTTTGTGTTGTCTGTCACAAAACAGGAAATATCCACCAGTACCTTTTGCCAGATAAAGAACGTTATCCCCGTTAGTAAAGGGAAGGTCATTGCTCATTGCGCCCTATCGGGTTACATCATTAACGCCATACTTAAGTGTGCAGTCACTTCATGAAGAGGGATTTGCACCCAGCAATGGTTTTCTTCATCACAAAAAGTGACCTCATTGTCGCTACCGTCGATAAGCAAAATAAAACGTGCCCCCTGGCGTTGCGCATTCTTCTGCCGGGTTGATAAGCGTAGCATGGAGCAATCATTGACAATGCTCAAATGCGGGAAATTTCGCCTGAGTCGGCGACCAAGCAGTATTGCCTGATCCCGTGCCCGTTCCTGGCTGGGTATGATGACAACATCGACATGCTTAGCGTAATCGCTGCCTTTTTTCGTAGCGGTGAGCAACAGCATAATCGGTTCCAGCATGAAAGCGAAACCGCATGCAGAGACAGGATGCCCAATTAACCGACTGGCGCTATTGTCGTAACGCCCGCCCCGACACAGCAATTTATTATGATGCAATGAATCCGCATACCATTCGAAAAGCTGGTCGTTATAGTCATTTACGGGGAAGAGATTTTTATCGTGGGTAAAAGGGATATTCAGTGCAGTCAGTGAGTCGCAAAGATGCGTAAAACGCTGGCGGGATTGTAATGACAGGCATGCTTCAAGTTGCGGCGCTTTTTCTGCCAGCCGCAGCATCAAATTATCTTTATCACTCAGTAAACGCTCAGGATGTTGCTCCAGGCAAGCTAGTTGCCTGGCATTCAGCAGTGATGCCAGCGGCTGATAGTATTGCTGCAAGTGACGGCGAAATTGAGTGAATTCCTCTACATTGCCTAATGAATTAATTTTGAGTTCGACAAACGGCAACAGTTGTAGCGATTTGAAAAAATCATATTGTAAGGAAATAAGTTCAATCTCAATGCCGATATCTGGATAGCCAAACGCTTCCACACCCAATTGATGAAATTGGCTGATGTTCTGCTGGTTCTGACGACGGAACATTGCCCCCAGATACCATAATCGTGTGCCAATTTGTAAATTCTGATATTGCGATAAAAGCCGTAGACATCCCATCGTTCCATCGCCACGAAATAACGCCTGATGATTAAGCATTAGCTCATCACTTTCACCGGAAAAAGACCTCGTCGCGTTTTCTTCCAGCCTTTCAAGAAGTGGCATGCGGATCTCCTTGTAGCAATACTGCTGCAATAAATACTCCGCTTTTTTTTCCAGCCACTCCCAGTCCGCGGCGGGGTTCTGGTAATGCTTACGTGGGCGCCCACTTTTCCGTGGCCGCAGATTTCGCTGATATTTTTCTTCCAGTGACTGAGAGTAAGGCGTCGTTGCCAGTAGGCAGTTTTGCACCAGAGATGACTCAATACGCGTAATGACTGCTGGAACAATCATCCCCAGGCAAAAGCGCTGATAGGCACCTGAACGCTGCGCTGCATTTTCTCCGAGGCGCAGGTACTCCTCATGGGGAGTGATCCGCACTTCGGGGGAATCAGCAAAACTATGATGAGGAGTTTCATCTACACAATGGCATTCAACGTATTTTTTTGTCAGCAAGAAATAGGCATTGGGTTCGACGGGGCAGCAATTGTATCGACTATCCCATAGCGTACCATGACGCTGGTGACGGTGGTTGAAGTAGTGGGTGTAACCTTTGGCAATATATTGCATAAAGCGCCCAAGGCATTCTTTATCAGGAGCGGACAAAAATAAAAATATTTTTTTTGAAGAAAGAGAATACGCATGCAATTTTATCGCATAAATACCCATTGCGGTATCAACGCATTGATAAAAGTACTGGTAATCCTCTTCACCTTTAAAAATAGTTTCATCATTATGCCCGCACAATTGCACGAGGTGAGGAATTCCATCGATAAATAATCGGTTTTTTCGTGGCATAGGAATAATGTGTAAATAATCTTTAAGTGGGCTAAATAGTGTTTTTATTAGTGCATAAGCCACGTCTGTTAATATATTACGATTTCTAAAGAATCTTACAGGAGCTACCAAAAGACAACAAGATACCCTTTTGATAGCCCAGTTCATTTATTTCTGGTTAAGCTCATCAAGTCGTAATGCAATATCTTGAATCGCTAGTAAATTTTGCTGGTTATTTTGTAAATCCCAAAGCCGAATTTGTTGATCAGCATTAATGGTCAGAATAAAACGACAACCACTCTTAAGGGCATTTTGATGCTGTCGTTTAAGTTTGGTACCGCTACAATCAGTGAGGACACGTAAACCAGGCAAGTCTCGACGAAGCGCGCAAGCCAGCACTTGCACCTGTATGCCTCCATCCTCCAGCTCACTGGTAATCACAACATCAGGATGGAATTGCCACTGAGGATTCAGGCCGTCATAAACAGTCTGCAGCAGAAGCAACAATCGTTCGATACCTATGGCAAACCCACAGGCGGGCAATTTCTTACCATTAAATAACTCTGCCAGACCATCATAACGACCACCACCGCAGACTGTCCCCTGAGAACCTAAGTCATCGGTAATCCATTCAAAAACAGTACGTGAATAATAATCCAACCCGCGCACCAGTCGTGGGTTAATGTGATAGGTTATATCGGCATTGTCGAGCAGAGTCCGCAACGTATTGAAATGCCGCTGTGAATCATCCCCCAAAAAATCCAGTAAGCGAGGTGCGTTCTCTATCATTTCTTGCATTTCAGGGTTTTTGCTATCAAGGATACGCAGAGGGTTTACGTCCAGGCGCTTGATGCTGTCTTCGTCCAACACGTCTCTATGTTGAGTAAACCAACTCACCAGTTCCCTGCGATGTGCCTGGCGTTCTTCCGGCGTCCCTAATGAGTTAATTTCCAGCCGGACGTTCTGTGATATGCCTAAATCTTCAAATAGATCGCGCACCATAAAGATCAGTTCAGCATCAACATCGGCACCGGACATTCCGAAGGCTTCGACGCCAAACTGCGTGAACTGGCGTAACCGCCCTTTTTGCGGACGCTCGTAACGAAACATCGGTCCCTGATACCACAAACGCTGTGACTTGTTGTAACACATGTTATTTTCCAGGACCGCACGCATACATCCGCTGGTTCCTTCCGGACGCAAGGTAATATGCTCGCCGCTTTTATCGGTAAAGTCGTACATTTCTTTTGAGACGATATCGGTCGCTTCACCCACCGCACGTTCAAAGAGCGCAACGGGTTCCAGGAGCGGCAGACGCATTTCCTGGTATCCATAACGAAACGCCATTTGATGAAATTTACGCTCCAGCCACTGCCACATCGGTGTTTCGTCAGGCAGCACATCGCGCATACCTCGTATGGCCTGAATTTTGCTCATGACAACTCCTTGCTTAATAAAGAAAAAGATTGTTCAGTCAAATTGTGCTGCGGGACACCCTTGTTCAGGCGATGGCGCCGGGCAACATAAAGAAGGTAAAGAGGGATGGTAATCATCTGTAAAATAATTCCCCATACCACGGTAGAGGCACTCTCTGTCATTAACGCCAGCGCAATAAAGCTCAACGCAACCAGACTAAGGCAGCAATAAGTCCAGAAACTGGCATCTCCTCCCCGGCGATGAACAACCATCATGACCGGCAGTGATACTGCAGCAAATGCATAGGGGAGTAAGCTGGCAGAGATGGCCAAGGTAATCACGCTCTGGAACTGGTTCTGCAGATTTGGCGACAATGTGAATAGCAGGAGTGCAGTCATCAGCGCTGCAGTAAAAACTAACCCACACCAGGGAACACCATAGCGGTTAGTACGGGCAAAAAAAGCAGGGAGCAAATTATCTTCCGCCGCAGCCCTGGGCACTTCCGTTTGCAGAATTTGCCAACCTGGCATCGCACCGAGGCAAGCGATAACAACCATGGCTGAAATAATCGCCCCAGCCGTACTGCCCCACATGGCTTTCGCGCTATCGGCAAAAGGAGAGGAGGAGTTCATCAGCACATCATGGGGGAGCAGCCCCATCATGACATTGGTTGAACTGGCATAACATAACCCAGCAAGCCCCAACCCTAACAAGGTGGCCAGCGGTATAGTGCGGCGAGGGTTTTTCACTTGGCTAAACGAGACAGATGCAGACTCAATCCCCAGAAAACCCCATAATGAGATGGTTGCCGCGTTAATGATTGCCTGATGATCACTGACGCCACTAAGATTCCAGGCTGCCTGATAACGAGCAACGTCAAAATGCCCCCAGCCCATGACGCCGATGCTGAGGATCACCAGCACCATGCAACTGCCCGTGAACATTTGCATATAGCCAACCCGTTTTGCGCCACGTAATCCCCAAAGAACAGAGCACCAAAGCAGCACAATGCATGCCGTCGTGCCATAAAGTGGGTTGTGTAATACCGGGAAGAAGAAAGAGAGATATCCCACGCCGGCTAACAGCAGCGCGCAGTTGCCAATCCACGTTGACAACCAATAGAACAATGTCATTTGTAGGCCGATAAAGGGGCCAAAGCTGGCAGTAATACTGGCTATGATGCCGCCATTGCGCGGAAATAACTCACTCATTTTGCAAAAAATGAGCGCCAGGGCAGCAATCGCTAAAAACGCGAGTCCCCATCCCCAGACAGAGATTGAACCTATTCTCGCAAGCGTGGCAGGCAGCATAAACACACCGCTACCCATCATATTTGATGCCGTCATCATGGTCAGCGCAAGCAGGCCCATTTGGTTTGTCTTCGCGCAACATTTATCCATGCCAGTCCTCATTTAATAGATCATGGTGAGATGAACGGGACTTCTCCCGCGCATGTTCAGGGCCAAAGTTTGTCGTTACAACCCATCGGTAAAGCGGTAATCTCGTTGCAGGCTCTGTAAGAACAGAGCCTGATAGACGCAACCGATAATGATTGGTCTCGGCATCGGTTGCGCCGCCCCTGAGGGCAGTGATGATTATCACTGCCCTTTCTTCATGCGGCCTGCTGGTTCAGGTCGGCGATCACATCGTCAATCAGCTCATCAATCTTGCTGGAGTCAAGGTGGTGGGCGGTGGTAATCAGGTGAGCGATGTCACCGGAGGTGGCCAGACAGTGCTTCTTCCAGACGGCTTCTGACGGGCAAGGGAAAACCACGGTAATAGAGTTTTTATTGCGCCAGGCATCAATACCCGCAGCCTGTAAGCGATCGACTGCGTATTGCGCCATATTCAGGCTATGTTCAATGCGGCGTTGCCAGTCGCTCCAGGAATGGCTGCGAATCGCTTCCCACATCATTAGCGGTGTGTGGCCGTTACGAGAACCAGAAATGGTTTTATCGTGTGCAGAGATGTAATCAATTTCGACAGAAATCCGGTCAACGTTTTTCCTTTTCGCTACCACAATGCCGCAGGGAATAGGCGAACCAATCATTTTGTGGCCGGAAACACCGATAGAATCAATACCATCAGCGAAGTTAAAAGGTTGCGGATCGTTCACAAACGGCAAAATCATACCGCTCAGCGCAGCATCAGCGTGTAGATAATAATCATCACGTTTGATACCCAGCTGACCAATCCGTTGTTGGATCTCAGCAATATTATCAATAGCGCCACGAACGGTTGTGCCGATATTTGCAAAAATAATCGGATGTTCTTCATTATCGCGTTGAATTTTACGAATCAAATCATCATAGTCCATCTCACCATTCGGCTGTGATTCCACCAGACTTGATTTAATGCGCAACAACTTAACAATTTTTGCAACGGAATAATGAGTGTCTTTCGAGTAATAAAGCGTACCTTCTGGAAACAGTTCACGCCCCAGATAGCAGCCAAACATATTACCTTCAGTTCCCCCATTGGTAACATACCCCCAGCTTTCTTCAAATGGGATTTTGAAAATCTTAGCAAAATACTCCATTACTTCTTTTTCAAAATCAAACGAGTTCAGCAAATAATTACAATACTCCCCCCAGTCACCACAGTTATTTATGGAGAAACGCATAAACCGTTCCAGTATCGTGTAATCGAAGTCGGCTGACTCTGGATAACCTATATTAAAATACTGATTTTTTACGCAATATGACCAAAAAGCATCGAGCTTATTCTGATCGACAATAGATAATGTCATTTTAAACTCCCGTGGATAAAACCAATACTGTTGGATACGTTTAGATACGTTTATCTAAATAAAGAATATCCTGACCTTTCTTACTACGTCCGGCGGCAACAAAAGAGAATAATGGAATGGTTACCATCATCATCAAGATGCCCCAGAATATGGAATCGCTGCCAGAACCAAGCAAAGCAAAAATGCAGTAAATCATGCCAATAACAACCAACGTGCAGTAAAACATAAACGATCTTCCACGATTGGCTTTCTTTGAGACAAGGATAATTGGAAGCGAAATCAGGGCATACATATATGGCAGAAGTGAAGCAAACACCGACATTAGGATTACGGCCTGGAATTGCTTCGCCAAATTCGGAGATGCCGTCAAAAGCAAGACAATACTCATTAATACACCGGTAAAAATGAGGCTTTTCATCGGGACATCTTGCTTGTTGGTTTCTTCAAAGAATTTCGGGAAAAGTCCTTGTTGAGCACCTGCGCGTGGGCCTTCTGACTGAAGTATCAGCCAACCTGAAATGGAACCAAAGCAGGCAATGATGCTCAGTGCGGAAGCAATGTTCCCTGCCGTATTACCGAACATATAGCGTGCGGCATCAGCAAAAGGTGCGGCTGAATCTACCAGAACGTTATGTGGTACTAACCCCATAATAACGGTGCAGCTACCGACATAACATACGGAAGCGATTAATAATCCCATAACGGTAGCCCGAGGAACCGTACGTTCAGGATCTTCGACCTGGCCGGTAGAAACGACTGCAGATTCAATACCAAGGAAGCCCCATAGCGCAATCGACGCAGCAGAAATTATTGCTGAGGAATCACTATGACCCGTTCCATTATAAACTTCAGTATAGAGCGACGGGTTAAACCAGAACCACCCAATGAATCCTACGCCTAAAATTACAATTAACCCGCAGGTTGCGGTAAACGATTGTGCCCGCCCTGCAACTTTGGCACCAAAACTAGCAAGGAAAACAAATGCCCACAGAATAATAATTGCGGCAATACAACCGTAAGTTGGATTTTTAAGCTCTGGGAAAAAGAAACTGAGATAGCCGACACCTGCGACCAATAATGCAACGTTACCTACCCATGCGCTGATCCAATAGCACATTGTTGTCTGAAACCCAATGAATGGACCAAACGCATCACTGGCATAAGCAACGATACCGCCGGTACGAGGTGTAATTAGACTGGTTTTAGCGAAAACTAATGCAAGTGCAATAACGCCGATGATGGTAAATACCCATCCCCATATTGAGATGGAGCCTATTCCTGCGAGATTAGTTGGCAACATAAATACGCCAGACCCCATCATATTTGATGCGGTCACTAACGTTAGGGCAATGACTCCCATTTTATGAGCAGAGCCTGAGCTTACTGTTCCCATAATGGTTTCCTATTAATTTAAAATTTTGCAATAAGTGGAAATTCGTACTGAATTCGTGGGCCATTGTTATGAATAGAAATGTCCATTATTGTGACAACAATCAAAAATAATAATGAATCAATTTTTTTTGAGCGGTTTTTTTGCTCACTTTTTAACCATTTTATTGGTAATTGACTCTGTCCCCTTTTATTCGACCTGAATAAAGCAAAGGCGACACTAAAATAATCAGGAAAAAAATCACGACGATCGTTTATTAATAATGTACTTTTTTGTTGATGGTGTTGTTTCAATGTTAACAATTATGAGTAATTTAAAGACACCTATTTATCACGCCAAAAACGGGCATTTCTGATATGGATAAAGTAGAAGGGTGTGATTCAAAAGAGGGAACATAATTTATGTTACAACGGATAGAACGATGCCTTCCTGTGGGCTACGCCTCACAAAGCAAAAACCCCGCCGAAGCGGGGTTTTATAAAGAGTGAAGCTGACCGATAAGCCGCGTTATTTTGAGCATAGCGTCGTGGACAGTCATTCATTTAGCCTGCCCAGAAAGCAATAACCCCGCCGAGGCGGGGTTCTATAAAGAGTGAAGCTGACTGATAAGCCGCGTTATTTTGAGCATAGCGTCGTGGACAGTCATTCATTTAGCCTGCCCAAAAAGCAAAAACCCCGCCGAAGCGGGGTTTTATAAAGAGTGAAGCTGACCGATAAGGCGGCTTCGTTCAACTGTACGTCAGGCATCTACGGCGCTGGAGTTGTCTTGTGTCGCAGACTGTATCGCACTTTGTGTGGCAGATAAAGCAGGTTAACAGACAAAAGAAAGGCCGGGGCAAAACCCAGCCGTTCAACTCACAGATTGAATTTGCCAAAGCAGGGTTACCCTACCTTTCGACCTTGCCGGAATGCTTCGCGCGCTTCGTTCAAGCTCATGATATTAGCTCCACCAGCATAATCAGGATCACTGCTCTGAACTGAATCATTTTCCCAGTCACAGACAGGGCATAATTCAAAACTTCCCTCTCCGCTAAACTCGAACAGCTCACAACAGGGGCATAACATCTTCGCCTCAAAAATTTGCGACTTATTCATCTCGAAAGCCGGGTTTTCCATTGGCTTTACGCCATTCTTTGACTTCTTGAACAACACCTTCAGGACTATCTTCGCGGTCATCACGGGGATAGTAAATGAGGTCCGATCCGTCAGGGTGTTCAGTCAAGCGCTTAAACTCCAATATGTTTTTAATGTCTTCGCTTTCAGAAGTATTCGCTACATCGAATAACTTACGGACAAATTCCAAAAATTCACTTTCTGTATAGTCGTTAATGCTGCTCACTTACTCACCTCGATGGATCTCAATGTGGCGTTTTGGCGTTACTACGCCCATGTTGTCGACGTCGTACACTTCACCACCTTCACTTATCGGCCTGATATGGTGGATATTGTATTTTATTTTGCCACCAACTTGTTCAGATTCTCTTGGCGCTGGAGCTTTACCTGCCCGAATATTTCCCAAGTTTCCTCGTTTAAATTGTTGGCTCAATTCAGGGTCTTTTGAAACTTCTAGCCAGAACGCTTCCCTGAATCTATCAAAGTTGGAGAATGTACGCCCACGCAGTTTATCGGCAATCTGAGATGGTATCGGTGATCCGTTGCCTTGATTCGCATCAGCTAACCAGGTGCCTGTGACCTTCTGGCCTTTGCCTGTGACTTGTCCCGGATTGTTTCGAATGTAGATATAAATCGGTGGGATATCTGATACCGGAAGGATCAGAATGTAATCCGCAAAATTTTTCTCATCCGGTGCAGGGGTTGTCGTACTGCTGATCTGTGTTCCATCGGGTAACGGATTAACAAGGATGGTTCCCGGTAGCCTTGGCGGTGTCTGGTTGCCTGTGTTTGATGGAGTGTCAACTCCCGAACTGTCCGGGGTCCAGATAAGGGTAACGGGGTTTTCTTCCTCAGTGGTGAAAGTGTAAGCCTCATAGCGGCGGTCCCATTCCATCTTACGGACTCGCACCATATCTTTACCCGGTGGCGTGTGATATCCACGCGGTACGGGATTTCCGTTGGTGTCATTCTCCCACGAATAGCGAACACGCGTAGGGGCTTCCCGCATTTGTGCAAGCCGCATACGGTCGATGAAGTCCTGTTCTCCTTCATTGAGTTTGCCAGGCATCATGCCTACTAAGAATCCGGCAACGGAGGCACCAGCGCCACCAGCGGCAATTTCCGCACCTCGTACAGCCCATGTTCCATATGTAGCAAATCGCCCGGCAACTTGTTCCAGAACGCCAGCACCTGCGGTGGCTGTTTGTGCTCTGGTCGCACTGGCAGCGGCTGCGACTGCGGCCTGATATTGCACCTCTTCGTGATTGCCGTTGAGCCACTTATACAGGGCGCTTCGCTTTTTCGGTTTTGGAATATCTTCCGGGGCTTGTGGTTTTTTCTTTGCTGTTTGTGCGTGTTGTGGGGCATCTGAATCTGTTACGGCGTCAACAGCAGGCGCTGCCCGGAAAAGGCCCATCTCTGCAAAATTAGTATGCGGTTCTTGTTGCTTCCCTGCATCAGTATTCCCTGAGCCACGCTCGCGGGATTTAGCGAAGACTGGGACAGGCAGCAGTGCAGCGGGGCTAGCCGCTGGTGATGAACTTGAGGAAACGATTGTCGGCGGTGTGGTTGCTGTTACTGGTGCCGACGTTCTGGAATCACTGCGCGATTCATAGGTTTGTACGGTTATTTGCGGGATGATTTTTGCATTACAGGGACAACTGCTGAAACTGTCCAGACTGCCTGCCACAAGGCGACCATCCGTTTTAATCCATCCAATGCCACCGACAATGCGGTAAGTATTGCCATCTTTACCACATGATACCCGGTCACCCATCCGGGCAACAGAAGTCCCATTGGTTCTTCTGTTTGGTGCTCCTTCCAGTACACGACCGCCACAAGTGGTGGGATCGTACATATGAAGAATGTATCCCTTAGCCATAATTCCCTCTACTTAGAGTGCATTAATTCACATACAGCACGCATTGTACAAATAACATCCACACGCAGGAAGTTGTTTTCACTTAAAGTAAAACTATGTTTTAAATAATTTTCAGAGTGAATATTTCCTGATTTTTGATTCACTTTGTGAAGCATCAAAGGTTTTGCTATATGGGCAATGCTTCGACCTGGTGGCGTAGGTGAAGGTGTAAATACTGTTGCCACACTGGCCGAATCGCAGCCCAGGGACATGTAAAAAAAGCCACCTGAAGGAAGTCGGAAATGAAGGCAGTAGCGGTTGCCACGCTTCAGGATATTCGGGATGGAACTGCCGTTGGTGTGCCTCGTCTGTGTCACATTTTCACCGATGAAGGCCAGAGAGACACTAATGTAGTGTTTTAAACGAAGATGAAGCTGACCAATAAGCCGCGTTATTTTGAACATAGCGTCGTGGACAGTCATTCATTTAGCCTGCCCAGAAAGCAAAAACCCCGCCGAAGCGGGGTTTTATAAAGAGTGAAGCTGACCGATAAGCCGGGTTCTGTCGTGGACAGTCATTCATCTAGGCCAGCAATCGCTCACTGGCTCAAGCAGCCTACCCGGGTTCAGTACGGGCCGTACCTTGTGAACCCCTATTTGGCCTTGCTCCGGGTGGAGTTTACCGTGCCACGGACTGTTACCAGCCGCGCGGTGCGCTCTTACCGCACCCTTTCACCCTTACCTGATCCCACTTACGTGGGCCATCGGCGGTTTGCTCTCTGTTGCACTGGTCGTGGGTTTCCCCCCCAGGCGTTACCTGGCACCCTGCCCTATGGAGCCCGGACTTTCCTCCCCTCCGCCCGTCTCCCCCGAAGAGGACGACGACGAAGCGGCGACTGTCTGGTCAGCTTCGGCGCGCAGTATAGAGGGTTCGTGCGCCTTTGTCACCCTGCACTACGCATTCCGATTGCCAGCGTGGCAGCGATATTCCTTGAAGCGCGGTAAATATTATCCGATGCCCCGCGGAAAGCGTCCTCCAGCGTGCCAATCCGGGTTAATACGCTAAACACCGCATCAATGCCATATTGATGTACCACGTCCACATCGCGTGTCAGGCTACCGGCAATACCAATTACGGGTTTGTGGTACTTCTTCGCCACATTTGCCACACCAATCGGCACTTTGCCATGCACACTCTGGCTGTCGATGCGTCCCTCACCGGTGACCACCAGCGTACAATCGTGAATATGTTCTTCCAGATTGAGCGCCTGAGTCACAATCTCGATACCACTGCGCAGCTCCGCGCCTAAAAAAGCCATTAACGCGGCCCCCATACCACCAGCAGCTCCCGCGCCAGGCACGTCTTTCACATCCACCCTGAGCGATTTTTTAATGATATCGGCATAGTGGGAGAGATTACGGTCCAGCTCAACAATGTGTTCCTCTGCCGCCCCTTTCTGCGGCCCAAAGATGCGGGATGCGCCAGTATCGCCCGTCAGAGGATTCGTCACATCACAGGCGACACGGATTGAACAGGTTTTTAAGCGCGGATCCAGCCCTGAAACATCGATGGCACTGAGACAATTCAGGCTGCCGCCGCCGTAACCGATTTCAGTACCGTTGGCATCACAGAGTTTTGCCCCCAGCGCCTGCACCATACCCGCACCGCCGTCATTGGTCGCGCTGCCGCCAATGCCGATAATGATACTTTTCGCGCCGCTTTCCAGCGCCTGCAAAATTAACTCTCCGGTACCACAAGATGTTGTCACTAATGGATTGCGTTTCTCAGGAGGAACCAACGCCAGGCCGCTGGCTGCCGCCATTTCAATAAACGCGGTTTTACCGTCACCGGACATGCCCCAGCAGGCATTCACTTTTTCGCCCAGAGGCCCCGTCACCAGGGCTGAACGTTCAGTCCCCTGCGTCGCGGCTATCATCGCTTTCACTGTCCCTTCACCGCCATCAGCAACCGGAACAGAAACATATTGCGCATCAGGAAAAACTTCCCGAAATCCTTTTTCTATTGCCTGAGCTACCTCGGAGGCAGACAGGCTTTCTTTATAAGAGTCTGGGGCAATTACGATTTTCATAGTTATGTAGCCTGACTGTGCCGCGCAAGGCAAGAAATACAGGGCGCGCATCCGCGCCCTTCTTGTTAGCGAGTGACTTCCACTTTCGCCAGTTTTTCGTAGTAACATGCCAACGCACTGTGGTCAGCCGTTCCCAGCCCGTCAGCGCGCAGCGCTTGCATCATTTCCATGACCGCAGCAGTCAGCGGTAGCTGTGCGCCTACGCCATGAGAAGTGTCCAGTGCGTTCGCCAGATCCTTAATATGCAGATCAATACGGAAGCCTGGCTTGAAGTTGCGGTCCATAACCATCGGCGCTTTCGCGTCCAGTACGGTACTTCCTGCCAGACCACCCCGGATCGCCTGATATACCAGATCCGGGTTCACGCCCGCTTTGGTCGCCAGGGTCAGCGCTTCAGACATTGCCGCAATATTCAGCGCCACAATCACCTGGTTCGCCAGCTTGGTGACGTTACCCGCGCCAATTTCGCCGGTATGCACGACAGAGCCCGCCATCGCTTTCAGCAGATCGTAATACTTGTCGAAAATCGCTTTATCGCCGCCAACCATCACCGACAACGTGCCATCAATCGCTTTCGGTTCGCCGCCACTGACCGGTGCATCCAACATATCCACACCTTTCGCTTTCAGCGCTTCGCTGATTTCACGGCTGGCTAATGGTGCGATGGAACTCATATCGATCAGCACGGTGCCCGGTTTCGCCCCTTCAATGATGCCGCCTTCACCCAGCGCCACTTCCTTCACGTGCGGAGAGTTCGGCAGCATGGTGATGATCACATCACACTGCTCGGCAATGTCTTTCGCCGTGGCGGCGGTCTCTGCGCCTGCGGCAATCACGTCCGCAATGGATTCCGGGTTACGGTCAGCAACCACCAGCGAGTAACCTGCCTTGAGGAGGTTTTTACTCATTGGTTTACCCATAATACCGAGGCCAATAAAACCAACTTTCATTGTCATATCTCTATCTCTCTCTACTGTCGATGGTGGTTATTTCTTAAAGGAGTCAGCCAGCTTCTGTGTGGCCGAGCGGAATACGCCAAGATCGCTGCCAACGGCAACAAATGTCGCGCCCCACTCCAGATAACGACGGGCATCCGCCTCTACCGGGGCCAGAATGCCGCTGGGTTTGCCGTGTGCCTTCGCACGGGCAAAGATGTGCTGGATTGCGTTCTGTACGTCAGGGTGGGAAGCATTGCCGAGATGACCTAATGCTGCAGCCAGATCGCTCGGACCAACAAAAATACCGTCTACGCCGTCGGTCGCCGCGATGGCATCAACGTTATCGACACCCTGCTGGCTTTCGATCTGCACGATAATGGTGATGTTCTTATTCGACTGGGCAAAGTAGTCCGGCACGGTACCGAACATATTGGCGCGGTGGGAAACGGATACACCACGAATCCCCTCCGGCGGATAACGGGTAGATGCTACGGCGTTTACCGCCTCTTCTTCGGTCTCAACAAACGGGATCAGGAAGTTATAAAACCCAATATCCAACAGACGCTTGATAATGACTGGCTCATTAGTCGGAACACGCACAACCGGTGCGCTGATGCTACCTTTCAGTGCCATCAGTTGCGGGATAAACGTCGAGACATCGTTCGGTGCATGCTCACCATCCAGCACCAGCCAGTCAAAACCTGCCAGACCTAATACCTCGGTACTGATTGGATTGGCCAGCGCGGACCAGCAGCCAATCTGCACCTGATGCGCCGCGAGGGCCGCTTTAAATTTGTTCGGGAATATCGTGTTATTCATCGCCTATACCTTTGTTTATTTCTGCAATTCCATACGTTTAATGTCACCGACAATAAACAGGTAGCAAACCATCGCCATCAGCGCCGAGCATCCTACAAACATCAGCGCAGCATTAAATGAGTGCAGCTCGCTCACCAGATAACCAATCACCAGCGGGGTTACGATGGACGCGACGTTGCCAAATACGTTAAATACACCACCACACAGACCGACTATTTCTTTCGGTGCAGTATCGGAAATCACCGGCCAGCCCAGCGCGCCGAAGCCTTTTCCGAAAAACGCCAGCGCCATCAACGCCACCACCAGAGTGGTATTATCGGTGTAGTTACACAGAATGATGGTCGACGCGAGCAGCATCCCGAGCACAATTGGCAGCTTACGCGCCAGAGTAATACTGGAGCCGCGTTTAATCAGATAATCGGAGAACACCCCACCCAACACGCCACCGGCAAATCCACACAGCGCAGGAATAGAAGCCACCAAGCCTACCTTCAGGATCGACATGCCTTTTTCTTGCACCAGGTAGATCGGGAACCAGGTCAGAAAGAACCAGGTGATGGTATTGATAAAATACTGTCCGAAGAACACACCCAGCATCATGCGATTAGTCAGCAACTGCTTGATATAATGCAGCTTAGGACCGCCAGATGCCGCATCGCCCGGCTTCTTGTGATCCATATCGACCACCGCGCCGTTGTCAGAGATAAACTTCAGTTCTTCTTGCGACATACGCGGATGCTCGGTCGGGTTATGGATCAGTTTCACCCACAGCCCGGTCAGTACAAAGCCGATCGCCCCCATCACGGTAAAGACATGCTCCCAGCCCCAGGCAAAAGTTAACCACCCCAACAGCGGGGAAAATAATGCCAGGGAGAAGTACTGCGCGGAGTTAAAAATTGCCGATGCCGTGCCGCGCTCTTTTGTGGGAAACCAGGCGGCCACAATACGTGCGTTAGCCGGGAAAGACGGCGCTTCAGAGAAGCCCAGCATGAAACGCATGATGAACATTGAAATACCCGCCCAGGCCAGCGGAAACATATCCACGAATCCCTGCAGGAAGGTAAACAGCGACCAGAAAAACAGGCTGTAAGTGTAGACTTTCTTCGAGCCGAACTTGTCGAGCAGCCATCCGCCGGGGATTTGCATCAGCAAATAAGCCCAGCCAAAAGCCGAAAAAATGTAACCCATTGATATGGCGCTAAGCTGTAGCTCTTTCGCCACTTCCGTACCGGCAATAGACAACGTCGCACGGTCCGCATAGTTAACGGCCGTAACAATAAAGATTATCAGCAATATTAAATAACGAGTGTGCGTGCCTTTCTTTTTCTCTACAACCGTATCCAGTATCATACTATTTACCTCGGGTTACCTCAGGCACATGTCTTTTATTATTATTTGGCAGGCATTTTAATAATTAATTACCGCCAATAAAAATACGCAATAATTTATCAGGTGCTATGAAACCGTGATTTAGTATAATCAGCGTGACAAGGTTAATCATTGTGCAAATGCTCACTAAAGAAAAGTCATTAGAATATTCTCTTGGGCGGATGCACATAAGCATGGGCGCTAATGCACACATTTACGTATTGCCACCTCTGGCGGCGTGGTGTACCTGAGTTTAAGTGATCATGGTCACATTCTCAGGTTTAATCTCCTGACATTCTTATTTCACAATACCAGGTCTTTATTGCTTTTAATTAGCTTCAATATAACAACACCCATACAATTATTATCACCACCTGGCTGGAGAATACTGGACAATGGCCGATATCGAAATTAGACAAGAATCGCCAACGGCGTTTTATATTAAAGTACACGACACAGATAATGTGGCGATTATTGTCAATGACAATGGTCTGAAAGCCGGGACACGTTTTCCGGATGGACTGACGCTGATAGAGCATATCCCCCAGGGCCATAAAGTGGCACTAACAGATATTCCTGCTCATGGCGAAATCGTCCGCTATGGTGAAGTAATAGGTTTCGCCGTTCGCGATATCCCACGCGGCAGCTGGATCGATGAATCTATGGTTGAACTGCCAAAAGCCCCGCCGCTGGAAACATTACCGCTGGCCACCAAAGTCCCGGAACCGCTGCCGCCGCTGGAGGGGTATACCTTCGAAGGATACCGCAATGCTGACGGCAGCGTCGGCACCAAGAATCTGCTCGGCATCTCCACCAGCGTGCACTGCGTGGCGGGCGTGGTGGATTATGTCGTGAAAATCATTGAGCGCGATCTGCTGCCCAACTATCCGAACGTCGACGGCGTGGTGGGGCTCAATCACTTGTACGGCTGCGGCGTGGCTATCAATGCCCCAGCCGCCATCGTGCCGATTCGTACAATTCACAATATTGCGCTGAACCCAAACTTCGGCGGTGAAGTCATGGTCATCGGCCTTGGCTGCGAAAAACTCCAGCCTGAGCGCCTGCTGGAAGGTACGCACGATGTGAAAAGTATTCCGGTAGACAGCGCCAGTATCGTCAGCCTGCAGGATGAAAAACACGTTGGTTTTAAATCCATGGTAGAAGACATTTTGCAGGTCGCTGAGCGCCACCTGGCAAAGCTCAATCAGCGCCAGCGCGAAACCTGTCCGGCATCAGAACTGGTTGTCGGCATGCAATGCGGCGGTAGCGATGCGTTTTCTGGCGTAACGGCCAACCCGGCAGTCGGTTATGCCTCCGACCTGTTAGTTCGCTGCGGTGCGACCGTGATGTTCTCGGAAGTGACCGAAGTGCGAGATGCCATCCATCTTCTGACCCCGCGGGCAATTAACGAAGAGGTGGGCAAACGCCTGCTCGAAGAAATGGCCTGGTACGACAACTATCTCGATATGGGGAAAACGGACCGCAGCGCTAACCCCTCTCCGGGCAACAAGAAAGGCGGTCTGGCAAACGTGGTGGAAAAAGCGCTGGGCTCCATTGCCAAGTCTGGCAAGAGCGCGATTGTCGAAGTGTTGTCGCCGGGTCAGCGTCCAACCAGGCGTGGCCTGATTTACGCCGCAACTCCCGCCAGTGATTTTGTTTGCGGTACGCAGCAGGTTGCTTCCGGCATCACCGTGCAGGTATTCACCACCGGTCGCGGTACGCCGTACGGTCTGATGGCCGTTCCGGTGATAAAAATGGCGACACGCACTGAACTGGCTAATCGTTGGTTTGATCTGATGGACATCAATGCAGGCACCATCGCGACCGGAGAAGAAACCATCGAAGAGGTAGGTTTGAAGCTATTCGAGTTCATTCTCGACGTGGCCAGCGGGCGTAAGAAAACCTTCTCGGATCAGTGGGGATTACATAACCAGCTGGCGGTATTTAACCCGGCACCGGTAACCTGATTTTTCACTGTTTTTTCTTCAGGAGCATGTCTACGGGCATGCTCTTTTTTTTGTCATAAACTTTCGCAACCCTCCCATTACTTTCGAAACTTTCATTTTTCAGATCAAAATCACAAAAAAACATTACGAAACCCTATACTTTATTTCGAAGAAAGAAATCGAAAGACTTCGGAGGAAGTATGTTTATCATTTCAAGCAAAACAATGCTGAAGAAGGCTCAACAAGAAGGTTACGCCGTCCCCGCATTTAACATCCACAATCTCGAGACCTTACAGGTTGTCGTGGAAACGGCTGCCGAGCTACGTTCTCCGTTGATCGTCGCCGGAACACCAGGTACTTTTAGCTACGCTGGTGTCGGTAATATAGTCGCTATCGCCAGCGAGCTGGCCAGAAGCTGGAACCTCCCCCTGGCAATTCATCTCGATCACCATGAAAGCGTCAGCGATATTGAAGCAAAAGTCTCCTCAGGGATTCGCTCTGTCATGATCGACGGCTCCCATTTACCGTTTGCCGATAACATCGCGTTAGTCAAACGCGTGACGGATTACTGCCACCGCTATGACGCCAGCGTTGAAGCAGAACTGGGACGCCTGGGTGGGCAAGAAGATGACCTGATCGTTGATGGCAAGGATGCACTTTATACCCACCCTGAGCAGGCTCGAGAGTTCGTAGAAAAAACAGGTATCGACTCACTGGCAGTCGCCATTGGCACTGCCCACGGCTTGTACACCGCAGAGCCAAAACTGGACTTTGAACGGTTAGAAGAGATTCGTCAATGCGTTGATATTCCTTTGGTTTTACATGGCGCTTCCGGCCTGCCCCCTCAGGATATTAAACGCGCAATCGCCCTCGGGATCTGCAAAGTCAACGTCGCTACCGAACTCAAAATCGCCTTTGCTGACGCACTCAAAAACTACTTGAGCGCCCACACCGATGCGAACGATCCACGGCACTACATGGTGCCAGCAAAAGCGGCGATGAAAGAGGTGGTACGTAAAGTCATTGCCGACTGCGGCTGCGAAGGAAAGCTGTAAGTCCTTCATTAATTTGAATTGCACGGGTGCTGACAAAGGTTTGTTTTTAAAGCTGGATCACGAAAGATGCTTTTACCCTTTGCCTTCAATCCAAAAATATTATGAAGATAAACAAAAGATATCGGAGATAGAAGTGAAAGAAATAATCTCTCGTCATAAAGCGGGTGAACATTTGGGAATTTGTTCTGTTTGTTCAGCCCATCCGCTGGTGATTGAATCCGCATTACGTTTTGATCTCAATACAGACAGTAAAGTGCTGATCGAAGCGACATCAAATCAGGTCAATCAGTTTGGCGGCTATACCGGGATGAAGCCTGCCGATTTCCGTGACTTTGTGTATAACATTGCAGAACAAGTCGGTTTCCCTCGTGAAAGACTGATTCTCGGGGGCGATCACCTCGGTCCTAACTGCTGGCAAAATGAACCGGCAGCAGAGGCGATGGCGAAATCCGTAGATTTAATTAAAGCTTATGTCGCCGCTGGATTCAGTAAAATCCATCTTGATGCCTCTATGTCCTGTGCTGACGATCCCACACCGTTGGATCCGATGATTGTCGCCGAGCGCGCCGCTGTACTGTGCCAGGCCGCAGAAGCAACAGCCACTGAAGAACAGAAACGCCAACTAACTTACGTTATAGGGACAGAAGTTCCTGTACCTGGCGGAGAAGCCAGTACTATTGGTACCGTACATGTTACCCGCGAAGAAGATGCTGCCCGTACCCTGGAAACACACCAGGTCGCTTTTCGCGCATTAGGGCTTGAAGACGCATTAACCCGTGTGATCGCCATTGTCGTCCAGCCAGGCGTGGAGTTTGATCACACACAGATCATTCACTATCAACCACAAGCCGCAGAAGCGCTTTCTGCTTGGATCAAAGAGACGCCGATGGTCTATGAGGCGCACTCCACCGATTATCAAACCCGTCAAGCCTATCGTGACCTGGTACGTGACCACTATGCGATTCTGAAAGTAGGTCCCGCACTGACTTTCGCCCTTCGCGAAGCTATTTTTGCGCTGGCGCAAATGGAAAATGAGCTGATCTCTCCGGAACAACGTAGCCGGGTGCTGGAGGTGATTGATGAAGTCATGCTGAATGAGCCGGATTACTGGAAAAAATACTATCGCCCAACCTGGAGCCAGGCGATGGTCGATATTCACTTCAGCTTGTCTGACCGTATTCGCTACTACTGGCCTCATCCGCGCATTCGTCAAAGCGTGGAAAAGTTAATTGCCAACCTGAACGGTGTGGCATTACCGCTGGGGCTAATTAGCCAGTTTATGCCCGTGCAGTTTGAGCGCCTATCAGAAGGTACGCTCACGGCTACACCCCATAATCTGATTATCGACAAAATCCAGGACGTTCTGCGTGCCTATCGCTTTGGCTGCGCACCAGTCATCGCCTGAAATCTGGAGAATATATGAGCCAACTCTTTGTCCGAACCGGAATAAACTTTAGCTCGTGTCAGCATGCGCTGGTACACATTGGGGAGGAGATGCTGGCCAAAGGGGTCGTGCATGAAAGCTACCCGCAGGCCTTAATTGAACGTGAAGCCACATTCCCAACCGGGATAGCGCTGGAACGTCACGCCGTTGCGATCCCGCACTGTGAAGCCATTCATGCAAAATCGCCAGCTATCTATCTGATTCGCCCAGAGACGCCTGTCAACTTTCAGCAGGCAGATGATGATGAAGAGATAGCGGTCTCTTTAATTATT
The DNA here is from genome assembly GCF_028069755.1 of Citrobacter sp. Igbk 16. Taxonomy (NCBI): domain Bacteria; kingdom Pseudomonadati; phylum Pseudomonadota; class Gammaproteobacteria; order Enterobacterales; family Enterobacteriaceae; genus Citrobacter; species Citrobacter sp. Igbk 16. Next base: position 130,271 of record NZ_JANEWJ010000005.1, on the reverse strand, counting down.
GCCTTAATCGTTGAGAACCCGACGGCTCAGCTAAAGCTGTTACGTCGCCTGTTCAGTGAGCTGCAAAACCCGAACACCATTGAAGCATTATTGAATGCGCCAGAGGCTGAACTGGCAATGATCTTTCGGGAAAAAATCCTTGAGCCTGAGTCTTGCGCGCAGGCTTGATAACAAACTGATAATAAAAGGAATACCCTATGAAACGTAAAGTAATTGTGGCGTGTGGCGGTGCTGTAGCAACTTCAACAATGGCAGCAGAAGAAATTAAAGAACTGTGTGAAGCCAACAATATCCAACTCGACCTGGTTCAGTGCCGTGTAACGGAAATCGAAACCTATATGGATGGTGCAGATCTTATCTGTACTACCGCCCGTGTTGACCGTACTTTTGGTGATATACCTGTGGTCCACGGCATGCCTTTTGTTTCAGGCGTGGGTATCGAAGCATTGCAGCAAAAAATACTGACTATCCTCGTGGGGTGACGCCATGTTTAGCGAAATAATGCGTTATATCCTGGACTTAGGTCCGACGGTCATGCTGCCGCTCGTGATCATCATCTTCTCAAAACTATTGGGGATGAAGCTCGGGGATTGTTTTAAATCTGGTCTGCATATTGGGATTGGCTTCGTCGGTATCGGCCTGGTTATTGGCCTGATGCTGGATTCTATCGGGCCTGCCGCAAAAGCAATGGCGGAGCAGTTTCAAATCAATCTGCATGTCATTGATGTTGGCTGGCCGGGTTCATCACCGATGACATGGGCATCACAGATCGCCTTGATTGCTATCCCTGTCGCCATTGGGGTCAATATCCTGATGCTGGTCACCCGAATGACCCGGGTCGTCAATGTCGATATCTGGAACATCTGGCATATGACGTTCACTGGCGCAATGTTACATCTGGCGACGGGCTCATACTGGTTGGGCATCCTGGGCGTTGTCGTTCACGCCGCATTTGTCTACAAACTTGGCGACTGGTTTGCGAAAGACACGCGCGACTTTTTCGGTCTCGAAGGTATTGCCATCCCACACGGCTCATCAGCCTATCTGGGGCCAATAGCGGTATTGGTTGATACGATCATTGAAAAAATCCCAGGCCTGAATCGCATTCATTTCAGTGCTGATGATGTACAGAAACGCTTCGGTCCTTTTGGTGAGCCAGTCACCGTCGGTTTTGTTATGGGCTTAGTGATCGGCTTGTTAGCCGGGTATGACATCAAAGCAGTATTGCAACTGGCGGTAAAAACGGCTGCCGTTATGCTGCTCATGCCACGCGTCATTAAACCGATTATGGATGGCTTAACACCTATTGCAAAGCATGCCCGTAAACGTCTGCAGGCGAAATTTGGCGGTCAGGAGTTCTTAATTGGTCTTGATCCCGCATTGCTGCTCGGCCATACATCGGTGGTTTCCGCCAGCCTGATCTTTATTCCGCTGACCATTCTGATTGCCGTCCTGGTTCCAGGTAATCAGGTTCTGCCCTTCGGTGATCTTGCTACTATTGGGTTCTTCGTAGCAATGGCGGTAGCCGTTCATCAGGGGAACCTGTTCCGCACGCTGATCTCTGGTGTCATCATCATGGGCATCACCTTGTGGATCGCCACCCAGACTATCGGCTTACACACCCAGCTTGCCGCCAACGCCGGGGCACTGAAAGCAGGTGGAATGGTCGCCTCTCTGGACCAGGGGGGTTCGCCGATCACCTGGTTACTGATTCAGCTCTTTACCTGGCAAAACGTCGTGGCGTTTGCCGTGATTGCCGTCATTTACTTCGCCGGTGTGCTATTGACCTGGCGCCGGGCACGTCGTTTCGTCGCCACCGAAAAAGCAGCCGCTATCTCAGAAAGCCAGCCCACATCTTAACTTCTGGGGAGCATTTGCTCCCCTTCACATTTCTGGAGACTCTTATGAAATCAGTGGTTATTCACGCTGAGGGAGACGTACGCGTTGAAGAACGTCCCATGCCCCAACTGCAAGCCGATAACGATGTATTGGTCAGGGTGGTTAGTTCAGGGCTTTGCGGTTCTGATATCCCGCGTATTTTTTCTCATGGTGCGCATTACTACCCAATAACGCTGGGTCATGAATTTAGCGGTTATGTTGAATCCTACGGCACCGGTGTGACTGATATGCAACCTGGCGACGCCGTTGCCTGTGTGCCGCTACTCCCCTGCTTCCACTGCCCTCAGTGTGAACGTGGTTACTTTTCGTTATGTAAGCAATATCAGTTTGTCGGTTCGCGTAGCGAAGGGGGCAATGCGGAATATGTGGTCGTAAAACGCGCCAATCTGTTCCGACTGCCATCAGATATGCCGATTGATGACGGGGCATTCATCGAACCCATTACCGTCGGTTTGCATGCCTTCCACCTGGCTCAGGGCTGCGAAGGTAAAAACGTGATTATCGTTGGCGCAGGGACTATCGGTTTGCTGGCGATGCAATGTGCCCGCGAACTCGGTGCAAAAAGTGTCACGGCAATTGATATCAACCCACAAAAATTGACGTTAGCGAAAGAGTTGGGAGCCACTCACGTATTTAATAGCCGGGAGATGAGTGCGGCGGAAATCTATTCCGCACTGGCAGATATGCAGTTCGATCAGTTGGTACTGGAGACAGCAGGAACACCACAAACCGTAGCCCTGTCTGTAGAAATTGCAGGCCCTCGCGCACAGGTGGCGTTAGTGGGTACATTGCACCAGGACCTGACGCTGACTTCCAGTGTATTTGGCCAAATACTGCGTAAGGAATTAACGATTCTCGGCAGTTGGATGAACTACTCCAGCCCATGGCCAGGAGAGGAGTGGGAAACCGCTGCACGCTTGCTGACCGAAAAACGTTTGCAACTGGAGCCGTTAATTGCCCATAGCGGCGACGCGGACAGTTTTGCCAAAGCGGTAACATCACTCAATGGCGCACCGATGCAGGGAAAAATTCTGCTCAAATTTGCCTGACCTCACGAGCCAGCAACCTGCGCTGGCTCACATTTCCTTTCGAAATTTAGCGTTCACCTTTCGCAATCCTTCGATTAAACTAGTGATAGTTAAATTATCAGGTAAATCAATATGAACTCATTTGAGAGAAGGAACAAAATTGTCGACCTGATTAATACGCAAGGCAGCGTACTGGTAATGGACCTTTCGAATACCTTTGGTATTTCTGAAGTGACCATTCGCGCTGACCTGCGGTTATTAGAGGAGAAAGGTCTTGTCACCCGTTTTCACGGCGGAGCGGCAAAACCGGGAAGCCACCTGGCTGAAGGCGACAATCAGGAAGTGATATTGGAAGAGCGGTATCAACTTGCCAGCGATCCGAAAAAAAGGATCGCCCAAGCCGCGACCGCAATGGTCGAAGAAGGTATGACCGTCATTCTGGATAGTGGAAGCACCACCTTGCTTATCGCGGAGGCGTTAAACCGAAAAAGTAATATCACCGTTATTACCAATAGCCTACCCGCCGCATTCACGTTGTCGGAAAACAAAGACATTACGCTGGTCGTCTGCGGTGGAACAGTACGCCATAAAACCCATTCGATGCATGGCACCATAGCAGAGCGTTCTCTACAAGGGATCAGTGCTGACCTGATGTTCGTTGGTGCCGATGGGATTGATGCCACAAATGGTATTACGACATTTAACGAAGGCTACTCCATTAGCAGCGTCATGGCAGCTGCCGCACATAAGGTCATCGCTGTGCTGGACGCGACAAAGTTCAATCGCCGTGGCTTTAATCAGGTACTGCCGATGGAGAAGATTAATTGCGTGATAACCGACGATAGCATCAGCAAGCAGGACAAATCAGCGCTCGCTAAAACAGGCGTTGAGTTACTGATCGTTTAGTTTTTTACCCGCCACATCCCGCCTTTCTTCGCGCCAACGCGTTGCAACTTTCCTTTTTGCTGCAACGCTTTCAGATAGCGCTCTACGGTACGGGATGAGATTTCACACTCATCAGCGATACTTTTGGCAGATCTGCCCGGCTGATTCGACAAGATTTGCAGAATACGTTTTTCTATATCCAGTAAATCAGGCGACATTTCTTCCGACATTTCTTCCGACATTTCTTCCGACATTTCTTCCGACATTTCTTCCGACATTTCTTCCGACATTTCTTCCGACATCGTCGGTGCTTGCCCTAATCCCTCTTTCAAAGCAGAGATGATATTTCCCAAAATAAATTCTATGAATGGCGTACAACTACTTTGCCGATCGCATTGCCCTAATACCTGATAATACCGATCCTGCTGGTAATGGATCAGCGTTTCTACCGGCAGCCAGGCCAATTCGGCGCGCCACTCCCGCAGAATTAATGTTTGCCACAACCGCCCCATTCGCCCATTACCATCATAAAAAGGATGAATAAATTCAAATTCATAGTGGAAAACAGCCCCAGCAATAAGCGGGTGGTGTTCTGTCGTTTTTAACCAACCCAGCAAGTCATTAACCAAGCGCGGAACTTGTGAGGCAGGAGGGGCCATATGGATAAGTTGTTTTTCCCTGTAGACACCGACATTCCCAGAACGCAATTGGCCAGGATTATCGACCAGCCCTAACATCAGGACCTGATGGGCCTGAAGGAGATCGGATAACCGTTCACTTTTCCACTCCGACATTTTTTCATAGGCCAGAATGGCATTTCTGACTTCCTGTATATCTTTAGCTGGCGCCAGAATTCGCTTACCTTCCATCAGAGCGGTGACCTGCTCTGTCGTCAGCGAATTATGTTCAATAGCCAAAGAAGCCTGGATTGTACGAATGCGATTCTCTTTGCGTAAAAGAGGGGATGTTCTACCCGCCATCGCCGCCCAATGCCCCATAAGCTCACCGATTTCAATCACCTGATTGAGTATCAATGGAGTGACAACGAATGGAGGCTGATATCCACCCACTTTTACTCTCCCTGCTGGTCCAGCGCATACTTATACAGCGCATTCTTTTTCACGCCGTGGATTTCTGCGGCCAGCGCAGCAGCCTTTTTCAGCGGCAATTCTGCCTGTAATAAGGCCAGCGTACGCAGCGCATCAGCCGGAAGGTCGTCTTCTTGTGCTTTATGCCCTTCGACAATCAACACCATTTCACCTTTACGGCGATTTTCGTCTTCTTTGACCCACGCCAGCAACTCACCCACTGGCGCACCATGAATGGTTTCCCAGGTTTTGGTCAGTTCACGCGCCAGCACGACATAACGAGATTCGCCCCAGACCGCTACCATATCTTCCAGGCTGTCCAGCAAGCGGTGAGTGGATTCATAAAAAATAAGCGTACGTGGTTCTGCTTCGATGGCTTTCATCGCATCACGACGCCCTTTAGATTTGGCTGGCAGGAAACCCTCATAGCAAAAACGATCTGATGGCAAACCTGCAGCACTCAACGCGGCAATCGCCGCACAAGGGCCTGGCAGAGGTACCACGCGGATCCCCGCTTCGCGACAGGTGCGCACCAGGTGATAACCAGGATCGTTAATCAACGGTGTTCCGGCATCGGAAACCAGCGCAATGTTTTGCCCTTCTTTCAGTTTCAATACCAGCGTTTCGGCTTTTTGCTGCTCATTATGGTCATGCAACGCAAACAAACGGGCGTTTATCGCGAAGTGTTGCAACAACAATCCTGTATGGCGGGTATCTTCAGCGGCAATTAAATCAACGGCTTGTAAAACTTCGAGCGCTCGTTGGGTAATATCAGCCAAATTTCCGATAGGAGTAGGTACAATAAAGAGTTGGCCTTGAGAATTATCCGCCGATTCGTGTTGTTTCATTGTGTCGTCCGTATTGCCGATTTAATATTGAGCATTGCGTAAAAAATATCACTGGATACAGTATGGTACCCTCAACATTTTCTCGTTTGAAAGCTGCACGCGCGCTGCCTGTCATTCTGGCAGCATTGATTTTCGCAGGCTGTGGCACCCAGGCGCCAGACCAGAGTGCTGCCCATATGCAGGGCACAGCACAAGCTGATTCCGGCTTTTATCTGCAGCAAATGCAGCAAAGCTCAGATGATAGCAAGACCAACTGGCAATTACTCGCCATTCGTGCACTGCTGAAAGAAGGCAAGAGCCAGCAGGCGGTCGAATTGTTCAACCAGTTGCCGCAGCAACTGAACGATACCCAACGTCTTGAACAGTCACTGCTGGCCGTCGAAATCAAACTTGCGCAGAAAGATATCGCTGGCGCACAGGCTCTACTGGGCCAGTTAAAACCAGCCGATTTCTCGCAAAACCAGCAAGCACGTTACTGGCAGGCGCAAATTGACGCCAACCAGGGACGCCCGTCGCTCACGCTGCTACGCGCGCTGATCGCGCAGGAACCGCTGTTGACCGCCAACGATAAGCAGAAAAATATTGATGCAACCTGGCAGGCCCTGTCGTCAATGACGCCAGAACAAGCGCAAACGCTGGTCATCAACGCTGATGAAAACGTTCTACAAGGCTGGCTGGATCTCCAGCGCGTCTGGTTCGATAACCGTAACGATCCAAACATGATGAAAGCGGGTATTGCCGACTGGCAAAAACGTTACCCGCAAAATCCTGGGGCGAAACTGTTGCCTACGCAGCTCGTCAACGTCCAGAGCTTTAAGCCCGCCTCCACCAGCAAAATCGCACTGCTACTGCCTCTGAATGGCCAGGCCGCTGTTTTTGGGCGAACCATTCAGCAGGGCTTTGAAGCGGCAAAAAATATGGGTACTCAACCGGTCTCTGCACCTGTTGCCGCCGCACCTGCAGCTAACACTGGTGCTGATGCAACAACGGCACAACCACAGACGACTGACGGCGTCGCCAGTCCCGCTCAGGCTTCTGTCAGCGATCTGACCAACGATACGCCAGTACAGCCAGCGGCCGCAGTGCCTCAGACTGCGCCAGTACAACCGGCAACGACGGCCAGCGCGCCGGCGAATCCGTCCGCAGAGCTGAAAATCTACGACACCTCATCACAGCCGCTGAATCAGATCCTGGCTCAGGTACAGCAGGATGGCGCCAGCATCGTTGTCGGCCCGCTGTTGAAGAACAATGTCGAAGAGCTGATGAAAAGCAATACACCGCTCAACGTACTGGCGCTAAACCAGCCAGAGTCGGTGAAGAATCTGGCGAATGTTTGCTACTTCGCCCTGTCACCAGAAGATGAAGCGCGCGATGCCGCACGCCACATTCATGAACAAGGCAAGCAAGCACCACTGCTGTTAATCCCGCGTAGCGCGTTAGGCGATCGTGTTGCCAATGCCTTTGCGCAGGAATGGCAAAAACTGGGTGGTGGTACAGTGCTGCAGCAGAAGTTCGGGTCGACCGCTGAGCTTAAAATGGGTGTCAACGGCGGGTCGGGGATTTCCCTGACGGGTAGCCCGGTAGCATCCTCTGTGCCTGCGCAACCTGGCGTGACGATTGGCGGTCTGACGATACCGGCAGCGCCTACCGATGCCCAAATCACTGGCGGCAGCGGTCGTGTTGATGCCGTGTATATTCTGGCAACGCCGGAAGAAATTGCGTTTATTAAACCGATGATCGCCATGCGTAACGGCAGCCAGAGCGGTGCGACGCTGTACGCCAGCTCCCGCAGCGCGCAGGGTACCGCTGGTCCTGATTTCCGTCTGGAGATGGAAGGTCTGCAGTACAGCGAAATTCCCATGCTGGCGGGCGGCAACGAGCCACTCATGCAGCAAGCGCTGAGTGCAGTACGCAATGACTACTCGCTTGCGCGCATGTATGCAATGGGTGTTGATGCCTGGTCGCTCGCTAATCATTTCTCGCAAATGCGTCAGGTGCAGGGTTTCGAAATTAACGGCAACACCGGCGCGTTGACCGCAACGCAGGATTGCGTGATTAACAGGAAGTTATCATGGCTCAAATACCAGCAAGGACAGGTCGTCCCCGCCAGTTAACGAGCAAACAGACCGGTGATACGTGGGAAACGACTGCGCGTCACTGGCTGGAAAGCAAAGGACTGCGTTTTATCGCCGCCAACGTACGTGAACGTGGCGGCGAAATCGACCTGATAATGCGTGAAGGCAGGACCACCGTCTTTGTCGAGGTCCGCTACCGGCGGTCCGCCCAATTTGGCGGCGCGGCGGCGAGTGTGACCCGGAGCAAACAACACAAATTATTACAGACCGCCCGCTTGTGGCTTGCGCGCCACAATGGGAGTTTTGATACTGTGGATTGCCGGTTCGATGTGTTAGCCTTCACCGGAAATGATGTTGAGTGGTTTAAGAACGCGTTCAACGACCGCTCATATAGTTGAATCAGAACCTGCCCATCAGGCAAATAAAATAACCTGACGTGCCTGGTACTTAAGGATTAGCGTGTTAGACAGAATCAAAGTCTGCTTTACAGAAAGCATTCAAACTCAGATAGCTGCGGCTGAAGCACTCCCGGATGCGATCTCCCGTGCAGCCATGACGCTGGTTCAGTCCCTGCTCAATGGCAACAAAATTCTCTGTTGTGGTAATGGGACGTCCGCTGCCAACGCACAGCATTTTGCTGCCAGCATGATCAACCGTTTTGAAACAGAGCGACCCAGTTTACCTGCGATTGCACTAAATACTGATAATGTGGTCTTAACTGCGATTGCCAACGATCGCCTGCACGACGAAGTTTATGCAAAACAAGTCCGTGCGCTGGGACATGCAGGTGATGTTCTGTTGGCAATTTCTACGCGTGGTAATAGCCGCGATATCGTAAAAGCCGTTGAAGCAGCCGTTACGCGCGACATGACGATCGTTGCGTTGACCGGTTATGACGGAGGGGAACTGGCCGGATTGTTGGGGCCACAGGACGTTGAAATCCGCATCCCTTCACACCACAGCGCCCGCGTTCAGGAAATGCATATGCTGACGGTCAATTGCCTTTGCGATCTCATTGATAACACGCTTTTCCCTCACCAGGATGATTAAGGAGTACACATGAAGGCATTTTCGCCGCTCGCCGTCGTTCTCTCAGCGTTGCTGTTGCAAGGCTGTGTAGCTGCCGCCGTTGTCGGAACAGCAGCTGTCGGGACGAAAGCAGCAACGGATCCTCGCAGTGTCGGCACCCAGGTAGATGATGGGACCCTGGAATTACGCGTCAATACGGCGTTGTCGAAAGATGCCCAGATAAAGAAAGAAGCACGCATCAACGTGAGCGCATATCAGGGTAAAGTCCTGCTGGTCGGCCAGTCGCCGAATAGCGAACTTTCTGCACGAGCAAAACAAATTGCGATGGGTGTAGAGGGCACAACGGAGGTCTTTAATGAGATCCGTCAGGGCCAACCTATCGGCCTGGGCGATGCGTCCAACGATACCTGGATCACCACCAAAGTGCGCTCTCAGCTCCTGACCAGCGATCAGGTGAAATCCTCCAACGTGAAAGTGACGACCGAAAATGGGGAAGTATTCCTGCTGGGCCTGGTCACTGAACGCGAAGCGAAGGCTGCGGCGGATATCGCCAGCCGGGTAAGCGGCGTGAAACGCGTCACTACCGCCTTTACCTTTATTAAGTAATACAGATGCCGGATAGCGACGCATAGGCGTCTTATCCGGCCTACAGGACGTAATCGTTTGTAGGTCGGATAAGCTCAGCCAACATCCGGCATGTTATTTCGCCCTTTCGCGTAGCTCGGAAGAGGTCAGGATCGAAACCCCTTCATGTTCAGGTGCCAGCGCCTCCATCAGCATGGCTTGCGCGACATCACGTGCCTTAATCGATTTCCAGTTTCCTGGCAGCAACCGGAACAACGGTGCCAAAAACATTTCATTTGCGCGTTGCTTCTCCCGTTCCCCCAGCAACATCGAAGGCCGGACAATCGTTAACCGTGGCCATTTCTGAGCGATCAGCGCCTGCTCCATTTCCCCTTTCACCCGATTATAAAAAAATGGCGAATGTGCATTGGCTCCCATCGAACTCACCACCAGCATATGCTGGGCACCAAGCCGGCGGCCCGTCAGAGCGGTGTCCACCACCAGCGTATAATCCGCGTGGATAAACGCCTCTTTGCTACCCGCTTCACGTCGGGTCGTACCCAGGCAGCAAAAAACAATATCGACCGGGTCAGTAACTTGCGCCAGCGCATCGCTTAACTGTGGATCGTGAGGATTATAGACCCCGACCGTATCTGCCAATGGTCGTCGTGTCGGTGCGGTGATAGCGTGGATTCGGGGTTCATTCAGCAACATCCGCAGCAAATTTCCGCCCACCAGCCCTGTGGCACCTGTTATTAACACCTGGCTCATTGCTTTTCCATCCCCGCATCCTCAATCGATCTTCTAACTATAGATCACGCAGCCAGAGCATCTTCTTGCCAAAGCCCAGCGTATTGTCAGTGAACTTGATTTCATCCAGCCGAATCTCCCACACGGGCGCCGACAGCATCCTGGCGACAGGGAAACGATGGTTATACGCTTTACGCGCAGCTTCGCTCTCTTCTCCCTCCAGGCGGCGGATTTCCCCTTTAAACTGAACGCCGCGAATCAGCGCGACCGTTTTAGGCTGACCGTTTACCGTTCCGGCGACACACGCACGCGGGCCAGACATCTGTGCATGGCGGGTCTTCTCTTCGGTGAGCACATAGAACGCAACCTTTTGCGCATCAAACAGATAAAACGCATTGGCGCACCACAATTCACCGTCATGGTGTACACACCAGGTCACAACGTGCTGCTTTGCCAACCAACGAGTCACCGCAGTCAGTGTTTCCATTTCTGTTCTCTTTTATACTGTAGGACTGAAAATTATCATGTCGATGGTAACAATGACACCCTGGTATCTGTATCTGATCCGTACCGCAGACAATGCCCTGTACACCGGAATAACCACCGATGTACAACGCCGCTATCAGCAGCATCAGAGCGGAAAAGGTGCGAAAGCGTTACGCGGGAAGGGAGAGCTCACTCTGGCATTTGCGGCGCAAGTCGGCGATCGCTCGCTGGCCCTGCGCATAGAGTATCGGGTCAAGCAGCTTACAAAACGCCAGAAAGAGCGCCTTGTGGAAGGTGAAGGGTTTGCGACTCTGCTGAGCAGTCTACAAACCCCCGACACTTAAAAGCGATTGAAATGGTCGTGATATTCCACCAGGCCAGATACGCCCTCCAGCGCATCTTCCGCCAGGCGATGCACCTGGAATGCACTTTCTGTACCCGGCCAGCGGCAACGCAGGTCGTGATGGGCCGCCAGTTCGAAGCCCAGGCGACTGTACAATGCCGGATCGCCCAGGGTGACCACCGCGGCGTAGCCAAACTCGTTAAGAGAATCCAGCCCTTCATAAACCAGCTGACGCGCCAGGCCTTGCCCACGGTAATTTTCATCTACCGCTAACGGTGCCATGCCGACCCACTGCAGATCTTCACCCTGCACATCAACAGGGCTGAATGCGACGTAGCCCACTACCTGACCTTCATCATCGGTAGCAACCAGACCCAACGTTAAGAAACCGTCTTCGCGCAGGTCGTGCACTAACTTCGCTTCCGCATCGCTTTCAAATGAACGACGCAGCAGCGCATCAATACCTGGGGCATCAATGGGAATTTCAACTCGAATCAGCATGCTTCACCTACCGAGGTCTGTTTGGTTTCTGGCGACGTTTTCATACCCGCCTCAACAAAATCCGCCAACTGCAGCAGCATGACACGTAACGCTTTCGGCATCTGCTCCAGTTCGATGGCGTCCATCAGATTTTTAACATACAGCCCTAATTCTGTATCGCCTTCGATCACCAGGCGACGCTGGAAGAAAAGCGTATCTGGATCCTGCTTACGCGCCGCGATCATCAGGAGATCGCTGGCATCGGCGCTAAAACTCACATCAGCATCTGCGCTCTCACTGACGATAAGCTTGTCGTTCTCTACTGAGGTATACCATCTGAGACCAATATCGCGCACATGAATGCTCAGCCAGCGGCCGTTGAGAAACTCCAGCTCCCCATCGGCCAGCGCCTGACTAAACTGCCAGCTCAGGACCTGTTCCAGAACCTGGCGCTTCAGCGCAAAGGGCGTCAGTTTAACCGGTACACTCATCAGAGAAGGACCTAAATGTACTAAGCGTGAACGCAGTTTATCCAACACGAGCTTTACTCCCTGTTTCAATAGTCCTGCTATTTTGCCATATCAAATAAACGACATAGCGGCATAAATCAACAATTCGATGCGAAATTGTTACCTCTTTATTGGTGTCACCAATACGACTTTAACTGCCTCAAATCAAAAATTGTCTCAGCAAGGTTAACTAAAATCCCTCTTCGTTAACATTTTTGCGTCCTCAGGCGCAACTTTCAGGATAAATTATGGAGCTGCTCTGCCCTGCCGGAAATCTCCCGGCGCTTAAGGCGGCCATCGAGAACGGCGCTGATGCTGTCTACATCGGGCTGAAAGATGATACCAACGCCCGTCATTTCGCCGGCCTTAATTTTACCGAGAAAAAATTGCAGGAAGCGGTGAGTTTCGTTCATCAACATCGCCGTAAGCTGCACATTGCGATTAACACTTTTGCCCATCCGGATGGGTATGTACGCTGGCAACGTGCCGTGGATATGGCGGCACAACTGGGTGCGGATGCCCTGATCCTCGCCGATCTCGCCATGCTTGAGTATGCCGCAGAGCGCTATCCCCATATTGAGCGCCATGTCTCCGTTCAGGCATCTGCGACTAACGAAGAGGCAATTAATTTCTACCATCGCAACTTTGACGTTGCGCGGGTCGTACTACCACGCGTGCTGTCGATTCATCAGGTGAAGCAATTAGCCCGCGTCACCCCAGTTCCGTTAGAGGTATTTGCCTTCGGTAGTCTGTGCATTATGGCGGAAGGTCGTTGTTACTTATCTTCTTATCTGACAGGGGAATCGCCAAACACCGTGGGCGCCTGCTCCCCTGCTCGCTTTGTGCGCTGGCAGCAGACCCCGCAGGGACTGGAGTCACGGTTAAACGAAGTGCTGATCGACCGCTATCAGGACGGCGAAAACGCAGGTTACCCAACGCTGTGTAAAGGCCGCTATCTGGTCGATGGTGAACGCTACCATGCACTGGAAGAGCCAACCAGTCTGAACACACTGGAGCTGCTGCCCGACTTACTGGCCGCCAATATTGCGTCGGTCAAAATAGAGGGCCGTCAACGTAGCCCGGCCTATGTCAGCCAGGTCGCAAAAGTATGGCGTCAGGCGATCGACCGCTGCAAAGCCTCCCCGCAGAACTTCGTTCCACAGCCTGAATGGATGGAAACACTGGGCTCCATGTCCGAAGGCACGCAGACCACGCTTGGTGCGTATCACCGTAAATGGCAGTGAGAAAAGCAATGAAATATTCCTTAGGGCCCGTGCTTTACTACTGGCCGAAAGAGACGCTGGAAGATTTTTATCAGCAGGCCGCAACCAGCCAGGCCGACGTTATCTATCTGGGTGAAGCCGTGTGCAGCAAGCGCCGTGCTACGAAAGTGGGTGACTGGATAGATATGGCGAAATCACTCGCCGGCAGCGGCAAACAGGTGGTGCTCTCTACACTGGCGCTGGTGCAGGCCTCCTCTGAACTGGGAGAACTGAAGCGCTATGTGGAAAACGGCGACTTCCTGGTGGAAGCCAGCGACCTCGGTGTGGTTAACATGTGCGCCGAGCGCAAACTACCGTTTGTCGCAGGACATGCGCTCAACTGCTACAACGCGGTCACGCTGCGTATGCTGCTTAAACAGGGCATGGTGCGCTGGTGTATGCCTGTTGAACTGTCCCGTGACTGGTTGGTAAATCTGCTCAATCAGTGCGAGGAACTGGGTATTCGCAATCAGTTTGAAACCGAAGTCCTCAGCTACGGGCATCTGCCGCTGGCGTACTCAGCCCGCTGCTTTACCGCGCGTTCCGAAGATCGGCCAAAAGACGAATGTGAAACCTGCTGCATCAAATACCCCAACGGGCGTGATGTTCTGTCGCAGGAAAATCAGCAGGTATTTGTCCTCAATGGGATCCAGACCATGAGCGGCTATGTCTACAATCTCGGCAACGAGCTAACATCAATGCAGGGGCTGGTTGATATTGTTCGTCTATCACCGTTGGGGACGGAAACAATCGCGGTGCTTGATGCTTTCCGCGCGAATGAAAACGGCAACGCCCCACTACCGCTTGCCGCCCACAGCGACTGCAACGGTTACTGGAAGCGACTGGCAGGTCTGGAGCTGCTGGCCTAGCCGGATGGCGGCAAAAGTGTCTTATCCGGCCGACAAATAGCGCTCCCGTAGGTCCGATAAGCGCAGCGCCATCGGGCATTGTTTTTGCCGTCAGCCTCATAAGGCTCACTTTGTTAACAACATTCGCTAATCTTTAATGCAGTATTAAAAGATTAACCGGTAACAAAGTGAGCCGTTATGACTAACAAAAATATTCCGTTCTCGGTGCTGGATCTGGCGCCGATCCCTCAAGGTTCCTCCGCACGAGAAGCCTTCTCCCATTCGCTCGAACTCGCACAGCTTGCTGAAAAACGCGGCTACCGCCGCTACTGGCTGGCAGAACATCACAACATGGCCGGTATCGCCAGCGCCGCAACGTCAGTACTGATTGGCTATCTGGCTGCCCATACCACCACGCTACATCTGGGTTCTGGCGGCGTGATGCTACCCAACCATTCCCCGCTGGTGATCGCTGAGCAGTTCGGCACGCTAAACACACTGTATCCGGGGCGGATTGATCTCGGGCTTGGCCGCGCGCCAGGGAGCGATCAACCCACAATGCGCGCCTTGCGTCGCCATATGAGCGGCGATGTCGACAACTTCCCACGTGATGTAGCAGAACTGGTGGACTGGTTTGACGCCCGCGATCCTAATCCTCACGTTCGCCCGGTTCCTGGCTACGGCGAGCAAATCCCGGTTTGGTTATTAGGCTCCAGCCTGTACAGCGCACAGCTGGCAGCACAGCTTGGCCTGCCGTTTGCTTTCGCCTCGCATTTCGCACCCGATATGCTGCATCAGGCGCTGCATCTGTACCGTACTCAGTTCAAGCCTTCAGCACGCCTGGAGAAACCGTATGCGATGGTGTGCATCAACATCATTGCCGCTGATAGCAATCGCGATGCCGAGTTTCTTTTCACCTCGATGCAGCAGGCATTTGTGAAACTGCGCCGGGGCGAAACCGGCCAGTTACCACCGCCGGTAGAGAATATGCATCAGCTGTGGTCTGCTTCCGAGCAGTACGGCGTACAACAGGCGCTGAGCATGTCGCTGGTCGGTGATAAGGCGAAAGTGCGGCACGGTCTCGAGGCGATTTTGCGTGAAACCCAGGCCGATGAAATTATGGTTAACGGCCAGATTTTTGATCATCAGGCACGGCTGCATTCGTTTGATTTGGCGATGGATGTGAAGCAGGAATTGTTGGGGTAGTGCGTTGTTTTGCCCGGTGGCGCTTCGCTTACCGGGCCTACAGGATAAGTAGGCCGGATAAGGCGCAGCCGCCATCCGGCACAACAACATTACTGGTACACAGGCAACAGATTAAAGCTCGACAGAATGTGGATAACTGCGTTACCGATACCGAATACCAGAATCAGCGCAATCATCGGCTTGCCGCCCCAGACGCGGAATTTCGGGCTACCGAAACGCTCACGGGATTTACGTGCCAGCAACGCCGGGACAATTGCGGCCCAGATGGTTGCTGCGAGTCCTGCATAACCAATAGCGTACAGGAAGCCGTTCGGCCACAGCAGGCCACCGACAATCGGCGGCAGGAAGGTCAGCAGCGCGGTTTTAAAACGTCCTATACCAGAGTCATCAAATTTGAACAGATCTGCCAGATAGTCGAACAGACCCAGCGTCACTCCGAGGAACGAACTCGCCACGGCAAAGTTGGAGAACACCACCAACAGCAGATCCAAACTACGACTGTTCAGCACGCCGCTCAACGCCTGGACCAGCACATCAATATTACCGCCCTGCTGTGCAATACCGATAAACTCTGGGCGTGGGATATTGCCCATCGTCCCCAGCAACCATACGGTATACAGCACCAGCGCCAGCAGCGTACCGTAGACCAGGCACTTAACGATGGTCTTCGGATCTTTACCGTAGTACTTCATCAGGCTCGGGACGTTACCGTGGTAGCCGAACGACGCCAGACAAAACGGCAGCGTCATCAACAGATACGGCGTATATGAAGCATTGCTCTCTGCCACGTTAAACAACGTGGTCGGCGTGACGTGCCCTAACAGGCTACCGAAAGTCAGGAAAAAGGTAATCACCTTCGCACCCAGCACAATCGCCGTCATGCGACTGACCGCTTTGGTGCTTAACCACACCACAAATGCTACCAGCAGAGCAAAGCCAAAACCTGCCGCACGCGCCGGAACGTTCAGCGACATCTCAGAGAAAGTGTGGTGCAGAATAGAACCACTCGCCGAAATGTAGGCATAAGTCAGAATATAGAGTACGAAAGCAATGGAAATGCCGTTAACGACGTTCCAGCCTTTACCCAGCAGATCTTTGGTGATGGTGTCGAAGCTCGAGCCAATGCGGTAATTGAGGTTAGCTTCGAGGATCATCAGCCCGGAGTGCAGCATGCAGAACCAAGTGAAGATCAGTGCCGCCATTGACCAGAAGAACCACGCCCCGGACATGACCACAGGCAGAGAAAACATCCCCGCGCCAATAATGGTGCCGCCGATGATCACCACGCCGCCAAGCAGCGAAGGTGATGTTTGGGTGGTGGTTAGTGTTGCCATTCAGCCATCTCTCCAGTCATTTGTATTGTGACTACATCTCAATGTGCTGCACTGTACCAGTACACGAGTACAAATGAAATAAAAAAAGCCCCAATCATTTCGATCAGGGCTGTATATATTACTTTACGCTTTTATACTCGTCATACTTCAAGTTGCATGTACGTTGGCTACGTTCATTCACCCCAGTCACATAGTTTTCTATGCTCCTGGGAACTCACTCTCTTGCCGCCTTCCTGCAACTCGAATTATTTAGAGTATAAGCTAAGAAGCTTATGCGTCACCGCCGAAACGACGACGACCAGCGGAGTCATCACGGCGCGGAGCAGAAGAATCATCACGACGCGGGCCACGGTTGCCTTCACGACGTTCGCCGCTGAAACGACGACCATCACCACGACCGCCTTCACGACGTTCGCCGCTAAAGCCACGACCTTCACCACGACCGCCTTCACGACGCTCACCGCTGAAACGACCACCGCCACGACGCTCACCACCGGTGTGCGGTACTGCATCGCCAACCAGCTGCATGTTCATCGGCTTGTTCAGGATGCGAGTACGAGTAAAGTGTTGCAGCACGTCACCCGGCATACCTTTCGGCAGTTCGATGGTGGAGTGGGAAGCAAACAGCTTGATGTTACCGATATAACGGCTGCTGATATCACCTTCGTTAGCAATCGCGCCAACGATATGACGAACTTCAACACCGTCATCACGACCCACTTCAATACGATACAGCTGCATATCGCCAACGTCACGACGTTCACGACGCGGACGGTCTTCACCACCACGGTCATTGCGGTCACGCGGGCCACGATCGTTGCGGTCGCGCGGACCACGGTCATCACGGTCGCGGAATTCGCGTTTCGGACGCATCGGCGCATCTGGCGGCAGGATCAGCGGACGTTCGCCCTGAGCCATTTTCAGCAGTGCTGCGGCCAGTGTTTCGATATCCAGCTCTTCTTCCGGCTGCATTTTCGCCAGCAGAGCGCGGTACTGATCCAGATCGCTGCTTTCCAGCTGCTGCTGTACTTTCGCGGCGAATTTTTCCAGACGGCGTTTGCCCAGCAGGTCTGCATTCGGCAGCTCGACTTCCGGAATGGTCAGCTTCATGGTGCGTTCGATGTTACGCAGCAGACGACGCTCGCGGTTCTCAACGAACAGCAGCGCACGGCCAGCACGACCCGCACGACCGGTACGACCGATACGGTGAACGTAAGACTCAGAGTCCATCGGGATGTCGTAGTTAACAACCAGGCTGATACGCTCAACGTCCAGGCCACGGGCCGCAACGTCGGTTGCAATCAGAATATCCAGACGACCATCTTTCAGACGCTCCAGAGTCTGCTCACGCAGGGACTGGTTCATGTCGCCGTTCAGTGCAGCGCTGCTATAACCGCTACGCTCCAGCGCTTCTGCCACTTCCAGGGTCGCATTTTTGGTACGAACGAAGATAATCGCCGCATCAAAGTCTTCTGCTTCCAGGAAACGCACCAGCGCTTCATTTTTACGCATGCCCCATACAGTCCAGTAGCTCTGGCTGATGTCAGGACGTGTAGTAACGCTGGACTGAATACGGACTTCCTGCGGCTCTTTCATAAAGCGGCGGGTAATACGACGAATCGCTTCCGGCATGGTAGCAGAGAACAGAGCAGTCTGATGACCTTCCGGGATCTGCGCCATAATCGTTTCGACGTCTTCGATGAAGCCCATACGCAGCATTTCGTCAGCTTCGTCCAGCACCAGACCGCTCAGTTTGGAGAGGTCCAGAGTACCGCGCTTCAGGTGATCCAGCAGACGGCCCGGCGTACCGACGACGATCTGTGGTCCCTGACGCAGGGCACGTAATTGCACGTCATAACGCTGGCCGCCGTACAGGGCAACCACGTTCACGCCGCGCATGTGTTTAGAGAAATCCGTCATGGCTTCTGCAACCTGAACCGCCAGTTCGCGGGTCGGTGCCAGCACCAGAATCTGAGGTGCCTTCAGCTCAGGATCAAGATTGTTGAGCAGCGGTAAGGAGAACGCTGCAGTTTTGCCGCTACCTGTCTGGGCCATACCCAGAACATCGCGACCGCCCAGCAGATGCGGAATGCACTCTGCCTGGATTGGAGATGGTTTTTCGTAACCCAGATCGTTAAGGGCTTCAAGGATAGGAGCCTTCAGGCCCAGATCTGCAAAAGTGGTTTCGAATTCAGCCATGTAGTACGTGTGCCTCAAAATTAATGGCGGCCAGTCTACATAACTCATCATGAAATTGATCTGCAATTTTCATTGAAAAGTGTGAACCGGCTCAAAGTAGGTGTATTAACGAACAACAACGCCCTCACCCGTGAAGGTGATGGCAATCAAAAAGATTACGGGCTGATGTGTACGTCAGCTATTGCTGGTCCGATTCTGCCAGGTCATCTTGGTCCTGGCCCAGGAGCGATAATTCCAACAATGCGTATCGGTGCTCAACAAAGTTATGAACGTTGTTAGCCACCGCCAGTTTGAACAATGCCGTAGCGTTGTCCAAATCCCCCAGACTTAGGTAGTACTTACCTAAATAGAAGTTGGTTTCACTGAGATGCTCAGCGAGCGAGGTGTTATCCGTTGCGTCCGCCTTCAGGCGTTCCATCAGCGTTGCTTCGCTAATGTTGCCCAGGTAGAACTCGACAATGTTCCATCCCCATTGCTCTTTATCCGATTTCTCAAAGCGTTGTTTCAACGCTTCTTTAGCCTGCTTCTCATCGAGCTTCTGCTCGGCAAGATAAAGCCACAGACTACGGAAAGGATCATTGGGATCGTCTTGATAAAACGCTAGCAGATCATCTTGCGCTAACTTGTCGCGACCGCCGTAATACAATGCGATACCGCGATTTAAGTGCGCGTAGTTGTAAGTTGGATCAAGCTCAAGTACAGAATCAAACGCTTCATAGGCAGCATCAAAATTGCCTGCCTGCGTTAAATATATACCTAAGTAATTGAATACTTCAGGCATATCTGGTCGGATAGCCAGCGCTTGTGAAAAATCATTTCGCGCCAGTGCCCTCAGACCGAGACTATCATACAACACTCCGCGCTCATATAAAAGCTGTGCGCGTTCGTCATCGGTTAAAGCCCGACTGGCAAGAATTTGTTCCATACGTGCCAGAATCACTTCCTGCTGCAAAGTCGGTTGCAGTGGTACTGCGAGGACTTCACTCTTACGCCAGGCGGAATTACTGCATCCAGCCAGCGTGAGTGCTGTCGCAACGAAACACCAGCGCAAAAAAGGCTTCATTTCCCACTCCCGAAGACAACGATTGAATGAACGTCCAGGTTCCCCGGTTGCTAACAAGGCATCCTGCCGGGTTAAAGGCCCTCCGCTCTCACGGAGGGCAATGGCAACCTTACTCGCCCTGGCTTGCCGGAGCTTCCGGTTCGCCTGCAGGCTGAGACTGCTCAGTTGCTTCTTTAATGCTCAGACGTACACGGCCCTGGCGATCAACTTCCAGAACTTTGACCGGTACTTCCTGGCCCATCTGCAGGTAATCAGTCACTTTCTCAACGCGCTTGTCAGCGATCTGAGAGATGTGCACCAGACCTTCTTTACCGCCACCAATGGCAACGAATGCGCCAAAGTCAACGATACGGGTCACTTTACCGTTGTAGATACGACCTACTTCGATTTCAGCGGTGATTTCTTCGATGCGACGAATAGCGTATTTCGCTTTCTCGCCGTCAGTCGCAGCAATCTTCACAGTACCATCATCTTCGATTTCAATGGTGGTGCCGGTTTCTTCGGTCAGGGCACGGATAACAGAACCGCCTTTACCGATAACGTCTTTGATCTTGTCCGGGCTGATCTTAATGGTATGGATACGCGGAGCAAATTCAGAGATATCGCCGCGCGGCGCGTTGATCGCCTGTTCCATCACACCCAGGATGTGCAGACGTGCACCTTTAGCCTGGTTCAAAGCGACCTGCATGATCTCTTTGGTGATACCTTCAATTTTAATATCCATCTGCAGTGCAGAGATACCGTCGCGGGAACCCGCCACTTTGAAATCCATATCGCCGAGGTGGTCTTCGTCGCCCAGGATGTCAGACAGAACAACAAAGTTGTCGCCTTCCTTCACCAGACCCATCGCGATACCCGCAACGGCTGCTTTGATCGGCACGCCTGCGTCCATCAGCGCCAGGGAAGCACCACATACGGAAGCCATGGAAGAAGAACCGTTAGATTCAGTAATTTCAGAAACGACACGAACGGTGTACGGGAATTTATCCAGTTCCGGCATCACTGCCAGTACGCCACGCTTCGCCAGACGGCCGTGACCAATTTCACGACGCTTCGGAGAACCGACCATACCGGTTTCACCAACACAGTACGGAGGGAAGTTGTAGTGGAACAGGAAGTTGTCGGTACGCTCGCCCATCAGTTCATCGAGGTTCTGCGCATCACGGGTAGTACCCAGCGTTGCGGTAACCAGCGCCTGAGTTTCACCACGGGTGAACAGTGCGGAACCGTGAGTACGCGGCAGCACGCCAGTACGCACGTCCAGACCACGGATCATGTCTTTTTCGCGGCCATCGATACGCGGCTCGCCGGCCAGTACGCGGCTACGAACAACGTTTTTCTCGATAGCGTGCAGGATTTCACCCAGCTCGTTAGCGTCCAGGGTTTCATCTTCTGCAGTAAGCTGCGCGATGGTTTCAGATTTGATCACGTCAACCTGAGCATAACGCTCTTGTTTGTCAGTGATACGGTAAGCATCGCTCAGGCGCGCTTCTGCCAGTGCAGCAACGCGCGCGTTCAGCGCTTCGTTAACCGCTTCTGGCTGCCAGTCCCAACGTGGTTTGCCCGCTTCTTTAGCCAGCTCGTTGATGGCCTGGATAACAACCTGCTGCTGTTCGTGACCGAACACCACAGCACCCAGCATCTGGTCTTCACTCAGCAGTTCAGCTTCAGATTCAACCATCAGTACGGCAGCTTCGGTACCGGCAACAACCAGATCCAGTTTACTTTCTTTCAGCTCGTCCTGAGTCGGGTTCAGTACATACTGGTCATTGATATAACCAACACGCGCAGCACCGATCGGGCCGTTGAACGGAATACCAGACAGAGACAGCGCAGCGGATGCACCAATCATCGCCACGATATCCGGGTTAACCTGTGGGTTAACGGAAACGACGGTTGCGATAACCTGAACTTCGTTAACGAAGCCTTCCGGGAACAGCGGACGAACCGGGCGGTCAATCAGACGCGCGATCAGGGTTTCGCCTTCGCTTGGACGGCCTTCACGACGGAAGAAGCTACCTGGGATACGACCAGCAGCGTAGGTACGCTCCTGATAGTTAACGGTCAGCGGGAAAAAGTCCTGGCCTGGTTTCGCTTTTTTCTGGCCAACAACGGTAACGAATACCGCAGTGTCATCCATGCTAACCATAACAGCGGCAGTCGCCTGACGCGCCATCATGCCGGTTTCCAGCGTAACGGTATGCTGACCGTACTGGAATTTACGAACGATCGGATTAAGCAAAATAATATCCTTTCTCTATTTTTTTGACGGCACATTTATGTGCCATCGTTAATACCCGATCTTCTGCGCATCCTCGCGACTAATGACAACCCTAACCCATGCGTATTGGGTAAAGCCTCTCATTAGCCGCGCGAACCTCTGCAACGGAAGATCATTCATAGCAACAATACATTAGTTTCCAGCGAATTGCTGCCATCTGCTGGAAAAAAGGGGCCATGAAGGCCCCCTCTTTCTGAAACTCGAAAGAATTAGCGACGCAGACCCAGACGCTCGATCAGCGCGGTGTAGCGTGCAACATCTTTACGTTTCAGGTAGTCGAGCAGTTTACGACGCTGAGAAACCATGCGCAGCAGACCACGACGGCTGTGGTGATCTTTTTTGTGCTCTGCAAAGTGGCCCTGCAGGTGGTTAATCTGTGCAGTCAACAGAGCAACCTGAACATCGGTAGAACCGGTGTCGTTTGCATCACGACCGAACTCAGAAACGATTTTAGCTGTAGCTTCAGTACTTAGAGACATTTTAAAACTCCAAAGTATTAAGAATGAAAGGATGCCGATCTCTAATTCAGCAATCCCAGTGTATACACTTTATCTTTCAAACTGACTCTGCGTTGGCTGCGTCCGCTCACTTCAGCCACCTACTTGAGTAAGCCCCTGAGGATTCCCAGACTTGCCGCCTTGATGCAGCTCGAATGATATTGTGTACACGCCGCGCGAACTGTTAAATAATTAACGCGACGTTAAGCGGCAGTATTCTACTCGCAGCGCCTTCTTATCGCAAGACAGAGAGCGCTATGCAGGATATTCAACCACCAGTCGACGGGGGGCAACCCGACCTTCATCGTCCATTTCCCCCATGCCGATAAATTTACTGTCATCGCCTTCTGTCACACGCACCAGCCCTTCCAGTGGAGTGCCTGTCGTACGAACCGGATTACCATTTTTAAAGTAAACCGACGATGTTAAAGGCAGATTAACCACCGGATAATCCGATGCCGGACTGTCCATTGGCATCAGCAATGGATCAAGCAACTGCGCTGACGGAATGTTCTGTTGTTCAGCTTGTTCTACCAGCTCACGCAAATGTTCCAGCGTGACCATACGGTCAACCGGGTATTTGCTGACCGTCAGACGGCGCAGATACGTTACGTGTGCACCGCATCCCAGCTTCTCACCCAGATCGTCAATAATAGTACGAATATAGGTGCCTTTGGAGCAGTGAACTTCCAGCTCCAGTTCATTCCCTTCGTGGCGAATAAACAGCAGTTCATAAACGGTAATTGGGCGTGCTTCACGCGGCACCTCGATGCCTTGACGAGCATATTCGTACAGCTTCTTGCCCTGATATTTCAGCGCCGAGTACATCGATGGAATTTGCTCGATATCCCCGCGGAAAGTTTCCAGCGCGCTCGCAAGCTGTTCCTCCGTAAAGGTCACCGGACGTTCCTGCACGATTTGTCCATCAGCATCAGAGGTATCCGTACGCTGACCCAGGCGGGCAATCACACGATAACGCTTGTCGGAATCCAGCAAATACTGTGAAAACTTAGTCGCTTCACCGAGGCAGATAGGCAGCATGCCTGTCGCCAGCGGATCCAACGCGCCAGTATGACCGGCACGGTTGGCATTGTAGATGCGCTTTACTTTTTGCAGTACGTCATTGCTGGACATGCCCTGAGGTTTGTCCAGCAGCAAAACACCATGAATGTCGCGACCACGACGACGAGGACGACTCATCAGTCCTCCTTGCTGTCGTCCGCTGGGTTCACACGACGTTCATCGTCATGCTTCACCACGCTGGTCACCAGGTTGGACATGCGCATCCCTTCGACCAGTGAGTTGTCGTAGAAGAAGGTCAGCTCAGGCACGATACGCAGGCGCATCGCTTTCCCCAGAAGAGAGCGGATGAAGCCAGAAGCTTCCTGCAGTGCCTTAATACCATTTTTAACGGCCGCTTCGTCCTGGTCGTTCAGGAACGTCACGAATACTTTGGCATAGGCCAGGTCACGGGACATCTCAACGCCCGATACGGTGGTCATCATACCAACACGCGGGTCTTTGATTTCGCGTTGCAGGATCAGTGCGATTTCTTTCTGCATCTCCTGCGCTACACGCTGCGGGCGACCAAATTCTTTCGCCATAATAAATTCTCCAGAATAAAGACAAAAAAGGGGCCATAAGCCCCTTTTTAAATTTCTTGCCGGGTGGCGCTTCGCTTACCCGGCCTACGCCTAATCATCTTCTACGTATTTTGAGTTGCAACAAGGCGGCAAGCTCGTAAATCCCCGGGAGCATAGATAACTATGTGACCGGGGTGAGCGAGCGCAGCCAACGCCGTTGCGGCCCAAAAGACGACGAAGATTATGCGATGGTACGTTTGATCTCAATGATCTCGAACACTTCGATCATATCGCCAACGCGAACGTCGTTGTAGTTCTTAACGCCGATACCACATTCCATGCCGTTACGGACTTCGTTGACGTCATCTTTGAAGCGGCGCAGGGATTCCAGCTCACCTTCATAGATAACTACGTTGTCGCGCAGAACGCGGATTGGGTTGTGACGCTTAATCGTACCTTCGGTAACCATACAGCCTGCGATGGCACCGAATTTCGGTGATTTGAACACATCACGAACTTCAGCCAGACCGATGATCTGCTGTTTCAGTTCCGGAGACAGCATGCCGCTCATCGCCGCTTTCACTTCGTCGATCAGATGGTAGATGACGGAGTAGTAACGCAGATCCAGGCTTTCAGATTCGATCACTTTACGTGCAGAAGCATCAGCACGGACGTTGAAGCCAACCAGAATCGCGTTGGATGCCGCAGCCAGCGTCGCGTCGGTTTCGGTGATACCACCCACGCCAGAACCGATGATCTTCACTTTGACTTCGTCGGTAGACAGTTTCAGTAAAGAGTCGGAGATCGCTTCTACAGAACCCTGAACGTCAGCCTTCAGTACGATGTTCACTTCGTGAACTTCGCCTTCGGTCATGTTAGCGAACATGTTCTCGAGTTTAGATTTCTGCTGACGGGCCAGTTTAACTTCACGGAATTTGCCCTGACGATACAGCGCAACTTCACGTGCTTTCTTCTCGTCACGAACGACGGTCACTTCATCACCTGCAGCCGGAACACCGGACAGACCGAGGATTTCCACCGGAATGGACGGACCTGCTTCCAGCACTTCCTGGCCCAGTTCGTTACGCATCGCACGAACGCGACCGTATTCGAAGCCACACAGTACGATATCGCCTTTGTTCAGGGTACCCTCGCGAACCAGGACAGTAGCAACCGGACCACGTCCTTTATCCAGGAAGGATTCGATAACCGCACCGCTCGCCATACCTTTACGTACTGCTTTCAGTTCCAGTACTTCGGCCTGCAGCAGGATAGCATCCAGCAGCTCGTCGATACCGGTACCGGCTTTTGCAGAAACGTGAACGAACTGGCTCTCGCCGCCCCACTCTTCCGGCATGATGCCATACTGGGACAGTTCATTTTTAACGCGATCTGGGTCTGCTTCTGGTTTATCGATCTTGTTCACTGCAACCACTACTGGCACACCTGCCGCTTTCGCGTGCTGGATAGCTTCGATGGTCTGCGGCATCACGCCGTCGTCTGCAGCAACAACCAGAACAACGATATCCGTTGCCTGAGCACCACGAGCACGCATAGAGGTAAATGCGGCGTGCCCCGGGGTATCCAGGAAGGTGATCATACCGTTACCTGTTTCAACGTGATACGCACCGATGTGCTGAGTAATGCCGCCTGCTTCGCCTGAGGCCACTTTCGTAGAACGAATGTAATCCAGCAAAGACGTTTTACCGTGGTCAACGTGACCCATGATGGTCACTACCGGTGCACGCGGTTCAGCCGCCGCACCAGTGTCACGGTCGCTCATTACCGCTTCTTCCAGTTCGTTTTCACGACGCAGGATAACTTTGTGGCCCATCTCTTCGGCAACCAGCTGTGCAGTTTCCTGGTCGATAACCTGGTTGATGGTCGCCATGGCACCCAGTTTCATCATCGCTTTGATGACCTGAGAACCTTTAACTGCCATCTTGTTCGCCAGATCGCCAACGGTGATGGTTTCGCCGATCACAACGTCACGGTTAACGGCCTGAGCCGGCTTCTGGAAGCCCTGCTGCAGCGCGGAACCTTTACGCTGTTTACCGCCTTTGCCGCCACGAACCGCTGCACGCGCTTCTTCACGGTCAGCTTTAGATTCGGCGTGTTTATTGCCTTTCTTCGCCGGACGCGCAGCTTTCGCACTGCGAGTACGACCACGACCGCCTTCAACTTCACGATCGTTTTCGTCTTCTGCCTGGCGAGCGTGTTGAGAGGTGGTGACGTGATAATCGCTGGTATCTTCAACAGGTTCAGCGTTATTCACACCATTCTTCTCGTTTTCTTCTGCCATACGACGGGCTTCTTCAGCCACACGGCGCGCTTCTTCTTCAAGCTTGCGACGTGCTTCTTCTTCCGCTTTACGCTTCAGTTCTGCGGCTTCGTTTTCACGGCGGGCTTTTTCGGCCTGGGCGGTTTTTGTCATATCGTCGGTCTGTTGATTGCTCACTTTGTCTTTTTCCGCAGCTTCACGTTTCGCTTTATCAGCGGCTTCACGTTTAGCTTGTTCTGCGGCCTCACGTTCGGCTTTTTGTTGCGCCTCGCGTTTGGCAGCTTCTTCTGCCTCACGACGGGCTTGCTCTTCCGCTTCACGCTGCGCCTGCTCTTCCGCGGCAAGGCGTTCAGCCTCTTGCGGATCGCGTTTCACAAAGGTGCGTGTCTTGCGGACTTCGATTTGTACCGATTTACTTTTTCCACCGGTACCTGGAATATTGAGAGTACTGCGCGTTTTACGCTGCAATGTCAACTTATCCGGCGCTGAGCCATTTTCACGGTTCAGGTGCGCCAGCAAGGTTTGTTTCTCTTGTGCGGACACAGAGTCATCAGCAGACTTAGGGATACCTGCATCAGCAAATTGCTGTACCAGGCGCTCCACGGAAGTCTGTATCTCTGCAGCCAGCGTTTTTACGGTTACATCTGTCATACTGTTCCTTCCTGCTACAGTTTATTACGCTTCGTCGCCGAACCAGCAAATATTACGGGCAGCCATAATCAGCTCACCGGCTTTCTCGTCGGTCAACCCTTCGATATCAGCCAGATCATCAATGCCCTGTTCAGCGAGATCTTCCAGCGTACAAACACCACGGGCAGCCAGTTTGAAGGCCATATCACGATCCAATCCTTCCAGATTCAGCAGATCGTCAGCCGGTTTGTTATCACCGAGGCTTTCTTCCTGGGCCAGTGCCAGAGTGGTCAGTGCGTTTTTAGCACGCTCGCGCAGCGCTTCAACGGTCTGTTCATCGAGGCCGTCAATTTCCAGCAGTTCTTTCATTGGCACGTAGGCCAGTTCTTCCAGCGTCGCAAAACCTTCTTCCACCAGAACTGTCGCGAAATCTTCATCGATATCGAGATATTTGGTGAAGGTATCGATGGCCGCATGTGCTTCAGCCTGATGCTTAGCCTGCAGATCATCAACGGTCATGACGTTGAGTTCCCAACCGCTCAGTTGTGAAGCCAGGCGGACGTTCTGACCATTACGTCCAATCGCCTGAGCCAGGTTACCGGCTTCAACCGCAATATCCATGGTGTGTTTGTCTTCATCCACCACGATAGAAGCGACGTCTGCTGGCGCCATTGCGTTGATCACGAACTGCGCCGGGTTATCATCCCACAGGACAATATCAATACGCTCGCCGCCCAGTTCGGTAGAAACTGCCTGAACACGCGCACCGCGCATACCAACACAGGCACCGACCGGATCGATACGCTTGTCGTTGGTCTTAACGGCGATTTTCGCACGAGAACCCGGATCGCGAGCCGCCGCTTTAATTTCAATCACTTCTTCGCCAATTTCTGGCACTTCAATGCGGAACAGTTCGATCAGCATTTCCGGCTTGGAACGCGTCACAAACAGCTGCGCACCACGCGCTTCCGGGCGCACAGAGTACAGAACACCACGAATACGGTCGCCAGGACGGAAGTTTTCACGCGGCAGCATGTCTTCACGCAGGATCACAGCTTCAGCATTGCTGCCCAGATCCAGGGAAATGTTGTCACGGTTGACTTTCTTCACCACGCCAGTGACGATTTCGCCTTCGTGTTCACGGAATTGATCGACAACCATCGCACGTTCAGCTTCACGTACTTTCTGTACGATAACCTGTTTCGCGGTCTGAGTAGTGATACGGTCAAAGGTGACAGATTCGATCTGATCTTCAACGTATTCACCAACGTTCAGACTTTCGTCTTCAAAGCGCGCTGCTTCCAGCGTAATTTCTTTAGTTGGCTGAGTGACTTCTTCTACGATAACCCAACGACGGAAGGTATCGAAATCACCGCTTTTACGATCGATCTCTACGCGGACATCGATCTCTTGTTCATATTTTTTCTTTGTTGCTGTAGCCAGCGCACTTTCCAGCGCTTCAAAAATTTTCTCGCGTGGCAGCGCTTTCTCGTTGGATACGGCTTCAACAACAGCCAAAATTTCTTTGTTCATCGCGGGCTTTTCACCTCAATCCAGACTGTTAAAAGTGGGGAACCAGGTTCGCCTTCTGGATATTACTCAGCGCGAACACTTCATCTTTACCTTCGACTGTGACCGTGATCATCTCACCGTCCACCGCTTTGATAACGCCCTGCCATTTACGACGGTTTTGTACCGCCATACGAAGAACCAGCGTGACTTCTTCACCCAGGAAACGCACGTAGTGTTCAGCCGTGAACAGAGGACGGTCGAGACCCGGAGAGGAGACTTCCAGGTTGTAGGCAACAGTGATTGGGTCTTCGACATCCATCACCGCGCTTACCTGATGGCTCACATCAGCACAATCATCAACATTGATGCCATCTTCACTATCAATATAGATGCGCAGTGTGGATGTGCGACCGCGAATAAATTCGATGCCGACCAGCTCGTACCCCAAGGCTTCAACTGGCGCTGTAATCATCTCTGTTAATTTTTGCTCTAATGTGGACAAGCCCACCCCCAAGACATAAAAAAAGGGCCTAAAGCCCAGTTATTCTGTAGTCAGATAACAAAAAACCCCGATAAATCGGGGCTTTAGATAACTGAACCCTATAACCGCACCTGCGGTTCGGAGAACCTTCCGAAAGAATTTTTTTCAAATCCAGCTACGAAGGCCTAAGTCTTCACAGTATATTTGAAAAAGAACTCTAAGGGAAAGTGGTTGCGGGGGCCGGATTTGAACCGACGACCTTCGGGTTATGAGCCCGACGAGCTACCAGGCTGCTCCACCCCGCGCCTGAAACGTGGCAAATTTTACTCGTTTTGGGTAAAAAATGCAAATACTGCTGGGATTTGGTACCGAGGACGGGACGTAAAATCTGCGCACAGTATATTGATCCTCTATACGTTATGTCAACCTTGTTACTACTATGCAAATGAATGAATGCAAACCAGCACAAATACAACGGAAGACAAGAGAGATAAATCCGCCATCCACAGCGTTATTTAACGAAATTATCACTAAACTCTTCCTGTCATCCTCAAAAGATGATTAAATGAAAACTCATTTATTTTGCATAAAAATGCAATTAACATAAAAAGCCGACCTCTTCACCAGTCTATCAAGCAGGGTTTTATTTTATGACGACGATTCTCAAGCATCTCCCGGTAGGTCAACGTATTGGTATCGCTTTTTCCGGCGGCCTGGACACCAGTGCAGCACTGCTGTGGATGCGACAAAAAGGGGCTGTCCCATATGCATATACTGCGAATTTGGGTCAGCCGGATGAGGATGACTATGACGCGATTCCTCGCCGTGCAATGGAATATGGTGCTGAGAATGCTCGCCTGGTTGATTGCCGCAAGCAGTTGGTTGCCGAAGGGATCGCCGCTATTCAGTGTGGTGCGTTCCACAACACCACCGGCGGACTGACCTATTTCAATACCACCCCACTGGGCCGCGCAGTGACAGGCACTATGCTGGTTGCCGCCATGAAAGAAGATGGCGTAAACATTTGGGGTGACGGTAGTACCTATAAAGGTAACGATATTGAACGTTTCTATCGTTATGGCCTGTTAACCAACGCCGAATTGCAGATTTACAAACCCTGGCTGGATACCGATTTTATCGACGAACTCGGTGGTCGCCATGAGATGTCCGAATTTATGATCGCCTGCGGCTTCGACTACAAGATGTCTGTCGAAAAGGCGTATTCCACTGACTCCAATATGCTCGGCGCGACTCACGAAGCAAAAGATCTGGAATTCCTGAACTCCAGCGTCAAAATCGTCAACCCGATTATGGGCGTGAAGTTCTGGGATGAGAGCGTGAAGATCCCGGCTGAAGAAGTGACCGTACGTTTTGAACAGGGCCATCCGGTTGCGCTAAACGGTAAGACTTTCAGTGACGATGTTGAGATGATGCTGGAAGCCAACCACATCGGCGGTCGTCACGGTCTGGGCATGAGCGATCAGATTGAAAACCGTATTATTGAAGCGAAAAGCCGTGGCATCTATGAAGCCCCAGGGATGGCGCTGCTGCATATCGCTTACGAGCGTCTGCTGACCGGTATTCATAACGAAGACACCATTGAGCAATATCATTCTCATGGTCGTCAGCTGGGCAAACTGCTGTACCAGGGCCGCTGGTTCGACTCACAGGCGCTGATGCTGCGTGATGGTCTGCAACGTTGGGTAGCCAGCCAGATTACCGGCGAAGTCACGCTGGAACTGCGTCGCGGTAACGACTATTCAATCCTTAACACCGTGTCTGACAACCTGACCTACAAGCCAGAACGTTTGACCATGGAGAAAGGTGATTCCGTATTCTCGCCAGACGATCGTATCGGTCAGCTGACCATGCGTAATCTGGATATCACAGATACCCGCGAGAAGCTGTTCGGCTACGCGAAAGCCGGTCTGTTGACCGCCTCTTCAGCGACCGGCCTGCCGCAGGTTGAGAATCTGGAAAACAAGGCGAAGTAAACATTCATCATTTTAAGGCCGCGAAAGCGGTCTTTTTTATGCGCAGAATATAGGGATGCTCTGTAGGCCTGATAAACGTAGCTCAATCTGGCGTTGTAATAATGTCGGATGGCGGCGTAAACGCCTTATCCGACCTACAGACAACCATAAATAACAGACGAAAAAAAAGACGCTTTGCAGCGTCTTTTCTTTGGAATATTGGTACTGAGGATGGGACTCGAACCCACAAGCCCGTTAGGGCACTACCACCTCAAGGTAGCGTGTCTACCAATTCCACCACCTCAGCACAGATACAACTATTAATGTGGGATATCGCTGGTCGGCTGAGCCGGAGCAGCTGGCTGAGTTTGCTCGGTTTTCGCCGGTGCACTCAGATTTTCCCACTCACTTCCTTTATTGGTCTTATTGCTGTTCATGTTACCCAGCACCAGACTGATAATGAAGAACAGAGTCCCTAACACAGCTGTCATACGGGTCATGAAGTTACCAGAACCACTTGAACCAAACAGTGTACCAGAAGCGCCTGCGCCAAAAGAGGCTCCCATATCAGCGCCTTTACCTTGCTGCAGCATGATCAAGCCAACAAGGCCAATTGCTACAATAAGGAAAACTACCAAAAGAGCTTCGTGCATAATCAACCTGTTCCTTGCGGAGTTGCCGCGTACCAATGCTTCGACCAATAAAGCGGGAATTTCAACTGTTTCCCACTGAAGCGGGTGTGAATACTAACCAAAGCGAATAACCTTCGCAAGGGCAATTTGTTAGCATTGTATCAAGTGCGGAAAAAATCGCCACATCAATCAAAAACGCAGCAACTTATCCCAGCATCGCTGCATTACTGACCGCTGATCGTCAAGGTTTGCCCAAACAACAATAGGGATTTCACAAATCAGATCCGAATTTTCTGGCCAACAGTGAATGATTTCCTGATTCACCAACTCCTCAGCCACCATTGATTCGGGTAACCATGCCATTCCCATATGGCGCAGTACCATTTCTCGTATTGTTTCGCTTAGCCCAGTCTCAAACACTTTTTTCAACCGTGGACGCACTCGTTGTTCTGCCGGATCAATAATACGTCTGACAAAGGTGTAGTCGCTGTAGCATAGCCAGGGGATCGGGGTATGCGGATCATCCAGTCTGTCCGCGATTTGCGCAGAAATCACCGGGATAAAACGCTCATATCGCCATAAAGAACGTTTCAGCCCTCCGGCAATCTCCAGCCCCGGTTGTGAAGAGGGTAAATCGTACGTCACCAGCATATCAATTTGCCGGTTTATCAGGGCATTAAAGTGATTATCAATCCCCTGAATGCTGGCATTTACCGTGAAGTTTAATTGCGGTTCACTCTGGCGCAGATAGTTGATCATATCAGGCAGGATATTGACTGACAGCGTATGCAGACTCACCATCACCAACGTATTGTCCGTCGCTGGCATCATCGCACACAGGTCATGGCGCGCCTCCGTGAGTGTGCTGAGTACTTGCCGGGCATAAGGTTCAAAACGTTCGCCATAACAGGTTAGCGTAACGGGCGTCGTGGTGCGGTCAAACAACGGGACCCCCAACATCTCTTCCAGCGCCTTTATACGTCGGCTTAGCGCGGGCTGGGTGATATGCCGCTGTATCGCTGCCTGGGAGTAATTCCCATACTGACTCAACGCCAGAAAATCTTCTAACCACTTCGAATCCACGTCTCATACCCCATCATGCCATAACCGTATCCACCGATAACAAATCGGCAATAGTCACAGTTATAGTAATGGCATTAATGTGGACATCATAACAACAATATTCCGTTTCACCTGCCGACTCTCACCCTCGACGTTTGACAGGACCGATATGTTTACTTTACTGACCAATGCCCGCGTATTTTCCCCAGAGGATTTAGGCCTCTGCTCCCTGCTCATACATGCCGATCGCATTGTGGCTGTTGAAAAAGATATTGCACTCTTTGATGGCGTCAAAGAAGTCATCGATTGCCGCGGTAAGTGGGTAATTCCCGGAATTATCGATCAGCATGTCCATCTTACCGGCGGCGGCGGTGAAGCCGGCTTTGCCAGCCGGACGCCAGCCGTCAAACTGCGCGATCTGATTCAGGCTGGTATTACGACGGTCGTCGGCGTGCTGGGCACTGATGCGATATCCCGCTCCCCGAAAGATCTGTACGCCAAAATGCAGTCTCTCAACCTGGAGGGCCTGCGTGCGTATATGCATACCGGAGCCTACGCGGTACCCAGCCCGACAATTACACAATCTATTCGCGATGATATGGCATTTATCCCGGCAATCCTGGGTGTCAAAATCGCACTCGCCGATCACCGTGGCTCCTACCCCTCTTTCCAGGAGTTATTAAGAATAATCAGTGACATCCGCGTATCCTCACTTCTGGCCGGAAAAAAAGGGCTGCTGCACGTACACCTGGGCAATCTACCGGAAGGGATGTCACAGCTGATGGAACTGTGTGATGCCGGTATTCCGATTCACCACATTTCGCCGACGCATGTCGCGAGGACAGAAGCATTGTTCGAACAGGCTATCGCTTTCGCACATCGCGGTGGCCATATCGACGTAACGTCTGGCGGCAGCCGATTTATGCCCCAGGAACAAGCGATTCTCCACGCACTGGAATCACAGGTTCCTGCCGATCGTATCACCATTAGCTCTGATGGTAATGGCAGCGTGCCGCGCTTTAATGCGCAAGGCATCGTGGAAGGACTAAGCGCCGCGCCGGTAGCCGGCAACCTCAACCTGTTGCCTCGCCTGATTGATGTCGGTATTCCGGTGTCTCAGGCGATCGCGATGTTGACGGCGAACGTCGCACGCTCACTGGGTATTTCTGGCGGCGTACTTTGCGCAGGAGAACGAGCTGATATTTGCGTGCTCAATGACGACCTCTCACTGGCCCACTTGTTTGCCGCCGGAAAGCCGTTGCTGCGTGATGGTGAGTGTCTGGTCACCGGCAACTTTGAGTGAGGAGTTGAGAATGTCATTATTACTGGCGCTGGTCGCCATTATTTTTGCCGGGCGTCTGATCCTGAAAAAGTATCACCCTCAGTCGGTGTTGCTCTTAACCGGGATCGTACTCCTGCTTATCGCGCATTTTAGCGGGATGGCTACTCTCAGTAGCCTGGTAAAAAAAAGCACCGGATTTGGTCCCTTTGACGCCTTTGAGTTTATTCGCGATACCCTGAGCGTGCGTCTTGGCGGTCTTGGACTACAAATCATGCTGATAGGTGGCTTTGCCACCTATATGTCGGCTATTGGTGCAAGTCAGGTGCTGGTGCGCGTCACATCCCGCCCCTTGCAACGTCTGAACTCCCCTTATCTACTGCTCGGGCTGGCCCTGCTGCTGGGCCAATTTCTGTCGCTGTTTATCAGTAGCGCCACCGGACTGGGTCTGCTTTTGATGGCAACACTTTACCCCCTGCTGACCCGTCTTGGCTGCAGCCGCGCCGCCGTCGCTGCGGTTATCGCCAGTACCTGTGCCGTTGAATTTGGCCCGGGCTCCGGGAACTCGGTTCTCGCCGCCAAAACGGCAGGTATCGAGGTAGTTAACTATTTTGTTCAGGATCAGTTACCGGTTGTCGTTCCGGTTATTCTTTTCATCGCTCTGCTTCATATCGTTGTACAACGCTTTTTCGATCGCCGGGAGAGTGGTGACAATGCCGCGCAGCAAATGCAGACATTAACCGCAACCGAAGAAGCCGAAGCGCCGGTTGCCTGGCTATTCCTGCCGATGTTACCGCTGGTGTTGATGCTGGTATGCAGTGATTTAGTATTCAGTTCACTCAAAATTACGCTGGATACCGCCGTACTGATAAGCCTGGCCGTCACCCTGATTTGCGAATATTGCCGCCATCGTAAAGCTCGCGAAGTGATGGCTGGCCTACAAAAAGTTTTCGACAGTATGGGCAGTGTGTTTGCCACGGTAGTCACGCTGATTATCGCCGGTGAAGTTTTCTCCGCCGGTCTGAAAGCGATTGGCGCGGTTGATGCGCTGCTGTCACTCTCAGGAGAATTTGGCCTCAGTGCAGCGTCTATAATCTTGCTGATGACGCTAATCACCTTTGCGATTTCAGCGTTAATGGGCTCTGGGAATGCAGCATTTTTCTCCTTCGCCCCGATGGTGCCGGATATCAGCCGCCATATTGGCAGCGACGTGGCGGTTATGATGCTGCCGATTCAGATCTCAGCGGGCATTGGACGGACGTTGTCGCCTATTGCCGGCGTGATTATCGCCATCGCCGGGATCGCAGGTGTATCACCGGTGGATATCGTTAAACGCACCGCAATTCCGATGCTGGGAGGATGGTTGCTGATGATTGCACTGACATTCGCCCGATCCGGGCACTTGTTGGCGGTTCTCCCGTGGCTGGCCGTCCTCGTCCTATTGATGATCAGTGGCTACTTCTGGCAGCGCCGACGTAAACAACCGCTTGCAGTACAGTAAAAAAAAGCCGGAGTCTCTCAGACTCCGGCTTTTGCACTTATGGATAGGGTTAAACGGCTTTCACTGCATCCGCAATGCGGTGCGCAAACTCCGTAACCTGTGCTTCGTCTTCACCTTCAACCATCACACGGATTAATGGCTCTGTGCCCGACTTACGCAGCAGTACGCGTCCACGGTTACCCAGTGCCGCTTCAACCTCTGCCATCACCGCTTTCACGCTTTCATGTTCCAGCGGATCGCCACTGCCTGCGGTGTAACGTACGTTAACCAGCAGTTGCGGGAACATTTTCATGCCGCTGCACAGATCGTGCAAACTCATATGGTTACGCACCATCGCTGCCAATACCTGCAGACCCGCCACAATACCGTCGCCCGTGGTCGTTTTATCCAGCAGGATCACATGACCTGAGTTTTCCGCACCAATACGCCAGCCTTTTTCCTGCATTTTTTCCAGCACATAACGGTCGCCTACTTTCGCACGGGCAAACGGAATGCCCAGTTGTTTCAGCGCCAGCTCCAGTCCCATGTTGCTCATCAGAGTACCCACCGCGCCGCCGCGCAGTTGCCCCTGGCGCAGCGCTTCACGAGCGATGATGTACATGATCTGGTCGCCGTCGACTTTATTACCTTCGTGATCAACCATAATGACGCGGTCGCCGTCACCGTCCAGCGCAATCCCCAAATCGGCTTTTTCCGCGATGACGCGCGCCTGCAGCGCACGAACATCGGTCGCGCCGACTTCTTCATTGATGTTCACGCCGTTCGGTTCACAGCCAATCGCAATGACGTTAGCACCCAGCTCGCGCAGTACATTTGGCGCAATGTGGTACGTTGCACCGTTAGCGCAGTCCACCACAATTTTAAGCTCGTTCAGGCTCAGTTCATTCGGGAATGTGCCTTTGCAGAACTCAATATAGCGCCCGGCAGCATCGACAATACGACTGGCTTTACCCAGCTCAGCCGAATCCACGCAGGTGATTGCTTTTTCCATCTCCGCTTCAATGGCTTCTTCAACTGCATCCGGCAGTTTGGTTCCGTCGATGGAGAAGAATTTAATCCCGTTGTCATAAAATGGGTTGTGCGAAGCGGAGATAACAATCCCGGCTTCAGCACGGAAAGCACGCGTCAGATAAGCGACGGCAGGTGTTGGCATGGGGCCTGTGAAAGAAGCTGACAACCCCGCGGCAGCCAGGCCCGCTTCCAGCGCAGATTCCAGCATATAGCCGGAAATACGTGTATCTTTACCGATAATGATTTTACGTGAACCATGACGTGCCAGCACTTTTCCTGCCGCCCAACCCAGCTTGAGCACAAAGTCAGGGGTGATTGGAGCGTCGCCTACACGACCACGAATCCCATCGGTGCCAAAATATTTACGATTACTCATAGCGTTTGTTTTCCTTTGCAGACAATGTGGCTTCCACCACACGCATCGCTTCTACGGTTTCTTTGACGTCATGGACACGAATAATCTGCGCTCCCTGCATTGCGGCAATGACCGCGCATGCAAGGCTGCCGCTCAAACGCTCAGATGGACCCACATTGAGCAATTGGCCAACCATTGATTTTCGTGACATCCCTACCAGCAGCGGCAGATTAAAATGATGAAATTCCGCCAGACGTGCCAGCAATGTGTAGTTGTGAGTAAGATTTTTACCGAATCCGAATCCTGGGTCGAGTAGCAATTTATCTTTTGTGATTCCGGCCCGTTCACAACGTGCTATTTGCTCAACAAAGTAACGATTTACCTCGGCAAATACATCCTCATACTTCGGCGCTTCCTGCATCGTTTTCGGCTGTCCCTGCATATGCATCAGGCAAACCGGCAACCCAGTTTCTGCCGCAGCTTCCAGCGCGCCCGGCTCCGAGAGCGAACGTATATCGTTAATGATATGCGCACCCACTCTGGCGCACTCACGAATGACCTCTGGTTTTGAGGTATCGACCGAAATCCACACTTCAAAACGTTGAGCAATTGCCTCAACAACCGGGATTACACGCTGCAGTTCTTCTTCCACGCTAACATCCGCCGCGCCCGGTCGCGTAGACTCACCACCCACATCAATGATAGTCGCCCCTGCGTTAATCATCAGATTTGCGTGTTTTACCGCCTCAACCAGGGAGTTGTGCGCTCCACCATCAGAAAAAGAGTCTGGTGTGACGTTTAAAATCCCCATGACGTGGGGATGGCTGAGATCCAGCGAAGATCCCTGAGCAAAGAGTTTCATAGTGTTATCCCTGGTAAAATCGTGAGTAAGCAGATAAGAAAAACCCCGGAGCAAGCCCCAGGGTTTTCAATTAAAACATGGTCATCAGATTACGATAACTTATTTGTCGCCTAACTGCTCTGACATGTTGCCCGGGTTCGGCGTACGCGGCTCTTCAGCCGGACGCGGAGCACTCGGGGTGCCATTGTTGCCAGAGTTGTTAGATGAACCAGACTCTTCCCAACCCGCTGGCGGACGTACATCGCGGCGAGCCATCAGATCATCAATCTGCGGTGCATCGATGGTCTCATATTTCATGAGCGCATCTTTCATCGAGTGCAGAATGTCCAGGTTGTCGTTCAACAGACGGCGAGCACGGTCATAGTTGCGTTCAATCAGCAATTTCACTTCCTGATCGATAATACGCGCGGTTTCATCGGACATATGTTTAGCTTTCGCCACAGAACGACCGAGGAACACTTCACCTTCTTCTTCCGCGTACAGCAACGGCCCCAGTTTGTCAGAGAAGCCCCACTGAGTGACCATGTTACGCGCCAGGTTCGTCGCGACTTTAATGTCGTTGGACGCACCGGTAGAAACATGTTCAGCACCGTAGATGATCTCTTCTGCCAGACGACCGCCGTACAGCGTGGAGATCTGACTTTCCAGTTTCTGACGACTGGCGCTAATTGCGTCGCCTTCAGGCAGGAAGAAGGTGACACCCAGCGCACGACCGCGCGGAATAATCGTCACTTTGTGCACCGGATCGTGCTCCGGTACCAGGCGACCGATAATCGCGTGGCCAGCTTCGTGGTACGCGGTGGATTCTTTCTGCGCTTCCGTCATCACCATGGAGCGACGTTCCGCACCCATCATGATTTTGTCTTTCGCTTTCTCGAACTCAACCATCGATACAACACGCTTGTTGCCACGCGCTGCAAACAGTGCCGCTTCGTTCACCAGGTTCGCGAGATCCGCACCTGAGAAACCAGGCGTACCACGAGCAATGATTGCCGCATCGATATCCGGAGACAGCGGTACGCGACGCATATGCACTTTCAGAATCTGTTCACGACCGCGAACGTCCGGCAGACCAACAACAACCTGACGGTCAAAACGGCCTGGACGCAGCAGCGCAGGGTCAAGAACGTCAGGACGGTTAGTTGCCGCGATAACGATAATACCTTCGTTACCTTCGAAGCCGTCCATCTCAACCAGCATCTGGTTCAGCGTCTGTTCACGTTCATCGTGACCGCCACCCAGACCAGCGCCACGCTGGCGACCTACGGCGTCGATTTCATCGATGAAGATGATGCACGGTGCCGCTTTCTTGGCTTGTTCGAACATGTCACGCACACGAGATGCGCCCACACCGACGAACATTTCCACGAAATCAGAACCGGAAATTGTGAAGAATGGAACCTTCGCTTCACCTGCGATAGCTTTTGCCAGCAGGGTTTTACCTGTACCCGGAGGACCAACCATCAGGACGCCTTTCGGGATCTTACCGCCCAGTTTCTGGAAACGGCTCGGTTCGCGCAGGTATTCAACCAGTTCAGCGACCTCTTCTTTCGCTTCGTCACAACCCGCGACATCAGCAAAAGTGGTTTTGATCTGATCTTCGGTCAACATGCGCGCTTTGCTCTTACCGAACGACATGGCACCTTTGCCACCACCGCCCTGCATTTGACGCATAAAGAAGATCCAGACACCAATCAGCAGCAGCATTGGGAACCAGGAAATGAAGATAGAAGCCAGCAGGCTCGGCTCTTCAGGCGGCTCGCCAACAACCTTGACGTTTTTGGTCAGCAGGTTATCAAGCAGCTTCGGATCGTTAACCGGAATGTAGGTCGTGTAACGGTTACTATCTTTCTTGGTAACGTTAATCTCACGTCCGTTGATACGCGCTTCACGAACCTGGTCCTGATTGACCTCTTGCAGGAAGGTAGAGTAATCAACCTTACGGCCATTAGACTCGCTGGGCCCAAAGCTCTGGAATACTGACATCAGCACAACGGCAATGACCAGCCAGAGTATTAGGTTTTTCGCCATGTCACTCAAGGGATTAACCTCATATTACAACTGTGTTAAAAACAGCGTCAGGATACTCTATATCCAGTGTCTTTCAAACTTTCGTTTGAAATCTACCGGTTATGGTTTACGCCCGGTCGCTACAATGTACACTTCACGCGAACGGGCGCGAGAAGAGTCCGGCTTACGAACTTTGACCTTCGTAAACAGGGAGCGAATGTCTCTTAGATACTCATCGAAGCCTTCGCCCTGGAACACCTTCACTACAAAACTACCACCTGGTGCTAATACATCACGAGCCATTCCAAGTGCCAGTTCAACCAGATACATGGCCCGGGGAATATCCACCGCCGGTGTTCCACACATATTTGGCGCCATATCAGACATGACAACTTGTACTTTACTGTCACCTA
Organism: Citrobacter sp. Igbk 16; assembly: GCF_028069755.1. Lineage (NCBI taxonomy): Bacteria > Pseudomonadati > Pseudomonadota > Gammaproteobacteria > Enterobacterales > Enterobacteriaceae > Citrobacter > Citrobacter sp. Igbk 16. The sequence continues at coordinate 90,012 of NZ_JANEWJ010000005.1, read as the reverse complement.
CACGCTCAAGTAACGCTTTCAGGACTAATTCATCACGAAAGTCGCCCTGAAGGAAGTCCACACCAACGATTGGATCCATAGGTAAAAGATCGCAAGCGATAATGCGGCCGCTGTTTCCGATCTGCGTAACCGCATATTGCGACCAGCCACCGGGTGCAGCGCCGAGGTCAACAATCGTCATCCCCGGTTTAAAAATTTTGTCACTTTGCTGTATTTCATCAAGTTTAAACCAGGCGCGGGAACGTAACCCCTTTTTCTGTGCCTGTTGAACATATTTATCGCTAAAGTGTTCCTGAAGCCAGCGACTCGAGCTGGCAGAACGCTTTTTACCTGTCATTTCACTTTCCCATCGGGCAGTTCATCGTAACCAATGGTGTAAATATCTACACAGCTATTTGGCGATATATGGGAGATGGCGGTAGAATGACCCGTTTTCAATCCCAACGTAAGCAAAAATATACGATGAATCTGAGTACTAAACAAAAACAGCACCTGAAAGGTCTGGCACATCCGCTCAAGCCTGTAGTTATGCTTGGCAATAATGGTTTGACCGAAGGGGTACTGGCCGAGATTGAACAAGCGTTAGAGCACCATGAGCTTATCAAGGTGAAAATCGCCTCGGAAGATCGCGATACTAAAACCTTGATCGTGGAAGCTATCGTACGCGAAACCGGCGCCTGTAATGTACAGGTCATCGGCAAAACGCTGGTACTGTATCGCCCGACTAAAGAACGTAAAATCTCGCTGCCACGCTAAGAATATCCCAAAGTTGAACACGAAGTTTGTGTAAAACGCGGGAATTTCCGCTAGCAGGAGAGCAAAATGCCACGCTCTCTTCGTTGATAAAAGGCCGCTATGCGGCCTTTTTCCTTTCTTTACAATACATCAACATCTTACAGATACACTAAATAATTCGAGCACAGCCAACGCGTATGCAACGTGAACCAGGATGTGTGTATTGGGAAATTCTTACAGGTATTCGACCTTCGTCACTTCATACTCAACTTCACCGCCCGGCGTTTTGATAACCACCACGTCATCCTGCTCTTTACCAATCAGGCCGCGAGCAATAGGTGAGTTCACCGAAATCAGGTTTTGTTTAAAATCGGCCTCATCATCGCCCACAATGCGCCAGGTCTGCTCTTCATCGTTATCAAGATTCAGAACGGTAACCGTCGCACCGAACACAACGCGGCCGTTATTTGGCATTTTAGTGACGTCAATAACCTGCGCGTTAGACAGTTTGGCTTCAATATCTTTAATGCGACCTTCGCAGAATCCCTGCTGTTCACGAGCCGCGTGATACTCCGCGTTCTCTTTCAGGTCACCGTGTTCACGCGCTTCCGCGATCGCGGCAATAATTTCAGGGCGACGCACAGATTTGAGAAAATCCAGTTCTTCGCGCAGTTTTTCAGCACCGCGTAAGGTCATCGGGATAGCTTGCATTTGTTATACCTCTTGAACATTCCTGTAGGGGGTGGTTGTCCTCACCCCGGCTGCTAAGCCCACCCTGGCATACGCCATGCCAGAGTCAGAAGCAAAAAAATACCGACCCGGGGCACGAGGTCCCAGGTCAGCTACAATTCTCTATTTGATGTTCATTTTACCCTGGAGTTCCCTATGGGTCATCGTTTACTTTTTAGGGCGTTGCGCCGTAGTATGACGGCCTGTTTCCAGGTTGTTAGCGCGAGATTATGCGATTTCCCAGATTTGCCATTGGATTAACTGCCAGTATAGCGTTCAGCGTTCAGGCTGCGAATGTCGACGAGTACATCAACCAGCTTCCTGCCGGGGCCAACCTCGCCCTTATGGTACAGAAGGTTGGCGCGCCTGCGCCCACGATTGATTACCATAGCCAGCAGATGGCGCTCCCAGCCAGTACCCAGAAAGTGATCACCGCTCTGGCGGCATTGATTCAACTCGGACCTGATTTCCGTTTCACCACGACGCTTGAGACAAAAGGCAACGTAGAAAATGGGATATTGAAAGGTGACTTAGTTGCGAGATTTGGTGCCGATCCGACGTTAAAACGTCAGGATATTCGCAATATGGTAGCAACTCTGAAAAAATCAGGGGTGACGCAAATTGCCGGAAATGTCCTGATAGACACCTCCATTTTTGCCAGCCATGATAAAGCGCCCGGCTGGCCCTGGAACGACATGACGCAATGTTTTAGCGCTCCGCCAGCAGCGGCGATTGTCGACCGAAATTGCTTCTCTGTATCGCTCTACAGCGCACAAAAAGCCAACGATTTGGCGTATATTCGCGTGGCCTCTTACTACCCGGTGACCATGTTCAGCCAGGTTCGCACCCTCGCACGTGGTTCTGCGGAAGCGCAATATTGTGAACTGGACGTGGTACCCGGTGATTTGAACCGCTTTACGCTGACCGGGTGTCTGCCGCAGCGCGCCGAACCGTTGCCACTGGCGTTTGCTATTCAGGACGGTGCCAGCTATGCCGGAGCCATTCTTAAAGATGAGCTAAAACAAGCGGGTATTACCTACAGCGGTACGCTGCTGCGTCAGACTCAGGTCAACGAGCCGGGTACCGTCGTCGCCAGCAAACAATCAGCACCATTGCATGATCTGCTTAAGATTATGCTGAAAAAATCAGACAACATGATTGCCGACACCGTTTTTCGCATGATTGGCCATGCGCGATTTAACGTACCTGGCACCTGGCGGGCAGGTTCAGATGCCGTACGTCAGATCCTGCGTCAGCAGGCGGGCGTCGATATCGGCAACACGATTATTGCCGATGGCTCTGGCCTCTCTCGCCATAACCTGATTGCCCCCGCCACCATGATGCAGGTGCTGCAATACATCGCGCAGCATGACAATGAGCTCAACTTTATCACGATGCTGCCACTGGCTGGCCACGATGGCTCCCTGCAATACCGTGCAGGCCTGCATCAGGCTGGTGTTGATGGCAAGGTTTCCGCGAAAACAGGCTCACTGCAAGGGGTATATAACCTCGCGGGGTTCATCACCACCGCCAGCGGGCAACGCATGGCCTTCGTGCAGTACCTGTCTGGCTATGCGGTAGAGCCTGCAGACCAGCGCAACCGCCGTATTCCACTGGTACGCTTCGAGAGTCGGTTGTACAAAGATATATATCAGAATAACTGAGTGCATTATTGCCGGATGGCGACGCTAACGCGTCTTATCCGGCCTACAAAGAACATAACAAAACGGGCCGCAAATGCGGCCCGTTGGCTTTTGTAGGCCGGATAAGCGTAAGCGTCATCCGGCTACGAGATTAACGCTTGTAGATGAACTCAACGCCTTCTTCGTCGTCTTCGTCCCAATCGTCATCCCAGTCATCTTCCGCTTCGTCTTCGACTTCAGCGAGCTGCTGACGGTGATAATCATCCCACATGAACTCAACTTTCTCCGGCTGTTTCGCTTCTTCAGCCTGAACGATTGGGTTCTCAATGATAAAGGTCATCACATCCCAGCAAAGATCCTTCACACCCAGCTGGCTGGCGGCAGAGATCAGGTAATATTTACCTTCCCAGCCCAGCGCTTCAGCGATGGCTTTCGCTTTTTCTTCCGCTTCAGCTTTGTCCATCAAATCAATTTTGTTGAACACTAACCAGCGCGGTTTAGACGCCAGATCCTGACTGTATTTTTCCAGTTCGCCAATAATGATACGGGCGTTTTCTACCGGATCGGAACCATCAATCGGATCGATATCAATGAGGTGCAGCAGTACGCGGCAACGTTCCAGATGCTTCAGGAAGCGAATACCGAGACCAGCGCCTTCAGCAGCGCCTTCAATCAGACCTGGGATGTCAGCAACCACGAAGCTCTTTTCGTTGTCCATACGCACAACGCCGAGGCTCGGTACCAGCGTGGTGAACGGATAATCCGCCACTTTCGGTTTCGCCGCAGATACCGCGCGGATAAACGTCGATTTACCGGCGTTTGGCATACCCAGCATACCGACATCGGCTAACAGCATCAGCTCCAGCATCAGGTCACGCTTATCGCCAGGTGTACCCATCGTTTTCTGACGCGGGGTACGGTTGACCGACGATTTAAAACGGGTGTTACCCAGGCCGTGCCAACCACCTTTAGCGACCATCAGACGCTGACCGTGTTTGGTCATGTCGCCCATCGTTTCGCCCGTACCCTGGTCGATGACGCGTGTCCCTACTGGCACTTTGATGGTAACGTCTTTACCACGCTTGCCGGTGCAATCACGGCTTGCGCCATTCTGACCACGTTCCGCACGGAATGACTTTTCAAAACGGTAATCGATCAGCGTGTTCAGGTTTTCGTCGGCTTCCAGCCAGACGTCACCGCCATCACCACCGTCACCACCGTCCGGACCGCCTTTCGGGATGTATTTTTCGCGGCGGAAGCTGACACAACCGTTACCGCCATCGCCTGCAACGACCAGAATCGATGCTTCATCAACAAACTTCATTTTACTCTCCGTAAATCATTCGCCTGAGCGGGGTTGCGAAACCACCGTTTCATGCTTACGTAAACCGCCCCAAATTCGATGACCAATGGCGGAATACATCGCGCCCGCAACCACGATAAACGCACCGAGATAACCTAAAAGGTTTAGCATCGGTCTGGCGAAGAAATCGGGCCAGGCCAGTGATAATAAATCTGAAAATAACAACGTAAACAGCGGTGTGAGCGTAATTATGGCGCTCACCTGTGCCGCCTGCCAGCGAGCCATTGCTTCCGCAAGGGCACCGTATCCTACCAGTGTATTCAGGCCGCAGAACACGAGGCAGGCAAGCTGCCAGTCGCTGAGTTGCGTTATTACACCGGGTTTAGCCAGCGGCAACAACGCTATCGTACATAAAGTGTACAGTAAAAACAGGATCTGCGGTGATGCCAGGCGGCGCAATAACACCTTTTGCGCGACCCCATAACACACCCAAACCGTCGCGGCACCGACACCAAAGATCACGCCCCAGGTGTAATCGGTCAGCCGGGTAAAAATTTCGATCAGACTGGTATTAAAAAACAACACCAATCCGCTCAGAAGCATAATAGCGCCAATAATCTGCGTGCCGCGCATCTTCTCCTTCAGGATAAAGACGCTGGCGATCATCATGCCAACAGGTGACAGTTGACCGATAACCTGCGAAGCCGTTGGGCTCAAATATTGCAAAGACGAACTAAACAGAATGAAGTTACCGAACAGTCCACCCGTGGCAATAGCCAACAGCACCAGCCAACGCGCTTTGCGAAAAATACGCAATGGAGGGAGCTTTTTTTTAACCGCAAGAATAGCGCCAAGGCCAATGCTTGCCATTAAAAAACGGTAGAACACGACGGTAGGAGGTTCCATCACCTCCAGCACTTGCTTCATCGCTATTGGTAAAGCCCCCCAACAGACAGCTGTCGTGAGTGCTAAAAGAATACCAATACCTGCCTGCTGCTTCATGCCGTATTCCCTGCAAGGGCTCGTTTCCGGGTTATCACGGAGCGACGAGCATATTTACCGGTCGTCGAATGTAAAAAGCCCCGCAACGTGTTGCGGGGCTTTTATCCGTTACCGGGACGCGAAAAACTTATTCAGCAACAATGCTGATGAATTTACGGTTTTTCGGGCCTTTCACTTCAAATTTCACTTTACCGTCTGCTTTAGCAAACAGAGTGTGGTCTTTGCCGCAACCAACGTTGGAGCCAGCGTGGAATTTAGTACCACGTTGACGAACGATGATGCTACCAGCCAGAACTGTTTCACCGCCGAAGCGTTTTACGCCCAGACGTTTAGCTTCTGAATCGCGACCGTTACGAGTCGAGCCGCCAGCCTTTTTATGTGCCATTTAATCTGCTCCCCTTAACTTAAGCGCTGATGCCAGTGATTTTCACATCAGTGAACCACTGACGATGGCCCTGCTGCTTACGGTAGTGTTTACGACGACGAAACTTAACAATTTTAACTTTCTCGCCACGACCGTGAGCAACGACTTCAGCTTTGATAACGCCGCCATCAACGAAAGGAACGCCGATTTTGACTTCTTCACCGTTTGCGATCATCAGAACTTCAGCGAATTCAACAGATTCGCCAGTTGCGATGTCCAGCTTTTCCAGGCGAACGGTCTGACCTTCGCTTACTCGGTGTTGTTTACCACCACTTTGGAAAACCGCGTACATAAAAAACTCCGCTTCCGCGCACACCTTTTTGATGATTCAGAGTGCGCTATAAATATTCACAATAGGGCGCGAATATTACGCAAAACGCGAGCCTTTGACAAGTGCTACCGTCAATACATGAAGAAAAAAAACACAACGTGTACCGTAACGTTTATCTGCGGCGTTTTTTCAGTACAATCAGCATATATTTCTAACCCTAAACCCGACGTTACCTTCTCAAATAGTGAGGTAATCGGGGCGAGAAGCCCGGCTTTTGCGATGAATTTAGAAAAAATCAATGAGTTAACCGCGCAAGATATGGCGGGGGTCAATGCGACTATCCTTGAACAGCTCAATTCCGACGTCCAGTTGATCAATCAATTGGGGTACTACATCGTGAGCGGCGGCGGAAAACGCATTCGCCCAATGATCGCCGTACTCGCGGCGCGTGCCGTTGGTTATCAGGAAAATGCCCACGTCACGATCGCTGCCTTAATCGAGTTTATCCACACCGCAACCCTGCTTCATGACGATGTTGTGGATGAATCCGATATGCGCCGTGGGAAAGCCACGGCAAACGCAGCGTTTGGTAATGCTGCCAGCGTTCTGGTCGGCGATTTTATCTATACCCGTGCCTTTCAGATGATGACCAGCCTCGGCTCCCTGAAAGTGCTGGAAGTGATGTCTAAAGCGGTCAACGTCATTGCTGAAGGCGAAGTCCTGCAGTTAATGAACGTCAACGACCCGGATATCACCGAAGAAAACTATATGCGTGTTATCTACAGCAAGACGGCTCGTCTGTTTGAGGCCGCGGCCCAATGCTCAGGTATCCTTGCAGGTTGTAGCGATGAGCAAGAGAAAGGCCTGCAGGATTATGGCCGCTACCTCGGTACCGCTTTCCAGCTTATCGACGATTTACTGGATTACAGCGCAGATGGCGAACAGTTGGGTAAAAACGTGGGTGATGACCTCAACGAAGGTAAACCTACGCTACCGTTGCTGCATGCGATGCGCCACGGCACCCCTGAGCAGGCGCAAATGATTCGCCAGGCGATTGAGCAAGGTAATGGTCGCCACCTGCTGGAGCCGGTTCTGGAAGCGATGAATGCTTGCGGGTCACTGGAATGGACCCGTCAACGCGCCGAAGAAGAGGCTGACAAAGCCATCGAGGCACTTCAGGTACTTCCAGATACTCCGTGGAAAGAAGCCCTGATTGGCCTGGCGCATATCGCCGTACAGCGCGACCGTTAATTTCCCTCATCTCGCTTCCCAGCATCCCGTGCACTGCACGGGATGCTCTTATAAGCTCTAATAAACCCCACAAAAAACAGCCAGACTACTCGCATAGTCTTGGCATATTCTGAATATATAAGCATTTTACTAGAACATTTTAGAACATTCGTTCTCGAGGCGTATAGTAACTCCACAGGCTGATTGTGAAACCTCACTGGTTAACCAAAGGAGATGTGGAACTATGGAAAGCAAATTCATTGACTGGCATCCGGCTGACATCATCGCGGGGCTACGTAAGAAAGGTACGTCAATGGCCGCTGAGTCACGTAAGAATGGCTTAAGTTCATCAACGCTGGCAAATGCGTTAACCCGACCGTGGCCGAAAGGTGAATTGATTATCGCGAAAGCACTGGGAACAGACCCGTGGGTAATTTGGCCGTCACGCTACCATGACGCCAGGACGCATGAATTCATCGACAGAACGCGGATGATGAGAGTACGGAAAGAAAAGAAGGGTCTTGAGTAGCGGTAAAACAGCAACCCCCGGATCAACGATCCTGGGGGTTACAACACGCGTTGGCGATTACTCGCCTTTAATGCGCTCAATGTTTGCGCCCAGAGCACGCAATTTATCCTCGATGCGCTCATAACCGCGATCGATGTGATAAATACGGTCAACGACCGTTGTGCCTTCAGCGATACATCCCGCTAATACCAAACTTGCGGACGCACGCAGATCGGTCGCCATTACCTGTGCACCGGAGAGCGTTTCAACGCCGTGACAAATCACAGTATTGCTTTCGATTTCCGCGTGGGCACCCATACGGCTCAGTTCAGGCACGTGCATAAAGCGATTCTCAAACACGGTTTCCGTAATGAAGCCGGTACCTTCGGCCACCAGGTTCAACAGTGTGAACTGGGCCTGCATGTCAGTCGGGAAAGCCGGATGTGGCGCAGTGCGCACATTCACTGCTTTAGGACGTTTGCCGTGCATGTCGAGGCTAATCCAGTCTTCACCGACTTCGATATCCGCACCGGCATCACGCAGCTTCGCCAGAACGGCATCCAGTGTGTCTGGTTGTGCATTACGGCAGATAATTTTGCCGCGAGAAATCGCCGCCGCCACCAGGAACGTCCCGGTTTCAATACGGTCTGGCAGAACGCGATACACACCGCCACCGAGACGTTCAACGCCTTCAATGGTGATACGATCGGTACCCTGCCCGGTGATCTTCGCACCCAGCGCAATCAGGAAATTAGCGGTATCCACAATTTCCGGTTCGCGAGCGGCGTTTTCGATGATGGTGGTACCTTCTGCAAGCGTTGCCGCGCACATGATAGTGACCGTCGCACCGACACTCACTTTGTCCATGACAATGTGTGCGCCTTTCAGACGTCCCTCTACGGACGCCTTCACATAGCCTTCTTCCAGCTTGATGGTGGCACCTAACTGCTCCAGACCGGTAATATGCAGGTCAACCGGGCGCGCGCCGATAGTACAGCCGCCCGGCAGAGAAACCTGACCCTGACCAAAACGAGCGACCAGTGGCCCCAATGCCCAGATAGACGCACGCATGGTTTTCACCAGATCGTACGGCGCACAGAAGACGTTAACGTCACGCGCATCAATGTGCACAGACCCATTACGCTCTACTTTCGCCCCCAACTGGCTCAGCAGCTTCATGGAGGTATCTACGTCCTTCAGTTTTGGGACGTTTTGAATTTCTACAGGTTCTTCAGCCAGCAGCGCCGCAAAAAGGATCGGCAGTGCGGCGTTTTTAGCGCCTGATATAGTGACTTCGCCCTGGAGCTTGGTTGGCCCCTGAACACGGAATTTATCCATTATTCTGTTCTCTGTTAAGAATTCATCTTCGCTACCGGCATATCACCCGTAGCTCAAAAACCGTTAAGTTTGCGATCGCGCGCCCATTCCGCTGGGGTAAACGCTTTAATCGATACAGCATGAATGCGGTTATCCGCAATATACTCCATCAATGGGCCATAGACCGATTGCTGCTTCTTGACCCGGCTCATGCCGTCAAACATCTCACCCACGGCAATAACCTGAAAGTGACTGCCGTCACCAGAAACGTGGACTTCCTGGAGGGAGAGTGCGTTCATCAGCACGCTCTGAATTTCATTATTTTCCATGGGCTCTTCATTCGTCAGATAGTGAAAACAGCCCAACATCTTAGAGCAAAGTGGCGCTGTCATAAATAAGCAAAAAGCCTCGCTGATAAATCAGACAAGGCTTTGGTGGCAGATCCCCTTCAGGAGTTTTGCCGGATGGCGGCACAAGGCCTTATCCAGCCTGGAAAAATTAACGCGGAAGGACGTCGTCAGGCAAATTGTAAAGCTGTGCCAGGGTATAAACCTTATCGTTAACACCGGTAAGCGAAACGCGATTCCCCTGTTGCTTGCCCTGGTCAACCAGGTGCAACAGCAATGCCAGACCACCGGTATCAACCCGGGAAACCTGGCTCAGATCGATGCAGGTTACCCCTTTCATCGCCTCAACGCGTGCATCCCATAACGGATTTAACACGTCCTGATCCAGCTCTCCCGCGAGCGTCAGCTTGTCACCTTCACGCGTCCAGGTGAGTGACTGCGTCATTATTTCTTCTCTTCCAGAGTGATTTTTTGCTGAGAGATAGATTTCAGCTGTGCCGTCAGGCCATCGATACCTTTCGTGCGCAGCAGGTCGCTCCACTCATTCTGTTTGGTGGTGATCATGCTGACGCCTTCGGCGATCATGTCATACGCCTGCCAGTGACCGGTCTGGGAGTTTTTACGCCACTGGAAATCCAGGCGCACCGGCGGACGGCCGTTTGGATCGATAATCGTCACGCGGATCGGCACAATCGTCGCATCACCCAGCGGCTGTTCAGGGGCAATCTGATAGGTCTGACCGTGGTACATCGCCAGCGCCTGACCGTAGGCTTGCTTCAGATATTCGCGGAATGCGGCAAAATAGGCGTCACGCTGGGCCGGTGTCGCCTCTTTGTAGTAACGGCCCAGCACCAGCGCACCGGCATACTTAACCTGCACATAAGGCAGCAGTTCCTGATCAACCACCTGACGCAGATAATCCGGGTTAGAACGGATCTTCGGTTGTTCGTTTTTCAGACGATCGAACGTTTTCTGCGCCGCCTCATTCATCAGTTTATACGGATTCGTCTGGTCCGCTGCGGTTGCCACGCTAAGTGGGGTAATGACCAGCATAGCCACCATCATCAATCGTTTAAACATACGTCGATTCTCCTGAGATTATTTCGTTGCGCCCGCAGGCGTAGTGGCTTCATTATTGCCTTCAGTTGCGGCTGGCGCATCGCCAGAATTCTTATTGTCATCACCTTTACTGTTACTGTTGTAGAGGAATTGACCAATCATGTCTTCCAGCACCATCGCGGATTTCGTGTCCTGAATCGTACTGCCATCTTTGAGGATAGACGTTCCCAGCTCAGGATCTTCAAAACCCACGTTTAATGCCAGATACTGCTCACCCAGCAGACCAGAGGTGCGGATGCTCAGCGAGCTGGTGTCCGGGATATGGTTAAAGCGCGATTCGATGTCCAGTGTTACGCGTGGCAGGTACGTTTTGGGATCTAACGAGATATCCGAAACTCGCCCCACAACAACCCCACCAATCCGCACTGGAGAGCGCTCTCTCAGGCCGCCGATATTATCAAAGGTCGCATAAACCGTGTAGGTTGGTTCAGTACGCATGGAGGTCACATTAGCCGCTTTCAGGCAGACAAATAGCGCCGCCAGCAGTGCAACCAGCAGGAATACCCCGACCCAAATTTCATTTTTTTTCGTTTGCATGAACTCAATTCCCAAACATCAGTGCGGTCAGCACAAAATCCAGCCCCAGAACGGCAAGAGATGCGTGCACAACGGTGCGTGTCGTAGCCCGGCTAATTCCGGCGGAGGTCGGAATCGCATCATAACCATTGAACAATGCAATCCATGTGACCGTAATGGCGAACACCACGCTCTTAATCAAACAGTTGACCAGATCCAGACGCCAGTCGACGGCATTTTGCATAGCCGACCAGAAAAAGCCTGCATCAATCCCCTTCCAGCTAACGCCGACCAGCGAGCCACCCCAAATCCCAACCGCGACAAAAATAATCGTCAGCAGCGGCAATGAAATGACACCCGCCCAAAAACGCGGAGAGACCACTCGACGCAGAGGATCAACCGCCATCATTTCCAGGCTGGAAAGCTGCTCGGTTGCCCGCATCAGGCCGATTTCAGCGGTTAACGCCGATCCGGCTCGCCCGGCGAACAGCAGCGCCGCAACAACAGGCCCCAGTTCTCGCAGCAAAGACAGCGCCACCAGCATACCGAGACTGGTTTCTGCGCTGTAGGTTGTCAGGACCAGGTATCCCTGCAATCCCAGCACCATCCCGATGAACACGCCAGAAACGATAATGATCAGCATCGACAGGACACCGACATTATAGAGCTGGCGGATCAGCAGCGGCGCATGTTTGCGAAACTCCGGCTTGCCGACTACCGCATTGAACAACATTAATCCGGCTCGCCCGAACGTCCTGAGGGTTTTTATCCCTCGATGTCCGAGTGATGCCAGCGCATTTAACAACATGGGTGGCTTAACTCCCTGTTTTAAGTAAATCGGTGTGGTAATCGCCCGCCGGGTAGCGGAACGGAACCGGCCCATCGGCAATACCATCGAGGAACTGACGCACGCGCGGATCGGCATTTTCTTGTAGTGCCTGAGCACTACCGTAGGCCACTATCTTTTTGTCCGCCATAATATAGGCGTAATCCGCAATACTCAGTACCTCTGGCACATCGTGAGAGACCACCACGCAGGTGACGCCCAGCGCGTTGTTCAGCTCTGAAATCAGCTTCACCAGCACGCCCATGGTGATAGGATCCTGACCGACGAACGGTTCATCAAACATAATGAGATCTGGCTCCAGCGCAATGGCGCGTGCTAATGCCGCACGTCGCGCCATCCCACCGGATAATTCAGAAGGCATAAGTTTTGCCGCACCACGCAGGCCGACAGCTTCCAGTTTCATCATCACGGTGCTCTTGAGCAACGCCTTGGGCAGCGTCGTATGCTCACGCAGTGGATAGGCGACGTTGTCAAACACGTTCATGTCGGTAAACAGCGCCCCGGACTGAAACAGCATACTCATGCGCTTACGCACGGTGTACAAACGTGAACGAGACATGGCTGGGACGTTTTCGCCGTCAAACAGGATTTCGCCCTTATCTGGCGGGATCTGCCCGCCAATCAGACGTAACAGCGTCGTTTTGCCGATGCCTGATGGCCCCATGATCGCCGTCACCTTACCGCGCGGCACCGTCAGGGAAATATTATCAAAGATGCAGCGGTCACCTCGGGAAAAGCTGACATCGCGCATATCGACTAGATTCGCCACAGACTGACCCATTGATTCATCCTTTACTATTGCCTCGTTGATCGAAGAGTTGGCGCTCAATTTAGCCCTGAACTCGACATATTTACAGATTATTGCCTGTCCTGGTTAGCGAAAGCTGGCATTTGTTTTACTTTTTAGCCGCATAAAGTCAAAATTAAGAATTCGTTACGGCTTCCAGAAGATCCTTCACGTGGACCGGCGAGTATACCTGAAGAAAGGACTTTAGATGCTTTTAGCGACGGCACTGTTAATAATTGGTTTACTTCTGGTGGTCTACGGTGCCGACCGTCTGGTATTTGCCGCATCGATTTTATGTCGAAATTTCGGTATCCCCCCCATTATTATTGGGATGACCGTCGTCAGCGTGGGGACGTCGTTACCCGAGATTATTGTCTCTGTGGCTGCATCAATAAATGGGCAACTCGATCTGGCCGTCGGTACAGCTATCGGCTCTAACATTACCAACATTCTGCTTATTTTAGGTCTGTCGGCGCTGATTCATCCTTTTACCGTGCATTCTGATGTTCTGCGTCGTGAATTACCGCTAATGTTGCTGGTAAGTCTTTTAGCCGCATCCGTCCTGTATGACGGCCAGTTGAGTCGTAGTGACGGTTTCTTTCTTCTGCTTCTGGCCGTGCTATGGCTGCTATTCATTGTTAAAATCGCCCGTCTGGCAGAACGCCAGGGCAATGACAGCCTGACCCGGGAGCAAGTAGCGGAACTGCCTCGCGAAGGCGGATTGCCTGTCGCATTTTTATGGTTGGGGATAGCGCTGATCATTATGCCAATGGCAACGCGTATGGTGGTTGATAACGCCACAGTACTGGCAAATTACTTTGCCATGAGCGAACTCACCATCGGGCTGACGGTGGTCGCCATTGGTACCAGCCTGCCAGAACTGGCAACCGCCATTGCAGGTTTGCGTAAAGGTGAAAACGATATTGCCGTTGGTAACATCATCGGCGCGAACATTTTTAATATAGTTATCGTTCTTGGGTTACCTGCACTGATTACACCGGGCGAGGTCAACCCGATGGCCTTCACCCGTGACTATAGCGTCATGCTGCTGGTGAGCGTTATTTTTGCATTACTCTGCTGGCGACGTCCGCGCCAGATTGGTCGTGGCGCGGGTGCGCTTCTGACCAGCGGTTTTATCATATGGCTGGCGATGCTGTATTGGTTATCGCCACTTCTCGTTGGATAACTGGAAACGCATTATGTCGCACTTAGAGTTGCAACCGGGTTTTGACTTTCAGCAAGCAGGCAAGGAAGTCCTGACAATTGAACGTGAAGGCCTGGCGGAGCTTGATCAGTACATCAACCAGAACTTTACCCTCGCCTGTGAAAAGATTTTCAGTTGCCCGGGTAAAGTCGTGGTGATGGGAATGGGAAAATCAGGGCATATCGGGCGCAAGATGGCCGCCACGTTTGCCAGTACCGGCACGCCCTCATTTTTTGTGCATCCTGGCGAAGCCGCACACGGCGATCTGGGTATGGTGTCACCGCAGGACGTCGTGATTGCCATTTCTAACTCAGGTGAATCTAATGAGATTGCAGCGTTAATTCCGGTGTTAAAACGCCTGCACGTCCCCCTTATTTGCATGACGGGTCGTCCGGAAAGCAGTATGGCGCGTGCAGCAGATGTCCATCTGTGTGTTAAAGTGCCCAAAGAAGCCTGCCCATTAGGTCTGGCACCGACCAGCAGTACGACCGCAACGCTGGTCATGGGCGATGCGCTTGCCGTTGCGTTACTCAAAGCACGCGGCTTCACCGCAGAAGATTTTGCGTTATCTCATCCTGGTGGCGCACTGGGGCGTAAGCTTTTGTTGCGCGTAAACGATATTATGCATACGGGAGACGAAATCCCGCATGTGACTAAAAGCGCCAGTCTGCGTGATGCCTTACTGGAGATCACGCGGAAAAATCTCGGCATGACCGTCATTTGCGATGACGCGATGAAGATTGACGGCATCTTTACGGATGGCGATTTACGTCGTGTCTTCGATATGGGCGTTGATGTACGCCAGTTAGGCATTGCCGATGTGATGACCCCTGGGGGCATTCGCGTGCGTCCAGGGATTCTTGCCGTTGATGCCCTGAACTTAATGCAGTCCCGCCATATAACCTCGGTAATGGTTGCTGATGGCGACCAGTTACTGGGTGTGTTACATATGCATGATCTGCTGCGTGCAGGTGTAGTGTAAGAAACTCAAGGATAAAGAAAATGAGTAAAGCAGGTGCGTCGCTTGCGACCTGTTATGGACCCGTCAGCACTGACGTCATCACCAGGGCAGAAAACATCCGTCTGCTGATCCTTGATGTGGATGGCGTGCTGTCTGATGGTCTGATTTATATGGGCAACAACGGTGAAGAGCTGAAGGCGTTTAACGTCCGCGATGGCTACGGAATTCGCTGCGCGCTCACTTCCGGTATTGAGGTTGCCATTATTACCGGACGAAAGGCTAAACTTGTAGAAGATCGCTGTGCCACATTAGGGATCACACATCTGTATCAGGGGCAGTCGGACAAACTGGTTGCCTTTGGCGATCTGCTTAGCAAACTGGCAATCGCGCCTGAGAATGTGGCGTATGTCGGCGATGACCTGATCGACTGGCCGGTGATGGCAAAAGTGGGATTAAGCGTCGCGGTAGCGGATGCTCATCCGTTGCTGATCCCGCGGGCCGATTACGTCACCCGTATCGACGGGGGGCGCGGCGCAGTGCGCGAAGTCTGCGACTTATTACTCCTGGCGCAGGGCAAACTGGATGAGGCCAAAGGGCAATCGATATGAGCAAAACCAGACGTTGGGTTATCATTCTACTGTCGCTGGCTGTCCTTGTGATGATTGGTATTAACCTGGCAGACAAAGACGACACCGCCCAGGTTGTCGTTAATAACAACGAGCCAACCTATAAGAGCGAGCATACCGACACCGTCGTGTACAGCCCTGAGGGCGCGCTGAGCTATCATTTGATCGCGCAACACGTTGAATATTATTCAGATCAAGCAGTTTCGTGGTTCACCCAACCGGTGTTAACCACGTTTGATAAGGACAAAGTACCGACCTGGTCGATCAAGGCCGATAAGGCCAAGTTGACCAACGATCGGATGCTGTACCTGTATGGCCATGTTGAGGTTAACGCGCTGGTGCCTGACTCTCAACTACGCAGAATTACTACCGATAACGCGCAGATCAACCTTGTGACGCAAGATGTCACTTCCGATGATCTGGTCACGTTGTATGGAACAACATTTAACTCCAGCGGACTGAAGATGCGCGGCAATTTACGCAGCAAGAACGCCGAGCTGATTGAAAAGGTTAGAACCTCATATGAAATCCAAAACAAACAAACTCAGCCTTAATCTTGTGCTTGCCAGCTCACTTCTGGCCGCCAGCATTCCGGCATTTGCCGTCACTGGCGATACCGAGCAGCCGATTCACATTGAATCGGACCAGCAGTCTCTGGATATGCAGGGCAACGTGGTGACGTTTACCGGCAATGTCATCGTGACTCAGGGCACGATCAAAATTAATGCCGATAAGGTCGTCGTCACGCGTCCGGGCGGTGAAGACGGTAAAGAAGTGATTGATGGATATGGCAATCCGGCGACCTTTTACCAGATGCAGGACAATGGTAAACCGGTTAAAGGCCACGCCTCACAGATGCACTATGAGCTGGCAAAAGATTTCGTCGTCCTTACCGGTAAGGCTTATCTGGAACAGCTCGATAGCAACATCACGGGCGATAAGATCACCTATCTGGTAAAAGAACAGAAAATGCAGGCCTTCAGTGAGAAAGGCAAACGCGTCACTACCGTTCTGGTTCCGTCGCAATTGCAGGACAAAAACAAGACCAAGGCTCCGGCAGAGAAAAAAGGTAACTGATTCGTTATGGCAACATTAACTGCAAAGAATCTTGCAAAAGCCTACAAAGGCCGTCGTGTGGTGGAAGATGTCAGCCTGACCGTCAACTCCGGGGAGATCGTCGGTCTGCTCGGTCCTAACGGTGCGGGCAAAACAACAACCTTTTACATGGTAGTCGGCATTGTGCCGCGCGATGCTGGCAACATTATCATTGATGACGAAGATATCAGTCTGTTACCTCTGCATGCGCGTGCCC
Organism: Citrobacter sp. Igbk 16; assembly: GCF_028069755.1. Classification (NCBI taxonomy): domain Bacteria; kingdom Pseudomonadati; phylum Pseudomonadota; class Gammaproteobacteria; order Enterobacterales; family Enterobacteriaceae; genus Citrobacter; species Citrobacter sp. Igbk 16. The sequence continues at coordinate 73,131 of NZ_JANEWJ010000005.1, read as the reverse complement.
GTCGCGGTATCGGGTACTTACCGCAGGAAGCCTCTATTTTTCGTCGCCTGAGTGTATTTGATAACCTGATGGCGGTTCTGCAAATTCGTGACGATCTTTCCAGCGAGCAGCGTGAAGATCGCGCCAATGAGCTGATGGAAGAATTCCATATCGAACATCTGCGTGACAGCCTTGGACAGGCACTCTCCGGTGGGGAACGCCGCCGTGTGGAGATCGCCCGCGCACTGGCCGCTAATCCCAAATTTATCCTGCTGGATGAACCCTTTGCCGGTGTTGACCCGATTTCCGTCATTGACATCAAACGTATTATTGAACACCTGCGCGACAGCGGGCTTGGCGTGCTGATTACCGACCATAACGTGCGCGAAACGCTGGCTGTTTGTGAGCGCGCCTACATTGTGAGCCAGGGACACCTGATCGCACACGGTACGCCGACAGAAATCCTGCAGGACGAGCACGTTAAACGCGTATACCTTGGGGAAGACTTCAGACTCTGATAGGGTAGTAGACTTCACGTCACCGCAGGAGACAACAACTCTGAACATGAAGCAAGGTTTGCAACTCAGGCTTAGCCAACAACTGGCGATGACGCCTCAGCTACAACAGGCTATCCGTCTGTTGCAGTTGTCCACGCTGGAACTTCAGCAAGAACTTCAGCAAGCGCTGGAAAGTAACCCACTGCTCGAGCAAACCGATCTTCACGACGAAATTGATACCCAGGAAAAGCAGGATAGCGAATCCCTCGATACGGCTGACGCACTCGAACAAAAAGAGATGCCGGAAGAGCTACCGCTGGATGCCAGTTGGGATGAGATTTACACCGCAGGTACGCCGTCTGGCACCAGCGGGGATTACATCGACGACGAACTGCCTGTGTATCAGGGTGAAACCACGCAATCGCTGCAAGATTACCTGATGTGGCAGGTGGAACTGACGCCATTCTCAGATACCGATCGTGCTATTGCCACGTCAATTGTGGATGCAGTCGACGAAACGGGCTATCTCACCGTCACGCTGGACGACATACTCGACAGCATGGGCGATGACGACGTCGGTATCGATGAAGTCGAAGCCGTGCTTAAACGCGTTCAGCGTTTTGATCCCGTGGGTGTGGCAGCAAAAGATCTCCGCGATTGCTTACTGATCCAGCTTTCGCAGTTTGACAAAGCCACTCCATGGTTGGAAGAAGCACGTCTGATCATCAGCGATCACCTTGATCTGCTCGCCAACCATGACTTCCGTACGCTGATGCGCGTAACCCGACTGAAAGAAGATGTGCTGAAAGAAGCCGTCAATCTTATCCAGTCGCTTGACCCAAGACCTGGACAATCTATCCAGACCGGTGAACCAGAGTACGTCATCCCGGATGTGCTGGTGCGTAAGCATAACGATCGCTGGGTAGTCGAACTCAACAGTGACAGCATTCCGCGTTTACAGATCAACCAACACTACGCCGCCCTGTGCAATAACGCGCGCAATGATGCTGACAGCCAGTTCATTCGTAGCAACCTTCAGGATGCAAAATGGCTGATTAAAAGTCTGGAAAGCCGCAATGACACGCTATTGCGCGTTAGCCGCTGTATCGTTGAGCAACAGCAAGCCTTCTTTGAACAAGGCGAAGAGTATATGAAACCGATGGTGCTGGCCGATATCGCCCAGGCCGTCGAGATGCATGAATCGACCATTTCCCGAGTGACCACGCAAAAGTATCTGCACAGTCCGCGCGGCATTTTTGAATTGAAGTATTTCTTCTCCAGTCACGTTAACACTGAAGGCGGAGGCGAAGCCTCTTCTACAGCTATCCGCGCACTGGTGAAGAAATTAATTGCGGCCGAGAACCCAGCGAAACCGCTGAGTGACAGCAAGTTAACCTCTATGCTGTCAGAACAAGGTATCATGGTGGCGCGCCGCACCGTTGCGAAGTACCGAGAGTCTTTATCCATTCCGCCGTCTAACCAGCGCAAACAGCTGGTTTGACCCAACCGATAAGGAAGACACTATGCAGCTCAACATCACTGGAAATAACGTCGAAATCACTGAGGCCCTGCGCGACTTTGTCACCACAAAGTTCGCCAAGCTTGAACAATATTTCGACCGGATTAATCAGGTCTATATTGTGTTGAAAGTGGAGAAGGTCACACACATCTCGGATGCAACACTGCATGTGAACGGTGGCGAAATTCATGCCAGCGCGGAAGGTCAGGATATGTACGCCGCCATTGACGGTTTAATTGATAAACTGGCTCGGCAGTTAACAAAACATAAAGATAAACTGAAACAGCACTAACTTGTCCGGGCAGTTAGCGGGTGCAGGACGGCCTGTTGTGCAGCACAACGGGCCATTTGTACAGTTAGCGCTTAGGTGAAATTATGACAAATAACGATACGACTCTACAACTGAGCAATGTTCTTAACCAGGAATGTACGCGCGCGGCCGTTCACTGCCAAAGCAAGAAACGCGCACTGGAAATCATCAGTGAACTGGCGGCAAAACAACTTAGCTTGCCTCCTCAGGTGGTATTTGAAGCCATTCTGACGCGTGAAAAAATGGGCAGTACCGGTATTGGCAATGGTATTGCCATTCCGCATGGAAAGCTGGAAGAAGACACCCTGCGTGCGGTTGGTGTATTTGTTCAACTTGAAACGCCAATCGCGTTCGATGCCATTGATAATCAGCCAGTCGATCTGCTTTTCGCCCTGCTGGTCCCGGCGGACCAAACCAAGACGCATTTGCATACGTTGTCACTGGTCGCAAAACGTCTGGCAGATAAAACCATCTGTCGTCGCCTGCGCGCCGCGCAGAGTGACCAGGAGTTGTATCAAATCATCACTGACACCGAAGGTGGACAGGATGAAGCATAACAACCCAATGGCATCCTTTTCTGTCGTTGTGAGGAGAAACAGTACATGGTACTGATGATCGTCAGCGGTCGTTCAGGGTCAGGTAAGTCTGTCGCCCTGCGCGCGCTGGAAGATATGGGTTTTTACTGCGTGGATAACCTTCCCGTCGTGTTGTTGCCCGAACTGGCTCGAACCCTCGCCGATCGCCAGATATCTGCGGCTGTCAGCATTGACGTGCGCAACATGCCCGAGTCCCCGGAGATTTTTGAGCAGGCCATGAGTAACCTGCCTGAAGGCTTCTCACCGCAACTGCTGTTCCTTGATGCCGACCGTAACACGCTGATTCGCCGCTACAGCGATACGCGCCGTTTACACCCGCTGTCCAGCAAGAACTTGTCCCTGGAAAGCGCTATCGATAAAGAAAGCGATTTACTGGAGCCATTGCGTTCGCGCGCTGACCTGATCGTAGACACCTCTGAAATGTCTGTGCACGAGCTGGCGGAAATGTTACGTACCCGACTGCTGGGCAAACGTGAACGTGAATTAACGATGGTATTTGAGTCCTTTGGCTTTAAACACGGAATCCCTATTGATGCGGATTACGTCTTTGATGTCCGCTTCCTGCCTAACCCGCACTGGGATCCAAAGCTACGCCCGATGACCGGTCTGGACAGGCCCGTCGCGGCCTTCCTCGACAGACACACAGAAGTACACAATTTTATCTACCAGACTCGCAGCTATCTTGAGCTATGGTTACCCATGCTGGAGACCAACAACCGCAGCTATCTCACTGTAGCCATCGGCTGTACCGGCGGGAAACACCGTTCGGTGTATATTGCAGAGCAACTGGCAGACTACTTCCGCTCACGCGGTAAAAACGTGCAGTCACGCCATCGTACGTTGGAAAAACGCAAATCATGACCGTGAAGCAAACTGTTGAAATCACGAATAAGCTGGGCATGCATGCCCGGCCGGCAATGAAACTGTTTGAGCTAATGCAGGGTTTTGAAGCAGAAGTTCTGCTGCGTAATGATGAAGGAACGGAAGCCGAGGCAAACAGCGTTATCGCTCTGCTGATGCTGGATTCCGCCAAAGGACGCCAGATAGAAGTTGAAGCCACGGGTCCGCAGGAAGTTGAGGCCCTGGCCGCGGTAATTGCCCTGTTTAACTCGGGATTTGACGAGGATTAGTGAAGTGCCTGATGCGCTACGCTTATCAGGCCTACACGGCAATGACCTACTCCAGTAGGCCGGATAAGGCGTTTACGCCGCATCCGGCGATAACCCCGCTAATACAGCTTATTTTCACGCATAAACGACTCACCGCCCAGCTGGCGCATTTGGCGCATGATCCACGCCTGACGACTGCGCACATAGCCGGAAGGCGCACTCGCCTTAAAACGTAACGGATTGGGTAGAACCGCCGCCAGCAATGCCGCTTCAGACGGGCTAAGACGGCTGGTGGGTTTATGGAAATAGCGCTGTGATGCAGCCTCTACACCGAATACTCCATCGCCAAACTCCGCAATATTCAAATAAACCGTCAGGATGCGTTTCTTACTCCAGACTGTTTCTATCCCCAGCGTTAACCCGGCCTCGAGCCCTTTGCGCACCCAGCTACGCCCATCCCACAAAAAGAGGTTTTTTGCCGTTTGTTGCGATAACGTCGAGGCACCCCGAATACGGTTTTCATTACGTTCGTTATGCGCCAACGCTTTCTCTATCGCAGAGACATCAAATCCCCAGTGGTCGGGAAATTTCTGGTCCTCAGCGGCAATGACCGCCAGCCCCATCCATGGTGATATCTCATCCATACTGGCCCAGTCAGAATGCGCCACATAGCCGAAATCACCCTGTATCCAGGCACCAAGCTGCCGCTCAATCATGACCGCCGAGAAAGGAACGGGCATCACGCTGAAGAGCGCTATACCCCCGCCCCAGAACACGGCGAGGACAATAACTGCCCGCAGAAATAGACGTCGCAGAAAGGCGATAGCCCCTTTTCTCATTCAGCCAGTACCAAAACACGTGAGACCAGTTTGTCGATCCCACTCGCCGCCTGGGCGATATCCTGCGCCAGCATGTAAGCAGGCGTGGTGACAACTTTATTATCTTCATCAACCACAATGTCATCGACCGGGCAAGGCACATGTTCAGCACCCATCTCTTCCAGCACTTCCGCTGTATCGATGTCAGTGCCAATGGTCAGACGCAGCGGGAAGTCAAAAATCTTGGGTAACATAGCAGGAGCAATACACATGAATCCCAGGGGTTTTCCGGCCTGATGCAGCGCCTTCGCCAGCGCGGCTAAGTCGCTATCAACCCGGCATTCACTGCCCTGGCTGGCAAAATTGCTCAGATTTTTTGCTGCGCCAAACCCGCCCGGCACAATTAGCGCATCCAGCTCCGTTGCAACCGCCTGGGCCAGGGGGCGAATATCACCACGCGTAATACGCGCAGCTTCAATCAGGACATTGCGCGTTTCCGGCATCGGCTCGCCCGTCAGATGATTAATCACATCCGCCTGCTGTTTATCTGGCGCAAAGCAGATAGCCTGAGCGCCATTGCGGGCAATAGCCAGCAGCGTGAGTACGGCTTCGTGGATTTCTGTACCGTCATACACGCCACATCCGCTGAGCACTACGCCAACTTTTTTCATCGTGATACTCCTTTCGCAACTGACTGAAGCATATTAATAATTCTGATTAGAATGCCACGCTTCACACATTTAACTGATTCATGTAACAAATTATTTAAGATTTGCTATCTTAACTGCGTGCGGCCTGAAAATTAGGGCTGCGCCCTTGTAAACAATGATAATAATTTACGGCGCAGCCACGATTTCCCTGGTGTTGGCGCAGTATTCGCGCACCCCGGTCAAGCCGGGGTCATTTTTTTTCCACGCTCGCAACCCAGGCTCTTAATACCGCCACGTCGTGCTGCCACTCCTGCTTCATCTCTTCAATCCATTCAGCCACGTTATCTTCCCAGGCAGGAAGGTCGGGTGATTGAATTTGCTGCCCCAACTGTTGCAGGTGGCGCAGACCGACAGATCCAGCTGCACCTTTAATTTTATGGCCTTCCTCAACCACGCCTTTTTTATCACGGGCAGTCAGATTAGACTCCAGCACGCTCAAATATCCCGGCATCATTTTCTCAAACACCGCCAGACCGTCGGTGATCAACTTCGGCCCAACCAGTTCGAGGTATTGTTCCAACATGGGAATATCTAACAGCGCTTGCGATTTACTGCTTTCTTCAGATGTCACAGTGCTCTCCTCTTCGTTTCGGGTATCCCAGTATTTTTTGATCATGGCGGTTAACGCCGGAACTGACAGCGGCTTACTCAGCACGTCGTCCATTCCTGCATCCAGATATTCTTTTTTATCTTTCAGTACGTTGGCGGTGAGAGCTACCAGCGGTGGGAGATCCTCGCGCGCATATTTTTGGGTCAGCTCGCGGGAGATATCGAGCCCTGTCATATCCGGTAGCTGAATATCCAGCAGCACCAGGTCATATTCACCCGGTTTGAACATATCCAGCGCGGCTTGCCCGGTCATCGCGACATCCACGCTATTGCCCAGTTTTTCCAGCACCGAACGCGCTACGATGACGTTCAGTTCAATGTCTTCCACCAGCAGCACATTCAGGGCGGGTAACGGCATTTCATCGTCTTCAAAAGCATCTTCAATCTCTTCCGCCACGGCAGGAGCATGCACGGTTAGCGTAAAGATGGAGCCTTTTCCTGCCTGGCTGGAAACCGTAATATCACCGCCCATGTTTTTCGCCAGACGCTTCGATACGGCCAGTCCAATCCCGGTTCCCGTTGCCGGTTTACCACCATGGCTGTCCTTCACCTGATAGTACATGGCGAAGATTTTATCCTGCTCATCCTGTGGAATACCGATCCCGGAATCCTCCACTTCAAAATGCAGTATGTCTCCCTCGTCATAGCGAGCCCGTACGGTCACCTGCCCTTGCTGGGTAAATTTCACGGCATTGCTGATCAGATTCCACAGAATTTGACGCAGACGCGTTCCGTCTGTGATGACCTTATGTGGCAGCGGTAGCGTCGGCTCAAGAACAAAGCGCAATCCTTTTTGTTGCGCCTGCAAACCGGAGAGGTTTTCCAGATCCGCCATAAAGCTGGTGAAATCGATTGGCTGGTTATCGAGCTGGACTTTGCGCCGCTCCATCTTATCCATATCGATAATATCGTTGAAAATGTTCCCCAACGTCACGGCGGAAACATGGATAGTTTTGAGATATTTTTCCTGCTCCGCGGTTAAATCCGTATCCAACAGGATCCGACTTAAACCGACGATACCGTTAAGCGGCGTACGCAGCTCGTGGCTGATCGTAGAGATAAAGGTGGTCTTGTCACGGCTGGCGCGCTCAAGAGCGTCCTGATAGCGCTTACGCTCGGTAATATCACGACCAAAGCCCATCAGACCGTGTCGCTTCCCGACGCGGTCGTAGTAAGGCACTTTACGTATCTCAAAGCAGGCTTTGCGCCCGTCCGGATAGTCGAGCCATTGCTCATAGGTCAGCGAAACGTTATGGCGGAATACCTTCTCGTCGGTTTCAATAACTTTTTCAGCCGCTTCTGGCGAATACACATCAGCCGGCTTTAGATTCACCAGTTGCTTTTCGCTCTTACCGGTCAGCAGCTCCATAGCACGGTTACAGCCAGAAAACTCTTTATCTTCATTACGATAAAAAACCAGATCCGGTGAAGCATCAAGGAAAGAACGTAAAAATGAAGATTGCTGCTCAAGCTGGATCTGCGCTTCTTCACGCTCTTTGATTTCGACCTTCAGTTGTTCAAACGTCTCCTGCCGCTCCGCTTCCGCCTTTTCACGTTCGACAATCTCCTGATTGAGTTGGGCGATATTATCCTTCAACTGCACGTTGAGCTTGAGATCGCGCTCGCGCATCTCTTCCAGCTTCTGTACCAGTCGTGAAAGGCGTTGCCGGGACTCCTCCAGTTGTTCAACCACCACCGACAAGAAGTAGACGGCCCACGGGGTAATTAACAGGCCAAAAAAGATAGAACGGATGACATCAATGCTTTCTACCTGGCCATGCAGCACCATAGTGACAGCCATCTGCACCACAATTGCCAACACAACCAAAGCCAGCGCCAACAGCAGCGAAAAGCGCACCAGACCTAACTTCATCATTAGGTCGACATAGTATTGCGCCAGCATACGAATTTGCTTCATAGAGGGTTCCTTCACGACAACTTGGCACAATAATACTCAATTCTCAGCGTGACGTTGAAGATTGTGCAAGAAATGCGGGGGTTATCGGTGAAATGACTGGGGAGTGGTTCATCATAGGCCTGATAAGCCAGGCACCATCAGGCAAGCAGGCGCAGATTGCCGGATGTCGCTTCGCTAATCCGGCCTACGACCTACAGAAGGTTAGTTCCCCGGCTGAATCCACGGCGTACCCAGCGCCGAGCCTTGCACGCCGTGCTCGTTAAGGTACTTATCCAGTTCGACCATCCCGGTCCAGCGGTTTTCACACCATAGCGGTGCCAACAGCGTTGGACGGCGCGCGCTGGCGGAAATGCGGTGATAAATCACCTCGGGTGGCGTATGGCGAATCATCTCACCTGCGGTGAGCGTGTACTCATCCAGTTCGATGCCGTGCAACCGTCCGGCCTCCCAGGCTTTCGCCATCGTACTGCCCTTCACGATATGCAGCGGATGCAGCTTAATACCGTCGACGCCTGTCTCGACCACACGTTCCATCGTTTGCAGGCATTCCGCTTGCCCTTCTCCCGGCAAACCGACAATAAGGTGTGAACATACTTTCAGCCCACGCTCCCGTGCCAGTTGGGTGGTACGCTGATAGCAGGCAAAATCATGCCCACGATTAATGCGATGCAGCGTCTTGTCATGGGCCGTTTGCAAACCCAGTTCCAGCCACACTTCGTAGCCCTGATCCTTGTACTCGCATAGCAGATCGAGCACAGCATCCGGCACACAGTCAGGGCGCGTGCCAACACACAGCCCGACGATGCTGGCCTGACTAACCGCCTGTTGGTACATCGAACGCAGCACCTGTACTTCCGCAAAGGTACTGGTATAAGCCTGAAAATAGGCCAGATAGCGCTTTGCGCGATTCACTAACTGCGCCTGATGCTCAAGCTGTTCAGCGATAGAATGATGCTGCTGCGCTTCGTCAGCAAAGGAGGCGACATTACAGAAGGTACATCCGCCACGTCCAATGGTGCCATCGCGATTTGGGCAGCTAAACCCGCCGTGCAGCGTGAGTTTATGAACCTTTTGCCCATAACGGCGAGAAAGATCCCCACCAAACATATTGACTAATTTCTGTAACTGCATAATCTGATAGACCGCGCCTTGAAAAGAGGCCAAAGCCTGCCATTTTTAGCCCCAGTCGGCGATGACCTGGATCAATCGCCCTGGTGAGCCTTTATTCATTGAATAATCATTCAAAATAATCGAAATTTCATTCAATCAAAAAGTCATTATTTTTCCTTATATCTCGCTATTTTTTTTATCTTCTGATGGCTCTCATATAAAAACAGTATCTTTAAGACGCCGAAAGTCTACAAACCAGCATAAAATACCAAACATTGAGATAAACAAAGGGAGGACGGGAGATAACCGGCCTTTCTGACAGTGAGACAGATCACACTTCACCAGCGATCTCACTCAGGTTAAATCAATGTAAAAATACCTTTATTTTCAATGCCTTCATAAAGTTAATCGCCCTATAGCACATTTTTGCATAAATAAGATTGCCATTTGACCTGTGTGTGGATTCCCGATAACTTGGAAATCCGCTGGAAGCTTTCTGGATGAGCAGCCTGCTCATCATATTTATGCAGTAATTGAGATTCCCTCTGAAGCAAGTCCTCAAACTTGTTTGACCTATGCGAAAAGGATAAAGAGGGCGAATGCGAGGTGAGCGTATGAAACGCAAACCCCGTCGCCATGCTCTTGGTGTGCCCGTGCGCAAACGGTATCGGAGAGGTGTCCCGCAGAGCCTGGGGAGGTTCACTAATATGTTGTACGATAAATCCCTTGAGAAGGATAACTGTGGTTTCGGCCTGATCGCCCACATAGAAGGCGAACCTAGCCACAAGGTAGTGCGTACCGCCATACACGCGCTGGCCCGTATGCAGCACCGTGGCGCAATTCTTGCCGATGGCAAAACCGGCGATGGTTGCGGCTTGCTGTTACAAAAACCTGACCGCTTTTTCCGCATTGTTGCGCAAGAGCGCGGCTGGCGTTTAGCTAAAAACTACGCCGTTGGCATGATCTTTTTAAATAAAGACCCTGAACTGGCGGCGGCATCTCGTCGCATTGTTGAAGAAGAATTACAGCAGGAGACTCTGTCGATCGTAGGCTGGCGCGACGTGCCAACCAACGAAGGAGTTCTCGGTGAAATCGCCCTTTCCTCCCTGCCTCGTATTGAGCAAATTTTTGTCAACGCCCCTGCGGGCTGGCGTCCACGCGATATGGAACGCCGCCTGTTCATCGCACGCCGTCGTATCGAAAAACGCCTCCAGAACGATAAAGACTTCTACGTCTGTAGCTTGTCTAATCTGGTTAATATCTATAAAGGTCTGTGTATGCCGGCAGATTTGCCGCGCTTTTACCTGGACCTCGCGGACCTGCGCCTGGAGTCGGCCATCTGCCTGTTCCACCAACGCTTCTCCACCAACACCGTGCCGCGCTGGCCGCTGGCACAACCGTTCCGCTACCTGGCACACAACGGTGAAATCAACACCATCACCGGCAACCGCCAGTGGGCACGCGCACGTACCTATAAATTCCAGACGCCGCTGATCCCTGACCTGCACGACGCCGCGCCGTTCGTTAACGAAACCGGCTCCGATTCAAGTTCTATGGATAACATGCTGGAACTGCTGCTGGCGGGGGGCATGGACATCATCCGTGCTATGCGCCTGCTGGTACCGCCAGCCTGGCAGAACAACCCGGATATGGACCCGGAACTGCGCGCGTTCTTTGATTTTAACTCCATGCACATGGAACCATGGGACGGTCCGGCAGGTATTGTTATGTCAGACGGTCGCTTCGCCGCCTGTAACCTTGACCGTAACGGCCTGCGCCCGGCGCGCTATGTCATCACCAAAGACAAACTCATCACCTGCGCTTCTGAGGTTGGGATCTGGGATTATCAGCCGGATGAAGTGGTCGAGAAAGGTCGCGTCGGCCCGGGCGAACTGATGGTTATCGATACCCGCAGCGGACGCATTCTGCATTCCGCCGAAACTGATGACGATCTGAAAAGCCGCCACCCGTATAAAGAGTGGATGGAGAAGAACGTCCGCCGACTGGTGCCGTTTGAAGATCTGCCAGACGATCAGGTCGGCCGCCGCGAACTGGACGATGATACCCTCGCCAGCTACCAGAAACAATTTAACTACAGCGCCGAAGAGCTGGACTCCGTCATTCGGGTCCTGGGAGAGAACGGCCAGGAAGCCGTTGGGTCAATGGGTGATGACACCCCGTTTGCCGTGCTCTCCAGCCAGCCACGCATTATTTATGACTACTTCCGTCAGCAGTTCGCGCAGGTCACAAACCCGCCTATCGACCCGCTGCGTGAAGCGCACGTGATGTCGCTGGCCACCAGCATCGGTCGTGAGATGAACGTCTTTTGCGAAGCAGAAGGCCAGGCACACCGCCTGAGCTTCAAATCGCCGATTCTGCTGTACTCCGATTTCACCCAGCTCACCACCATGAAAGAAGAGCACTATCGCGCCGACCGGCTGGATATCACCTTCGACGTGACGGAAACCACGCTGGAAGAAACAGTCAAAACCCTGTGCGATAAAGCCGAACAGATGGTACGTAACGGTACGGTACTGTTGGTGCTCTCTGACCGTAATATCGCGAAAAACCGCTTACCGGTTCCTGCCCCCATGGCTGTCGGGGCGGTACAAACCCGTCTGGTAGAACAAAACCTGCGTTGCGATGCCAACATCATCGTCGAAACCGCAAGCGCCCGCGATCCCCACCATTTTGCTGTGCTGCTGGGCTTTGGCGCGACGGCTATTTATCCGTATCTCGCCTATGAAACGCTGGGACGTCTGATCGATACCCAGGCGATCGCCAAAGATTACCGGACCGTGATGCAGAACTACCGTAACGGCATCAACAAAGGTCTGTACAAAATCATGTCCAAAATGGGCATTTCGACCATCGCCTCTTACCGTTGCTCCAAGCTGTTCGAAGCCGTTGGCCTCCACGACGATGTCGTTGCGCTGTGTTTCCAGGGCGTGGTTAGCCGCATCAGTGGTGCAGGTTTTACTGACTTCCAGCAGGATCTGCTAAACCTCTCCAAACATGCCTGGCTGGCACGCAAACCCATTAGCCAGGGCGGGCTGCTGAAGTACGTTCATGGCGGTGAGTATCACGCCTACAACCCTGACGTAGTGCGCACGCTGCAACAGGCGGTACAAAGTGGCGAATACAGCGACTATCAGGAATATGCCAAGCTGGTGAATGAGCGCCCGGCAGCCACGCTGCGCGATCTGCTGGCGATCGCACCTGGTGATGAAGCCGTAAGCATTGACGAGGTAGAACCCGCAACCGAGCTGTTTAAACGCTTTGATACCGCGGCCATGTCTATCGGCGCATTAAGCCCGGAAGCACACGAAGCGCTGGCTGAAGCCATGAACAGCATCGGCGGTAACTCCAACTCCGGCGAAGGTGGTGAAGATCCGGCGCGTTATGGCACGAATAAAGTGTCACGCATTAAGCAGGTCGCATCCGGTCGCTTTGGTGTGACCCCTGCATACCTGGTCAACGCCGATGTTATCCAGATTAAAGTCGCTCAGGGCGCGAAGCCGGGTGAAGGGGGTCAGTTGCCGGGTGACAAAGTGACGCCGTACATAGCGAAGCTTCGTTATTCTGTACCAGGCGTGACGCTGATCTCCCCGCCGCCGCACCACGATATTTACTCTATCGAGGACTTAGCGCAGCTGATTTTCGACCTGAAACAGGTCAACCCGAAAGCAATGATTTCCGTGAAGCTGGTTTCCGAACCGGGCGTCGGCACCATCGCCACCGGCGTGGCAAAAGCCTACGCGGATCTGATCACCATCGCGGGTTACGATGGCGGCACCGGCGCAAGCCCGCTGTCATCGGTGAAATACGCGGGTTGTCCGTGGGAGCTGGGCCTGGTGGAAACTCAACAGGCACTGGTCGCTAATGGCCTGCGTCACAAGATTCGTCTGCAGGTCGATGGCGGTCTGAAAACCGGTGTCGACATCATCAAAGCGGCCATCCTCGGCGCAGAAAGTTTTGGCTTCGGTACCGGCCCAATGGTCGCGCTCGGCTGTAAATACCTGCGTATTTGCCACCTGAACAACTGCGCAACCGGTGTGGCAACGCAGGACGACAAACTGCGTAAGAATCACTATCACGGCCTGCCGTTCAAAGTGACCAACTACTTTGAATTTATTGCCCGTGAAGTTCGCGAGCTGATGGCACAACTGGGCGTGAAACGTCTGGTGGATCTGATTGGCCGCACCGACCTGCTGAAAGAGCTGGACGGATTTACCGCCAAACAGCAGAAGCTGGAACTGTCTCGCTTGCTGGAAACCGCCGAGCCGCATCCCGGCAAAGCGCTGTTCTGCACCGAGAACAACCCGCCGTTTGATAACGGCGTGCTGAACGCGCAGTTACTGCAACAGGCAAAACCGTTTGTCGATGAGCGCCAGAGCAAAACCTTCTGGTTTGATATTCGCAACACCGACCGTTCAGTTGGCGCATCGTTATCAGGTTATATTGCCCAGGCACATGGCGATCAGGGGCTGGCTTCCGATCCCATTAAAGCGCATTTCAGCGGTACCGCAGGCCAGAGCTTCGGCGTATGGAACGCGGGCGGTGTAGAACTGTACCTCACCGGCGATGCTAACGATTATGTCGGCAAAGGCATGGCGGGCGGCCTGCTGGCAGTGCGTCCTCCGGTTGGCTCGGCTTTCCGTAGCCATGAGGCGAGCATCATCGGTAACACCTGCCTGTACGGCGCCACCGGCGGTCGTCTGTTTGCCGCGGGCCGTGCGGGCGAGCGCTTTGCGGTGCGTAACTCGGGTGCCATTACCGTGGTAGAAGGCATTGGCGATAACGGCTGTGAATATATGACCGGCGGCATCGTCTGTATTCTTGGGAAAACTGGCGTTAACTTCGGTGCAGGTATGACAGGCGGCTTTGCCTACGTGCTGGACGAAGACGGCGAATTCCGCAAACGCGTGAATCCGGAACTGGTTGAAGTATTGAACGTGGACTCTTTGGCTATCCACGAAGAGCATCTGCGCGGTTTAATTACCGAACACGTACAGCATACCGGCTCTTCGCACGGCGAAGAGATCCTGGCAAACTGGCCAGCGTTCTCAGTGAAATTCGCGCTGGTAAAACCAAAGTCCAGTGATGTGAAAGCACTGTTGGGTCACCGTAGTCGTAGCGCAGCTGAGCTGCGTGTGCAGGCGCAGTAAGGGGTAGCAGCAATGAGTCAGAACGTATACCAATTTATCGACCTGCAGCGCGTTGATCCGCCAAAGAAACCGCTGAAGATCCGTAAGATCGAGTTTATCGAAATTTACGAGCCATTTTCAGAAGGTCAGGCTAAGGCACAGGCAGACCGCTGCCTGTCCTGCGGTAACCCGTACTGTGAGTGGAAATGCCCGGTACATAACTACATCCCGAACTGGCTGAAGCTGGCTAACGAAGGGCGTATCTTTGAAGCCGCAGAGCTGTCTCACCAGACCAACACGCTGCCGGAAGTGTGCGGCCGTGTCTGTCCGCAGGACAGGCTGTGCGAAGGTTCATGTACGCTGAATGACGAATTCGGCGCAGTGACCATCGGCAATATCGAGCGCTATATCAACGATAAAGCCTTCGAAATGGGTTGGCGTCCGGATATGACCGGCGTTCGTCAGACAGACAAACGTGTCGCCATTATTGGTGCGGGTCCGGCAGGTCTGGCCTGTGCGGATGTGCTAACCCGTAACGGCGTGAAGGCCGTTGTGTTTGATCGCCACCCGGAAATTGGGGGTCTGCTGACCTTCGGCATCCCGGCTTTCAAACTGGAAAAAGAGGTGATGACCCGCCGTCGTGAAATTTTCACCGGCATGGGCATCGAGTTCAAACTCAACGTCGAAGTGGGCCGTGATGTGCAGCTCGAAGCGTTACTGAAGGATTATGACGCCGTGTTCCTGGGCGTCGGCACCTATCAGTCAATGCGTGGTGGGCTGGAAAACGAAGATGCTGATGGCGTCTTTGATGCCCTGCCGTTCCTGATCGCCAATACCAAACAGTTGATGGGCTTTGGCGAAAGCAGCGACGAGCCATACATCAGCATGGAAGGTAAACGCGTTGTCGTACTGGGTGGTGGTGACACCGCGATGGACTGCGTGCGAACCTCCGTTCGTCAGGGTGCGTCACACGTTATCTGCGCCTATCGCCGCGATGAAGAGAATATGCCGGGTTCGAAACGCGAAGTTAAAAATGCGCGTGAAGAAGGCGTCGAATTCCAGTTCAACGTCCAGCCTTTAGGTGTTGAGGTGAATGCTAACGGCAAAGTGTGCGGCGTGAAAATGGCGCGCACTGAGATGGGCGAGCCGGATGCGAAAGGTCGCCGTCGCGCGGAGATCGTCGCCGGTTCCGAGCATATAGTACCGGCTGATGCCGTCGTACTGGCGTTTGGTTTCCGCCCACACAGCATGGGATGGCTGGCAAAACATAGCGTCGAGTTGGATTCGCAGGGGCGTATTATTGCTCCGGAACGCAGCGAGATCGCCTTCCAGACCAGCAACCCGAAAATCTTTGCCGGTGGCGACATCGTGCGCGGTTCGGATCTGGTTGTCACCGCCATTGCCGAAGGTCGTAAAGCGGCTGACGGAATTATGAATTACCTGGAAGTGTAAGTCAGCCTCTTCAGGCATCTCATCTGCCCTGGTGGATGAGATGCCAAATTCCTGCCGCAATACCGCCAAACCTGCCGATTAAGCCAGCCTGACAACACATTTTGTAAACAGTGCAGATAGCCTTAACACTCGAAATACATAAACACCATGAATAATAATCAACAAAAAATCAGACGAAAACGTTTGCTTTACGTTGAGAAGTGTATATGATGCGGCGGATTTTTTGGGCAAAATTCAAGGAGGCGTTGTGTCGCAGGACAACAATTATAGCCAGGGCCCTGTCCCTCTGGCAGCGCGGAAAGGCGTGATACCACTGACGTTTGTGATGTTGGGGTTAACATTCTTTTCAGCCAGTATGTGGACCGGAGGCACACTCGGTACCGGTCTTTCCTATAATGATTTTTTCCTGGCAGTTCTCTTCGGTAATCTCCTCCTCGGTATTTACACTGCATTTCTCGGTTATATTGGCGCAAAAACAGGTCTCTCTACCCACCTCCTCGCACGTTACTCATTTGGCATAAAAGGTTCATGGCTTCCCTCAATGCTATTAGGTGGCACACAGGTGGGCTGGTTTGGCGTCGGCGTGGCAATGTTCGCCATCCCGGTGGGTAAAGCGACGGGTATTGACGTCAATATCCTGATTGCAGTTTCCGGTCTGCTGATGACCATGACCATCTTCTTTGGTATCTCGGCACTCACCATTTTGTCCATCATCGCCGTTCCCGCTATCGTCATTCTTGGCAGCTACTCTGTCTGGCTGGCAGTGAGCGATGTAGGGGGGTTGGATCATTTAAAAGCCATTGTGCCGCAGACACCGCTGGATTTTTCCACGGCACTGGCGTTGGTCGTCGGATCGTTTGTCAGCGCAGGCACCTTAACCGCCGACTTCGTCCGCTTCGGGCGAAATGCCAAAGGCGCAGTGTTGATTGCCATGGTGGCTTTTTTCCTTGGCAACTCGTTGATGTTTATCTTCGGCGCAGCCGGAGCCGCCGCGGTAGGACAGGCAGATATCTCAGATGTGATGATCGCGCAAGGGCTGCTGCTACCCGCAATTGTCGTACTCGGCCTGAACATCTGGACAACCAATGACAACGCGCTGTACGCCTCCGGTCTGGGCTTTGCTAACATTACCGGCCTTTCCAGCCGCACGTTGTCCGTGGCCAACGGCATTATTGGAACACTGTGCGCATTATGGCTTTACAATAACTTTGTTGGCTGGCTGACATTCCTGTCGGCGGCGATCCCTCCTATTGGCGGAGTGATTATTGCCGATTATCTGTTAAACCACCGCCGGTACACCAACTTCAACACAGCACAGTTTATTCCCGTCAACTGGATAGCTATTCTGTCCGTCGCGCTGGGAATCGCCACCGGACACTACATCCCTGGTATTGTGCCGGTCAACGCCGTACTTGGCGGCGTATTCAGCTATATCCTGCTGAATCCCCTTTTCAATCGTAGCCTTGCAAAATCCCCGGAGGTCAGTCATGCAGAATAACACCATCACCCTAACTCAAACCCGTCTGCAGGGGCGTGAAGGATTGTGGCAAATCACGATTGAAAACGGGCGTTTTAGCCGTATTGATCCCCAGGAAACAGCATCTGCGCCACAGGGCGAGGTGCTTGATGCCGAAGGCGGGTTGGCCATTCCCCCTTTCGTTGAACCACACATCCACCTGGACACAACGCAAACTGCAGGGGAGCCCAGCTGGAACCAATCGGGTACGTTGTTTGAAGGTATTGAGCGCTGGGCCGAACGCAAGGCAATGCTCACCCACGAAGACGTGAAGACCCGCGCCATGCAGACCCTCAAGTGGCAGATGGCCAACGGTATCCAGTATGTCCGAACTCACGTAGACGTTTCCGATCCTACGCTCACGGCACTGAAAGCCATGCTTGAAGTAAAGCAAGAAGTGGCACCGTGGGTGGAGCTGCAGATTGTAGCGTTCCCACAGGAAGGTATTCTTTCTTATCCCAACGGCGAAGCGCTGTTAGAAGAGGCTGTGCGTTTGGGTGCCGACGTCATTGGCGCAATCCCTCACTTTGAATTCACGCGTGAATATGGCGTTGAGTCGCTGCACAAAACTTTCGCCCTGGCGCAGAAGTATGACCGACTTATCGATGTGCACTGTGACGAGATTGATGATGAGCAATCGCGCTTTGTTGAAACCGTCGCGGCGCTGGCGCATCGTGATGGCATGGGAGCGCGCGTGACAGCCAGCCACACCACGGCGATGCATTCCTATAACGGCGCATATGCTTCCCGCCTTTTCCGTCTGTTGAAAATGTCAGGTATTAACTTCGTTGCGAATCCGCTGGTGAATATTCACCTGCAGGGACGATTTGACACCTATCCTAAGCGCCGTGGCATCACCCGCGTCAAAGAGATGCTGGAAGCGGACATCAATGTTTGCTTTGGGCATGATGACGTTTTTGACCCGTGGTACCCGTTGGGAACCGCGAATATGCTGCAAGTTCTGCATATGGGATTACACGTGTGTCAGTTGATGGGGTACGGACAAATCAACGATGGGCTAAATCTCATCACCACCCACAGCGCGAAAACCCTGCACTTACAGGACTACGGTTTGAGTATTGGGAACTCCGCTAACCTGGTGATTTTACCTGCTGAAAATGGGTTTGATGCGGTTCGTCGCCAGACACCTGCACGTTATTCCATCCGTCATGGGCGGGTTATTGCCGAGACGGTGCCAAGCCAGACAACACTCCACCTGGCGCAGCCAGAAGCGGTAACGTTTAAGCGCTAGATTTTCTTTTCGGACATGGCCGCAGACTCACAGCCTGCGGCAAAAACGTATGGCGAAATATTTTCTGTCAGGCTGCTAATCTGCAACACATCTGTTCAAGTTCTCCCTCAACCATTTTCGACAGTTTTTTACGCGCCAGCGGGCGGCTGCGTAATGGATATGCTCATACAGATGATATATAAAATACATATATTTCAACATGAATGATTGAGCAGATATTTTTTATTACCAAGGGATAAAACTAACTTTATGAAATCTGCGAACATGATCTTTAAAATTAATCATAACCTACTATTTTAAAACGAAAAATAACCAATCCTCGATTATAAAAACACGATATCCACTCCAAAACACATACCAGAAAAAATATAACATCCGCATTTAAAACAGCGTTATTACCGGATTTATCTTCTTCTCTGGCATGGAGTGAAAAAATGTTCGGCATTATTATCTCTGTCATCGTTTTATTAACGATGGGTTACCTGATCCTCAAAAACTACAAACCACAGGTAGTACTGGCTGCAGCCGGGATCTTCCTGATGATCTGCGGCGTCTGGTTGGGGTACGGCGCACTGGTCGCCAGCGACAAAAGCAGCGGTTATCTACTGGTCGATATTTATAATGAAATTCTGCGCATGCTTTCCAACCGGGCGGCAGGTCTTGGGCTGTCCATCATGGCAGTAGGCGGTTATGCCCGCTATATGGATAGGATGGGTGCCAGCCGGGCAATGGTCAGCCTGTTGAGCCGCCCACTCAAGCACATCCGCTCACCCTATATTGTACTTGCCGCGACGTATGTCATTGGTCAAATCATGGCACAGTTCATCACCAGTGCTTCCGGATTGGGCATGCTGCTGATGGTTACACTCTTCCCAACGCTGGTCAGCCTGGGCGTGAGCCGTTTATCCGCGGTAGCGGTCATTGCCACCTCGATGTCGATTGAATGGGGCATTCTGGAAACCAATTCAATTTTTGCCGCACAGGTTGCGGGGATGAAGATAGCCACTTATTTCTTCCACTACCAACTTCCTGTCGCGTCCTGCGTCATCATCGCCGTCGCCATCGCACACTTTTTCGTTCAACGCCGTTTTGATCAAAAAACACAACCAGACAGCACAGGCTTCAATGAACAAAAGACGCTGGAAGATGTACCGCCACTCTATTACGCCATTTTACCGGTGATGCCGCTGCTCCTGATGTTGGGCTCGCTGTTGCTGGCGCATATGGGATTAATGCAGACAGAGTTGAATCTGGTTGTGGTGATGTTAATGAGCTTGACGCTGACCATGTTTGTGGAGTTTCTTCATAAACACAATCTGCGTGAGACTATGGATGATGTGCAGGCGTTTTTTGACGGCATGGGAACGCAGTTTGCCAACGTCGTCACACTGGTGGTGGCCGGTGAGATCTTTGCCAAGGGCTTAACCACTATTGGCACCGTCGATGCGGTGATTAAAGGTGCGGAACACTCCGGGCTTGGCGGTATCGGTGTGATGATCATTATGGCCGTGGTCATCGCCGCCTGCGCAATTGTAATGGGATCCGGGAATGCACCGTTTATGTCATTCGCCAGTCTGATCCCGGACATTGCTGCGGGGCTGCATATTCCTGCGGTCGTAATGATTATGCCGATGCACTTCGCCACCACGCTGGCTCGTGCGGTTTCACCGATTACTGCAGTGATTGTCGTGACATCCGGTATTGCGGGCGTGTCACCTTTTGAGGTAGTAAAACGGACAGCCATCCCAATGGCGATAGGATTTGTGGTCAATATGATTGCCACTATCGCGCTGTTTTATTGATATCAGACGCAGAATGCAAAACAGGCCCGCAAGGGCCTGTTTGATTATTTCACTACGCGTAGCGCCGGACGCCCACCGCGAGGAGGCGGTGGAGTGTCATCCGGGTCGTTGTCGTCGGCATTGTCTGGCTTATCGCCATCAATAACGGACATGACCGTTTCATTCTCAAAACCCGACGCGTCGTTATCGTCATCGTTCAAGCTGGCGACATCTTCGTCGTAAGCGGCTTCCGGTTCGAACATCGTACCCGCGCCATTTTCGCGCGCATAAATAGCCAGAACCGCAGCCAGCGGCACAGAAACCTGACGCGGCACACCACCAAAGCGCGCGTTGAAACGCACTTCATCGTTAGCCAGTTCCAGGTTCCCAACTGCACGCGGTGCAATATTCAAAACAATTTGCCCATCACGTGCATATTCCATCGGAACCTGCACGTCCTGGAGCGTCACATCCACCACCAGGTGCGGCGTGAGCTGGTTGTCTAGCAACCACTCATAGAACGCGCGCAGCAGATACGGACGGCGTGGCGTTAGCTGTGGCAAATCCATACAGGTTAACCCCGGCCCAGACGCATTTCACGTTCAGGCTCAGTCAGAGAAGCCAGGAAAGAGTCACGTTCAAAGACGCGAGTCATATACCCTTTCAGTTCTTTCGAACCTGCGCCGTTGAATTCAATACCCAACTGCGGTAAACGCCACAGCAGCGGTGCCAGGTAGCAATCTACCAGGCTGAACTCATCGCTCAGGAAATAGGGTTTTTGACCAAAGACAGGGGCAATTGCCAGCAGCTCTTCACGCAGACGCTTACGTGCAACATCGGCTTCAGATGCGGAACCATTCACGATGACATTCATCAGCGTGTACCAGTCTTTTTCAATACGCTGCATGTACAGGCGGCTCTCACCACGCGCAACCGGGTAAACCGGCATCAGCGGAGGATGCGGGAAACGCTCATCCAGGTATTCCATAATGATGCGAGATTCCCACAGGGTCAGCTCACGATCCACCAGTGTCGGGACGCTCTGATTCGGGTTGAGGTCGATCAGATCCTGCGGTGGATTGTCCTTTTCCACGTGCTCAATCTCGAAACTAACACCTTTTTCAGCCAGCACGATGCGGACCTGATGGCTATAGATGTCAGTAGGACCAGAAAACAGCGTCATTACCGAACGTTTGTTGGCAGCGACAGCCATGAAAACCTCCAGGTATATTCAGAATTTTTACTGCTACCAGCCACTTTGTGGCCAGCCAGAAGTGATGTCACCCAGATTCGGGAAAGTCATTACTGTTCAAAATACAAACAAAAAATGAACAATACCGGATATTTGGGCAGAAAATTGGATGATAGTTTACCAGATTTTGTGACCTTTGTGGTGAGTCGATTCTGGAAATGGGGAAAAAGAGGTGGCAATCAGCGAATTACCGTGATTTTGGGCGGATGAAAATCATAAAAAAACCCGCCGAGGCGGGTTTTTTCGCAAATTGTAATCTGCCGAAGCAGAAAGCAATTAACGTTTGGAGAACTGCGGACGACGACGTGCTTTACGCAGACCGACTTTCTTACGTTCAACCTGACGAGCATCACGAGTAACGAAGCCAGCTTTACGCAGTTCGCCACGCAGGGATTCGTCGTACTCCATCAGAGCGCGGGTGATACCGTGACGGATCGCACCAGCCTGACCAGAGATACCACCACCTTTAACAGTGATGTACAGATCCAGTTTCTCAACCATGTCGACCAGTTCCAGCGGCTGACGAACTACCATGCGGGCAGTTTCACGACCGAAGTACTGTTCCAGAGAACGTTGGTTGATTACGATTTTACCACTACCCGGTTTGATGAAAACGCGAGCTGCGGAACTTTTGCGGCGACCAGTGCCGTAGTATTGATTTTCAGCCATTGCCTATAATCCCGATTAGATGTCAAGAACTTGCGGTTGCTGTGCCGCGTGGTTGTGCTCGTTGCCAGCGTAAACTTTCAGTTTACGGAACATAGCACGACCCAGCGGGCCTTTTGGCAGCATGCCTTTAACCGCGATTTCAAGCACACGCTCAGGACGGCGAGCAATCATCTCTTCAAAGGTCGCTTGTTTGATACCACCGATGTGGCCGGTGTGGTGATAGTACACTTTGTCAGTACGCTTGTTGCCGGTTACAGCAACTTTGTCAGCGTTCAGAACGATGATGTAATCACCAGTATCTACGTGCGGAGTGTATTCCGCTTTGTGCTTACCGCGCAGGCGCAGAGCCAGTTCGGAAGCCAGACGGCCCAGAGTTTTACCGGTCGCGTCAACAACATACCAGTCGCGTTTTACGGTTTCTGGTTTAGCTGTAAAAGTTTTCATTAAAAGCTTACCCAAATAAATAAGTTACACGTTGGTGAACACCCAAACGTTTTGTCAGTTGAGGTTCACACGACATTGTCCAGCAAACCTACCCCTTCGAATAGCCTATGCCGGCGCATAGAAAGTTTTGGGAAAAAAACTCTCTCGTAACGTGGGGTCGCAAGATTATAGAGAAGTCAGGGTCAAAGATCGACCCCTTTATGTGATTTGCGGCAGGTTTAACCGGCTAAATGTTCCCGCTTCAGATACTCCTCGCTTTGCATCTCCTGCAAACGCGATAAACAACGCTGGAATTCAAACTTCAGGCGCTCGCCCTGGTAGATTTCATATAAAGGCGCTGCGGCGCTGACCACCAGCTTAACGTGGCGTTCGTAGAACTCATCAACCAGCGCGATAAAGCGCCGTG
Source organism: Citrobacter sp. Igbk 16 (assembly GCF_028069755.1). NCBI lineage: Bacteria > Pseudomonadati > Pseudomonadota > Gammaproteobacteria > Enterobacterales > Enterobacteriaceae > Citrobacter > Citrobacter sp. Igbk 16. The sequence continues at coordinate 50,037 of NZ_JANEWJ010000005.1, read as the reverse complement.
CTTCACTTTCCATCAGCGTCGTCATTACCGGTACATCAAACAGCAGCACCGTGTGAAACAGGCGCGATAACGCGATGTAATCGTGCTGGCTGCGGGCATCGACGCACAGCGTAGTGAATGATACCGCCAGCGTTTGGTTCTCAACGGCCAGCGTCTGCATCGGGCGATGGTTAATCTCCAGCGTCGGCGCATGATCGCCTTTCGCTCCCGCTAAGGCCAGCCAGAGCTTATCCATCTGCCGCTGCGTTTCATCATTAAGCGGGGACAGCCATAAGTGTGCCTGGGTTAACGTACGCAACCGGTAGTCAACGCCGGCATCCACGTTCATGATATCGCAATACTGTTTAATGGCTTCGATAGCGGGAAGGAAGCGCGCACGTTGCAAACCGTTACGATACAGTTCATCAGGCGGAATATTGGACGTTGCCACCAGCGTAATGCCGCGAGCAAATAGCGCCTTCATTAAGCCACCGAGCAGCATGGCGTCAGTAATATCCGAGACGAAAAATTCATCAAAGCACAGCACATCGGTTTCGGCTTTGAAGCGGTCAGCAATCACTTCCAACGGGTCGCTCTGGCCTTGCAGAGCCGTCAGTTCTTCATGCACGCGCAGCATGAAGCGGTGAAAGTGCAAACGCTGTTTACGTGCGCCAGGCAGGCTATGGTAGAACAAATCCATCAGCCAGGTTTTTCCGCGCCCTACGCCCCCCCACATATACAGACCACGCACCGGCGTGTTTTCCTTCGGCTCACGTTTACCCAGCAATTTACCAAAGCGGGCCATCAGTCCACTCTCCTGCACCGCTGGAGGTGCAATCGTCGTGAGCTCCTGGTAAATCGTTTCCAGTCGATTCACCGCTTCTTTTTGTACGTTGTCGGGTTGATGACTGCCGTCGTTAAGGGCCTGCAGGTATCGCGATGTCGGGGAAAGGCTTTGCATGATGTTATTGTTATTCCTTGAGAATCGATGTGCCGTCGCTCACGGTTGACGAAAAAAAGGCCGTTCTACATTACGTGATATAAACACGGGATTCCACTTCTACGGGATTAGCGGTTATAGTGGCATAATCAGGCGCAGGCATGGAGCCTAAAGCCAACACCCTACGGAAACAAAAGACAACGGGAGATGTTCATGACCTGGGAATATGCGCTAATTGGGTTAGTCGTCGGTATCATTATTGGTGCTGTAGCCATGCGTTTTGGTAATCGTAAATTACGCCAACAGCAGGCATTACAGTACGAACTGGAAAAGAACAAAGCTGAACTGGAAGAGTACCGCGAAGAGCTGGTGAGTCATTTTGCCCGCAGCGCTGAGCTACTGGATAACATGGCTGACGATTATCGTCAGATCTATCAGCATATGGCGAAAAGCTCCAGCAGCCTGCTGCCGGGCATGTCAGCGGAAAACAACCCATTCCGCAATCGTCTGGCTGAGTCTGAAGCGGGTAACGATCAGGCACCGGTTCAGATGCCGCGTGACTATTCCGAAGGGGCTTCCGGCCTGCTGCGTAGTGGCGCAAAGCGCGACTAACTGCACATCGTTAAGAAATTTATGGGGCGCAGCAATTGCGCCCTCCGCTTCTCTTCCCGTCCCAGCTATTATTTAGTCGTTAGCCTCATTGTGACCAAACCGAAAATTCAATAACATCAAACTGTTTTGAATCATCTTCCGTTTACTCAAGGTACGAGAGCAGGATCCATGAAAAAACAAACCCAGCTGTTGAGTGCATTAGCGTTAAGTGTCGGGTTAACTCTCTCGGCGCCATTCCAGGCCATTGCGTCGATTCCCGGCCAGGTACCCGGTCAGGCAGCGCTCCCCAGCCTCGCCCCCATGCTGGAAAAAGTGTTACCTGCCGTGGTTAGCGTGAGAGTCGAGGGCACCGCCGTTCAAGGGCAAAAAGTCCCGGAAGAATTCAAAAAGTTTTTTGGCGATGAGCTGCCCGATCAGCCCTCGCAGCCATTCGAAGGACTGGGTTCAGGCGTCATCATTGACGCTGCCAAGGGCTATGTTCTGACCAACAACCACGTTATTAATCAGGCGCAAAAAATTAGCGTTCAGCTGAACGATGGGCGCGAGTTCGATGCCAAACTCATCGGTAGCGACGATCAGAGCGATATCGCCCTGCTGCAAATACAGCATCCCAGCAACCTGACACAAATCGCTATCGCCGACTCCGACAAACTGCGCGTGGGTGACTTTGCTGTCGCCGTCGGCAACCCGTTTGGGTTGGGACAAACGGCAACCTCAGGGATCGTCTCCGCATTGGGTCGCAGTGGTCTGAACCTGGAAGGTCTGGAAAACTTTATTCAGACCGATGCGTCAATTAACCGCGGCAACTCCGGCGGTGCGTTGCTCAACCTGAATGGTGAGCTGATTGGTATAAATACCGCCATTCTGGCACCTGGCGGCGGCAGCATTGGGATAGGTTTTGCTATCCCCAGTAACATGGCGCGTACGCTGGCGCAGCAATTAATGCAGTTTGGCGAAATCAAACGTGGTCTGTTAGGTATTAAAGGTACTGAAATGACCGCTGATATCGCTAAAGCATTCAAACTGGATGTACAACGTGGCGCATTTGTCAGCGAAGTTCTGCCTAACTCTGGTTCCGCCAAAGCGGGCGTGAAATCCGGTGACGTGATTACCAGTCTAAACGGCAAACCGCTCAGTAGTTTCGCCGAACTGCGTTCGCGTATTGCGACAACCGAACCGGGGACCAAAGTCAAACTGGGCCTGCTGCGTAACGGTAAACCACTGGAAGTTGAAGTGACGCTGGATACCAGTACATCATCTTCCGCCAGTGCGGAAATGATTGCACCGGCATTACAAGGGGCCACGCTCAGCGACGGGCAGCTAAAAGACGGAACCAAAGGCATTAGAATTGATAACGTTGAGAAAAGTAGCCCAGCCGCACAGGCCGGCCTGCATAAAGATGACGTCATCATCGCCGTTAACCGCGATCGGGTGAACTCGATTGCCGAAATGCGCAAAGTGCTGGAAACGAAACCGTCAATCATTGCTTTGCAGGTCGTTCGTGGTAACGAGAGTATTTACCTGCTTTTGCGTTAACCAGGACAACCGGACATCAGCCCCCCGTGTGATGTCCGGTAAACTCGTGATATGCTGCTGCCGTTCCCTTTTTTAATGACGCCGCCATCATGTTTGTGAAGCTTTTACGTTCGGTCGCGATTGGTTTAATCGTCGGCGCCATTCTGCTGGCCGCGATGCCCTCTCTGCGAAAAATTAATACGCTTACCGCACCACAGTTCGACAGCACAGATGAAACTCCTGCCAGTTATAACCCGGCAGTTCGCCGTGCTGCGCCTGCCGTGGTCAACGTGTACAACCGCAGTATGAACAGCACGACGCATAACCAGCTTGAGATCCGCACGCTCGGTTCAGGCGTTATCATGGATCAGCGCGGCTATATCATCACCAACAAGCATGTCATTAATGACGCCGACCAAATCATCGTCGCGTTGCAGGATGGACGTGTCTTTGAAGCGCTGCTTGTTGGCTCTGATACCTTAACCGACCTTGCAGTGTTGAAAATCAACGCAGCGGGCGGACTACCAACGATCCCGATTAATAACAAACGTGTACCGCATATTGGTGATGTCGTGCTTGCCATCGGTAACCCGTACAACCTTGGGCAAACCATCACTCAGGGGATCATCAGCGCCACAGGTCGTATTGGCCTGAACCCAACGGGCCGGCAAAACTTCCTGCAAACAGATGCCTCCATTAACCACGGTAACTCCGGCGGTGCGCTGGTTAACTCGCTGGGCGAGTTAATGGGGATTAACACACTGTCGTTTGATAAGAGCAATGATGGTGAAACGCCGGAAGGGATTGGCTTTGCAATTCCGTTTCAACTGGCGACGAAAATCATGGATAAGCTGATTCGCGACGGGCGCGTTATTCGTGGCTACATCGGCATCAGCGGGCGTGAAATTGCACCGCTGCACGCACAAGGTAGCGGCATGGATCAAATTCAGGGGATTGTCGTGAACGAAGTGGCCCCGGATGGTCCGGCGGCCCAGGCCGGAATTCAGGTCAACGACCTCATCATTTCGGTAAATAATAAACCGGCAGTATCAGCGCTGGAGACCATGGATCAGGTCGCGGAGATTCGCCCCGGCTCGGTTATCTCAGTGGTTGTGATGCGTGATGATAAGCAATTGACGCTGCAGGTAACGATTCAGGAATACCCTGCCACCAATTAACGCTACGTCTACCTCTCACTTGCCATAAAAAAACCGGAGCACAATATATGCTCCGGTTTTTATTAGGCGATATCGTAGGGAGTGAGCGCGTAATGCCTGATGGCACTACGCTTATCAGGCCAACAAATACACGCTGGCCTCTCCTGGCGTTACTTAACGAACTCTTCGCCCAGAGTGATATCTTTCTTCAGCGTGTCCAGCATGCCTTCCAGCGAGCTTTGTTCGAACGCGCTCAGTTTACCGATGGACTGACGTTCTTCTACGCCATTTTTGCCCAGCAGCAGCGGCTGAGAGAAGAAGCGAGCGTACTGACCATCGCCTTCAACGTAAGCGCATTCCACGACACCCTTTTCGCCGCTCAGCGCACGAACCAGTGACAGACCGAAACGTGCTGCAGCCTGACCCATAGACAGGGTTGCAGACCCGCCACCGGCTTTTGCTTCCACAACTTCAGTACCCGCGTTCTGGATACGTTTAGTCAGGTCAGCCGCTTCTTGTTCTGTGAAGCTTACGCCAGGAATTTGTGACAGCAGCGGCAGAATGGTCACACCTGAGTGTCCACCGATAACCGGGACTTCAACATCGCCAGGCTGCTTGCCTTTCAGTTCCGCCACAAAGGTGTTGGAGCGGATGATGTCCAGCGTCGTTACGCCAAACAGTTTGTTCTTATCGTATACGCCTGCTTTTTTCAGCACTTCAGCAGCAATAGCAACGGTCGTGTTCACTGGGTTAGTGATGATACCGATACACGCTTTCGGACAGGTTGTAGCAACCTGCTGCACCAGATTCTTCACGATGCCAGCATTCACGTTAAACAGGTCAGAACGGTCCATACCTGGTTTACGCGCAACACCCGCAGAAATCAGCACCACGTCAGCACCTTCCAGTGCAGGGGTCGCATCTTCACCGCTGAAGCCTTTGATTTTCACAGCAGTAGGGATATGGCTCAAATCAACGGCCACACCAGGAGTTACTGGAGCGATGTCGTACAGGGAGAGTTCTGAACCTGAAGGCAGTTGGGTTTTTAACAGTAATGCTAGCGCCTGACCGATACCACCAGCAGCGCCGAGGACTGCAACTTTCATCCTAAACTCCTTATTATATTGATAAGCAAAATGTCTATTGCTCCGCGGCGGCGACCTTAATTCACAAATCCAATGAATTCAATAACCACGCTTCAAGAATGCGTAGTCACGCAAATTTGGCTTTTATGCATTTAACTTACGTAAAATAAAACCTAAGTTACGTAATTCAAAACCACTCGCACAGTAGAGCAACTTTCCAACAGGTGCTGACAATATACCCTACAGCCCTCTCAAAACAACATCAATTTGATAACATTTAATTTACTTTTAATCTTATTTGCGAGCCGTGACACAGGCATGTTTCTTGATAACGAAATTTGATAAAATCCCGCTCTTTCATAACATTATTTCAGCCTTGAACGAGGCAGACCGTTTGCATAAAAATTCATCTGTATGCACAATAATGTTGTTTCTACCGCCATATTACGGGTGACTTATGCGAAGCTCGGCTAAACAAGAAGAATTAGTTAAGGCGTTTAAAGCGCTACTTAAAGAAGAAAAATTCAGCTCTCAGGGCGAAATCGTCCTCGCGTTGCAGGATCAGGGCTTTGATAATATCAACCAGTCCAAGGTTTCACGCATGCTGACCAAGTTTGGTGCCGTGCGTACCCGCAATGCGAAAATGGAAATGGTGTACTGCCTGCCTGCAGAGCTGGGCGTCCCGACAACATCAAGCCCGTTGAAAAATCTGGTGCTGGATATCGACTACAACGATGCCGTTGTCGTTATTCATACCAGCCCAGGGGCTGCGCAGCTGATTGCTCGCCTGCTGGATTCACTGGGTAAAGCAGAAGGTATTCTTGGCACGATTGCGGGTGACGATACCATCTTCACCACACCGGCCAAAGGTTTTACGGTAAAAGACCTGTACGAGGCCATTCTGGAACTGTTTGAACAAGAACTGTAATTCCCTTCCCCGTCACGCCCTGTGGCGGGGGAAAAATCTCTCTTTTCTGTTCCCCTCCTCAGTTTTCCACTACCGAACATTTAACAAATAGTGCGTTTCACCGCCAAAACACATTCACTCGGTGAATGATACTCATCAAAAACGCACAATTTGCAAAATATTGTATCAGTATGAATTTATTAATTTTATTTTCAAGAAGAAGCTCTAATCTGTATTTTTAATTCCATATAGTTATAAAAAATACTTTTCTTAACACCCAATTACCATGGAAACAATTAGCGTGGTATTAATTTATCGCGTGATTAGTGTATACTTGATTTTGTGATGAGGGTCACGAAACAAAGACCCCTAATAAAAGAATTCGACGAGGTAAATATCATGAAAATCAAAACCACTGTTGCAACGCTAAGCCTTCTCTCCGTTCTCTCTTTCGGTGCAAGCGCCGCTGTTAATCAGGTGAACTCGCAAGAAGCACAGAATCTGCAATCCATGGGTACTATCTCTGTGTCTCAGATCGGTAGCTCACCAATGGATATGCGTCAGGCAATCGCCGCTAAAGCAGAAAAAGCGGGCGCCAGCAGCTATCGTGTCACTGAACTCCGTGAAGGTGCTCACTGGCATGCAACCGCAGAATTGTACAAATAAACCCTCGTCGTCTAGTCCGACGACTTGCCCCCGCCTGCCGGGGGCTTTTTTATGCCTATTTTGAGTGGCGAACGTTAAAGCGTAATTGCCCTTCGAGCTCTTCTTCTGCTTCATCGAACAGTAAAATCAGCGCGCCATATCGCCTGCGTAACTTATCCGGTAAATGGACAAATTCGATTTCCAGAGGTAACGGCAAGACTTCCCCAACCACAACCTCCCACAAAGAATCTAAATCAACCACCTTTTCCCGGGCCAGGCCAAATGTACGTGCAAACTCACGGTAGAAATCACTCTGATTTTCAATTTCGTCAAAATCAAACGTATAGATATTCATCTATAGCCACCATCCCGACGCCAGTTACTCTACAGACCACCGATATGCAGGGTCTTCCTCAACCTGTTTCCCGTGTATCCCGCCAGCAAAATTTTATGTTCCTGCGGTCCAGGCATCGTTTATCACCCCAGCTAAATGCTCGTCTTAAGTATAGCGCTGCCTCAGTGTGCGCAATACGCCAGGAATGAATTGTTCACTGTTTAGATAAAGAGAGGTAAGTCACATTTTTGTGCAAGACTATGACTGCGTTTCAGAAACAGTATGAAACACGTTGGCCATAACGTTCTGAAAAATAATAGGTCCGATATCGATATGATATTTTCAATATGAAAATCATATTAATAACCGCACTTATCATATTGGATTTGTAATTGAAGCCTCCACAAAATGCCTGCAACTGAATAGTCTCTGGAGTCGATATGTCCATGTCTGTTGTCAACGATACCCCGTATGAAGCGGCTGAAATTCTGCGTGCAGCAAAACCCAATTTTCATCCACGTATCGCTCTGATACTTGGGTCAGGTCTGGGGGCGCTTGCCGATCGCATGGAAAATAAAACCACGCTTTCATATCAACAATTACCTGGGTTTCCGGTCAGCACCGTAATCGGCCATGCCGGGGAAGTGGTGATGGGGACGCTTTATGGCATCGACCTCATCTGCATGAAGGGACGCGGGCATTTTTATGAAGGGCTGGGAATGGGCATCATGACCCATGCCGTGCGTACCTTTAAACTGTTGGGCTGCGAATTTTTATTCTGTACCAACGCCGCGGGTTCACTGAACGTAGATATTCCTGCAGGTAGTCTGGTTGCCCTCAACGATCACATCAACACCATGCCATCTACCCCACTTGTCGGGCCGAACGATGAACGCTTTGGTCCTCGCTTCTTTAGCCTCGCTAACGCATACGATCGCGAGCTGCGCCAGCAGCTTCACGGTGCCGCAGAGCAGTTGGGTATCACGCTTCATGAAGGGGTTTTCGTCTCTTATCCTGGCCCTAATTTTGAGACGGCTGCGGAGATTCGCATGATGCAACGTATGGGCGGCGATGTGGTCGGTATGTCGGTGGTACCGGAAGTGATAGCTGCACGCCATTGTGGCCTGAAAGTACTGGCCGTTTCAGCCATCACGAATATGGCTGAAGGCCTCAGTGATGTTGAGCTTTCCCATGAACAAACGCTGAAATGCGCAGCCATGGTGACCGAAGATTTTATTCGTTTGATCAGCCAGTTCCTCAAACAGTACGCCTGATCGTGGTTCCGTAGACGGACAGGTCGCCCTGCTCCGTCTGGAGAAAAGTTATGCCAGACAATCAGTTTTCTCGCGCAAATCTCAATGCCGTTTCGTACCTGAGCTATTACTTTGTTGGCGCACTGGTGTCGACACTGGGGATTGTGCTTGGGCCACTGTGTGCCGCTTTTCATAAAGACCCCAGCTTTATCGGGCAGGTCTTTACCTTGATGAACATCGGCATGTTTGTGCCTATTATGCTTGGCGGCATTCTGATGAAAAAATGGGGGCTGAAAAAACCATTAGTTATTGCTGCAACGCTCACCGTGATTATCAGCGCCGTGCTTTTTATCCAACCAACCTTAACACTGTTTAGCGTTGCAGTGGCCGGCATTGGTGCCTGCGGGGGCGTGTTTATGACCATCGGCAGTTATCTGGTGGTCCGTATTAATCCCGATGAAAAGAGCCGCTCTTCCAGCCTGATTTTTACCGATTTCTTTTTCAGCTTTGCCGGAGCAACCCTTTCTTTACTGTTAGCCTGGATGTTTAAACTGGGTGCCAGTTGGATTGCGATGTATGGGATTATGGGCGGTCTGGGCGCGCTGATGTTGGCACTTACCCTGCGTTGTCGCTTCCCATCGACAGAGGTTGCGCAGCCGCAGCGACACGAGAAAACGGAAGAGTCAGAACCCTGGGGGATCTCCGTCTATTTAATCTGTTTTACTCTCTTTGCTTTCCTGCTGGCTGAACCCATTTTTACCATGTGGACACCGGGCTACCTGCAATCGCGTTTTACACTTCAGGCGCAGGATGCCGCGCTGTTCACTACTGTGTATTGGGTGACGAAAGCCATTGGCCTGTTCCTGAATCAGTTCACCGTGAAGTGGATGAAGCTGCGCACTTTCCTGCTGATCTGCGCAAGCATTGGTCTGGTCTCCATTGCGCTGATTGCCAACAGCAACAATACCACGCTGATTCTGGTAGCGTGCGGCGTGTTTGGTTTCTTTAACTCCGGTTTATTCTCCGGCCTGATGAGCTATGGCTCACTGCAGGTGAGCCGCAGTTCACCAACCTTGATCTCCGCCTTGTTGACGTGCGGTACAGTGGGCACGCTACTGTTTGCCAGCGTATCCTCCATGGTAAACAGCCACCTTGGTCTGCAGGGGGCGGTGAATACGTCAACTGTCGCCTATTGTGTGTTACTGCTGACGCTGGTTATCGCTGTTGCCTGCAGCCAGGCCGAGCGTCTCGCCCGCTCGACATCCGCTGCGGTTTGACAAGCTTTGGGGAGGACGGCATGATGCCGTTTCTCTCCCTCTCTTACGCGTAACCAGCATGATTGATCTCCAGGCCAATAGCCGAATTCGTCTTCGAACATTGCGTTATTTTCAGGTTCTCGCTGACGAGCTGCACTTTGGCCGGGCCGCGGCCCGGTTAAACATCTCTCAACCACCGTTGAGTATGCAGATTAAAGAACTGGAAGAGATCCTTGAAACGACACTATTTGAACGTACCAGCCGTAAAGTGGTTCTCACGCGAGCCGGGCAGGTATTGAAAACGGAAGTCGATCGTATCCTGAGTACCACCGATCAATCCCTCAATTATGTGCGACAGATTGGCCGTAGCGAACATCAACATTTCAACATTGGGATAGTCGGTAGCGCACTGTGGGGGACGCTGCTTACGCGTCTAAAGGGCTTTAAAAAGCAACAGCCGTACGTAAACTGGAGCTTGCAGGAGCTTTCCCAACATCAGCAAATTGAAGCCTTGCATGCCCGGACGATTGATATCGCGATTAGCCGGAACGTACTGCCCCAATCCGAGACGAATATTCGTAGCCAATTGATTTCCCGCGAAGCGGTTGCTCTCGCCGTACCTGAACACGATCCTCTCTGCCAACACCAAAGCGTCTCACTGGCGATGCTCGCTGAACGCCCCATCATTTCGCTTTCATTTAATCAAAGCAATTTCGCCCGTCAGGTACATGACCGCTGTGTTGAGGTAGGATTTTATCCTCTGATTACCCACCAGGTTAACGAACCGCAAACCGCGCTGGCGCTGGTTAGCGCAGGAATGGGCCTCTCTTTGCTGCCAGAAACCTGCGGATTGATCCACTGGCCAGGCGTTCGTTTCTTACCGTTGAATGACCCTATTCCAGCCGATCTTTATGCCTACTGGTACGACGAACCGCTTTCCACATTAATGAACGCGTTTATCATGACATTACAGGGGCGGTAAAACTGAAACCGGAAGAAATATCCTCTTCCGGTTAGATGATTTATGAATTGCTGGTCAGTGCATGCTGGTATTTGTGCAACATTCCCGTGAGTCGTTTCACTGGTTCCGTCACCTGAGGCGGGGCTTCCCAGAGCGTTAATTTTTCCTGGTAGATATCAAGTTCCTCCAGCAACTGACTAAAGTAGCGTCGGCGTTTGTCATCATTGACTGCAGAAATAACATGATCGGCAGTACGGCGAAGCTGGCGATGAAACGTCGATAAATCGTCGTTTACTGGTACAGGTGCATCACGTAAACGCTGGTGAGCAATAATCATCGTCAGTGCCAGGCGGAACTTTGCCAGATCGCCGGGGAATTTGTTCATCAGTAAAAACAGCTGCTGATACAACGCCGGAAGGTGATTTTCTTTACGGCGCACAACATTGGTGGTCATTGCGGAGACCGCTGCCGACACAAACTGGTTAAGCAACACACGACCTGTTCTGTCACGCGAGTTATCCCGCACCAGCAGAATAACGATAAACGCCAATACGCAGCCGACAATCTGCCCCAGTGCACTGTCGAGGAACTGGCTAAAGTGGAACGTCATCGGGTTATCCAGCACGATGATGTTAATGGTGCTCGCCAGCGCCCCCATTGAGCCCAGACGCCGCTTTTGCACCTCGATACCCAGAAAGAATCCCAGCACCGCCAGACTCAGACACAGCAATAACATGCTTTGCTGGGTATTGGGGATAATTACCAAAAAATAGAGCGCCCCCAACGGTAATGCTGCCAGCGTGCCATAGATAAAGTCGATGGCTACCATACGGGGGTTAGGCAAACGCATGGCCAACGAGGTGACGACCGCTATCATTACCATCGCGCCACTACCTGATGTCCAGCCGGTCCACAACCAGAATAAGGTTCCCAGCACACAGGACAGCGTAGTACGCCAGAAGTTGACCATTGCATGGTGACGTTCAGCGGATTCCACTTTCACCACCGGCTCGCCCTGCAGGATCTCTTCTTCTATTGCACTGATTTTGGTATTGCTGACCACGCCGCGTTTCAACAGCAGGTAGCGCGTCGCCGCGCCGGCCCAGCTATAAATCGTCACCGGCGTATCACGCTCACCGGTCCAGGCAATCACACGGCGCATCCGCTTCAGTTGTTTATGTACGTCCTGCACCGTTTCAACCGGTGTATCAAACAACTCGCGGAAAGTATCTGTAATCAGTTCTGGTCGCGTATTCTGGATAAGATAGGTTTCGCAGGACTGAGTAATAAGCGTCAGTGACAGTGTGTTCAACGCTTTGAGCCTACGATTGGCGCGCACCCAGCGTGAGGATTCCATGTTCAGGTTGCTGCGCATACCTTCCAGCGCCGCCGTACGACGAACTAAAGTGCCCCAGGCCTTGTCCACCTCTTCGCTATCACCATGCTTTATACACAGCTGCATAAGCTGATATTGCGCCACCAGAAGGCTGTCCAACTCGACATCTATCTCCTGTTTCACTGAACGGGGCGAAAAGAGTAGGTCGGCGATGATAGCGCAGACAATCCCCATCACAATCTCGCTGCAGCGTTCGAGCGCAAATTGTGGCGTCAGCAGAGGCTCCGCCTGAATGGTAATGACGATAATCAGCGCCGTGTAACCCGAAAGCCCCCAGGCATAGGAGTTTTCGATCTTTACCAGTGAAGAGATCCAGGTACAAAAACCGGCCCAGATACAGCACACCAGGATCATCAATAGCGGCGCACGGATCATACTGATAATAATGATCAGGGCGGCAATACAGCCAATAAATGTCCCGACAATACGCAGCATACCGCGGTAGCGGATAGCGCCTGAATAAGGTTCTCCACCGGCGGCAAAGGCTGGGCCTGCCGCCACAATGGCTGCGGTCAGGACTGCCCAACGAGGGGTCTCAAGCTGGAAATGAAAGCCAACAAATAACGCCAGTACAATGGCGCATGCCAGCTTTACCGCAAAGCGGATATGCTGATTGGCAATGGAGAAAATACCCATCACAATTAACCAAACTCGCGCAGACGGTGCGCCATTTTACGGAAGAACGACTCCTGGCTGGCATCGCGATCCTGCTTACCGGTAATAACGACGGTAGCCGTAGTACCGGCCGGCCACATCATTCCCTGTTGATCGTCAAGACGAATACGCACCGGCACGCGCTGCGCCAGACGAACCCATTCAAGATTAGAATCGATGGTTGCCATACCTTTCGCATCCCGTGTGCTGCTGGCATTTGTCACGCCTGCCGCCACGCTATCGACGGTGCCTTTCAACACATTATTACTGCCAAGCGGGGTGATCTCAGCGCGATACCCAGGACGTACACCTTCCAGCTTAGTCTCTTCCATATAAGCCAGTACATAGAATGAGTGCTGTTTTACCAGTGCTACCGCTGTCGATCCACGCGTAATAAATTCGCCGCTATAGACGTTCAGGTTAGTCACCCAGCCATCTGCCGGCGCGCGAATCACGGTACGTTCGAGATCTAATGTTGCCAGATCGCGAGTCGCCTGAGCTTTCGCCAACTGGTGTAATACGGTTTGCAGTACGTTGTTTGATTGGTCAATCTCTTCACGAGACATTGCCTGCACGCCCAGTCGGTTACGACGACCGGCTTCCTGGCGTTTTTCCTGTGCCAGAACCTGATAATAAGCAACGTCCGCTTCCGCCTGTTCGAGGGCTTTTTTATAACGTGGCTGATCGATAGTGAACAGGACCTGATCCTTTTTCACCAGTTGGTTATCATGGACGTTAACATTGGTGATAAGACCCGCGACATCCGGTGCAATGGCGACGACATCAGCGCTAAAACGTGCATCACGCGTCCACGGTGACTCGGTGTAATAGACCCATGCGCGGAAAATAGCGATAAAGGCCAGAATGACCAGTACGAGAGTTATAGCCGTACGGGAGAGTTTTTTTGTTAGTGTTTTCACTTCAACCTCAAACGAACAGGCGCGATATTAAATAGAAAAGGCAGCAATACAGCGCGGTGTTAAACAGAGCCGGATGCCAGACAAAATCATAGATGCCAGTCGGAACTAACACCCGGCGCACCAGCCAGAAAATCGCCAGTGACAAAAGCAATTCGAAAAAAATCGGTGGGAAGGACAGACCAAACACCACGATAACGGGAAACAGACTCATGTTGACCTTGGTAGCTTAAGAGAGTGCAGGTGATCGATTATTTAGCGTATGTCACCGCAGAGAAGGGCAAGGATGAGCCAGGCGAGAGCGACATAGCTGTTATTTGAATAATAATATATTAGCGTAACTGTTATGCTGTTATCTATATTATGTGATCTAAATCACTTTTAAGCCAGAGTGAACAATGGAACGATTAAAACGAATGTCGGTGTTCGCCAAAGTTGTCGAACTGGGCTCTTTCACCGCCGCCGCAAGACAGTTGCAAATGAGCGTTTCATCGATAAGCCAGACGGTATCCAAACTGGAAGATGAGTTGCAGGTTAAGCTGCTAAACCGCAGCACACGCAGCATTGGGCTTACCGAGGCGGGTAAAATTTATTATCAGGGTTGCCGCCGAATGCTGCACGAAGCGCAAGATGTTCACGAGCAACTGTATGCTTTTAACAACACGCCCATCGGCACGCTGCGCATTGGTTGTTCTTCAACCATGGCACAAAATGTCCTCGCCGGATTGACCGCAAAAATGCTCAAAGAGTATCCTGGACTGACGGTAAATCTGGTGACGGGAATACCAGCACCCGACCTGATTGCCGACGGTCTGGACGTGGTTATCCGCGTGGGTGCCCTGCAGGACTCCAGCCTTTTTTCGCGTCGTCTGGGAGCTATGCCGATGGTGGTCTGCGCGGCAAAAAGTTATCTCGCCCAGTTTGGTATCCCGGAGAAACCCGCCGATCTCAGCAATCATTCGTGGTTGGAATACAGTGTTCGCCCGGATAATGAGTTCGAATTAATTGCTCCGGAGGGGATTTCTACCCGTCTGATCCCAGAGGGACGCTTTGTGACCAACGATCCGATGACACTGGTGCGCTGGCTGGCGGCAGGCGCGGGCATTGCCTATGTACCGCTGATGTGGGTGATCAACGAGATTAACCGCGGCGAAGTGGAGATCCTGCTCCCCCGCTACCAGTCAGATCCACGTCCGGTGTATGCGTTATATACCGAAAAGGATAAGCTGCCGCTCAAAGTGCAGGTGGTGATTAACTATCTGACCGATTATTTTGTCGATGTGGCGCAACTGTTTCAGGGAATGTACGGCCGGGGAAAAGAGAAGTAAAAAAGTCCTTGCCGGATAAGGCGTTGACGCCGCATCCGGCAAGATGCCCGATAGCACGGGTGCTTATCGGGCTTACATCATGATGTTACGCGGTGCCACCTACGGTCAGGTTATCCACCTTCAGCGTCGGCTGGCCCACGCCAACCGGCAGACTCTGTCCTTCTTTACCGCAAACACCCACTCCGTTATCCAGTTTCAGGTCGTTGCCCACCATCGAAATCTGCTGCATCGCTTCAATACCGGAGCCAATCAGCGTCGCGCCTTTCACCGGTTTGGTCACTTTACCGTTTTCAATCAGATACGCTTCGGAGGTAGAGAACACGAATTTCCCGGAAGTGATATCCACCTGGCCGCCGCCAAAGTTAGGCGCATAAATACCGTATTCGACAGACTCGATGATCTCCTGCGGCGTGGATTTCCCCGGCAGCATATAGGTGTTGGTCATACGCGGCATCGGCAGGTGCGCGTAAGATTCACGGCGACCGTTCCCCGTTGGTGCCACCCCCATCAAACGTGCATTCAGTTTGTCCTGCATATAACCTTTCAGAATACCGTTTTCAATCAGCACGTTGTACTGACCCGGCGTTCCTTCGTCATCAATAGCTACTGAACCACGACGATCTGCCATCGTGCCATCATCAACGACGGTGCACAGTTCTGACGCCACCAGCTCACCCATATGACCGCTGAATACCGAAGTGCCACGGCGGTTAAAGTCCCCTTCCAGACCATGACCGACCGCTTCATGCAGCAGAACGCCAGGCCAGCCAGCGCCGAGTACCACCGGCAACGTGCCCGCTGGCGCGGCTACTGCAGAGAGATTGACCAGCGCCATACGTACGGCTTCTTTCGCCCATGCGTCAGCACGAACTTCGCCATCAAGGGAGGCGAGGAAGTAGTCATAACCGAAACGACCGCCGCCACCGCTGGCACCACGCTCACGTTTGCCGTCTTCTTCTACCTGCACGCTGACGGACAGTCGTACCAGGGGACGAACGTCTGCCGCCAGTGTTCCATCCGTCGCCGCAACCAGAATCAGCTCATACACACCGGTCAGGCTCGCCGTCACTTCCTGCACACGCTTGTCGGCGGCACGCGCAACGCTGTCCACACGACGCAGAATATCTAGTTTCTCTTCCCGGCTCATGCTCTGTAATGGATCAACCGAGGTGTAGAGTGCCTGATGCTCTACCGCACCCAGCGTTTTTACTTTGCCATCACCGCTGTCACGCACGATAGTACGCGCGGCATGAGCACTTTGCTCCAGCGCCAGCAGGCTTATTTGGTCCGCGTAGGCAAACCCTGTTTTTTCGCCGCTGATGGCACGCACGCCAACGCCCTGATCAATATTGTAAGAACCATCTTTAATGATGCGGTCTTCTAAAACCCAGGATTCGTGGTAGCTCGACTGAAAATACAGATCGCCGTAATCAAGACGGCGTTCGGCCAGTTGGCCCAGGATGGCGAACAGATCCTGATGTTTCAGGCCATTCGCCGCTAGCAATTGTTCACTTACCAGGTTCAGACTCATCGTTTTGCTACTCATTAGTTACTGTTGTAGGCCTGATAAGACGCGCCAGCGTCGCCATCAGGCGCTTCAATGCCCGGATGGCGGCGTAAACGCCTTATCCGGCCTACGGACTGCGGTAGAAGTTCTCTGTTGAGATTGGGGCAATTACTCGTCCCCGTCAAATCATTGCTGGCTTTCTTTGCGCGGCTGGCGCAGAACTTCGTTAATCTGTGGCTTATCGACCGGACCGGTAATGCGATAGCGCAGAATTGAAACTTTGCTCCACAGCGGCCCCAGAACTTTACTGGCGGCAAATACCGCCGCGCCGACAATCGGGTTGACGGCAAACGCCGCGGCCACCCCGACGGTGGCAGAAATTTCTGGTGCGACAACGGCTTCCATATCCAGTTCGCGACGTACCAGATTCACCGAACCTTTCATGGCGATATCCGCTTCCAGGCCATCTACCAGCGTATCATCAGTGTGCATCACACCGTCTTTGATCCACGCCGTACTGCGGATAGAGTCAAAGTAAAAACCTTCACTGAACGTATCGCTAAAATCAAAACGCAGTTTACGCAAGAGCGCATCAAAGCTCAGCAGACGTAACAGTTGTCCCGCATGTCCGGTGCTAAGTTCAGTCAATTCACCTTTGCCTAAACGGGTGCGCAAAATACCATTCAGTGAAGCTTCATCTGGGTCCCAGGGCGGATTACGCCAGTGCAGATCGTACTCGACGTTAAAGGAAGAGTTACGAATCGGGGTAGATACGCCAAAGAAACCCGCGGCTGCATCAATCTTGTTGCCATTCAGCTTTCCTTTCAGTGATGTACGCTCCTTGCCCGGCACATTGACCCATTCGCCATCGGCGGTCAGTCGGGCAAACCCGGTATCCAGTAGACCGTTGCTCAACGTTAATGTGTCACCTTTTATCGCGACATCGGCATCAATGCGCCCATATTTTTGCCCCCACATCCAGCACTCTTCGCAACGTATCTGCGCATCCGGCCAGCCACGGAAGCTGATGTTATTGATGGCAGAGAACGGCGAGGCTGGCGTTGTATTGGGCGATGACGTTGCAGTGCTCGGGTTGAAATACAGGTACTTGATATTGGCAAGCCACGGAGCATTATTGCGCATAGCCAATGTGGCGTTAATTTCACGCCCCTGCGCCCGTACGCTGGTACCATTAAGCCCAGGTTCAGACACTATGCTCAGGTTATTCCACTGCTGGCCGCCCAATGATAAAGAAGGCGTGCGCACCGCAATACGCTGCGGGAAGTTCGCATTACTTCCGACGTTATCCGCCGCGCCTTTCTGGAACAATGCCAGCCATTGCGCACCGTCCATGGGCGGAAGATTAAGTTCAATACCCTGCTGGTCAGGAAGCGCTGGCACGGTACGGCTTTCCGAAGTCCAGATAGCGCGATCAAGCGTCAGTTTCTGATTCAGCAACCAGCGGCTGTTAAAGTGGTTCCTGCTTCCGGCGTTACCGGTCAGATCGAAGCTGCGCAGGTTGCCCTCTGCCTTAACATTAACCGGCAGCGACTCGCCGGCTACCTTGTTTAACGGAGCAGGTAAGTGACTACTTACATTTTTCAGGTCACCTTTCAGCTCAATGTTGTAGGTCGCTCCGGCATGATATGGCAGGTCAATGCCAACCTTACCGTTCCACGCCATACTGCCGCTTAAGGCATCATTCACCTGTGCGGGGAGTATCCCCATACGAGTTGGCTGCCAGTCGCCATTCAGATTCACAGCAACCTGGTAAGCTTTTGCACCCTCGGTAGTGGAAAAGTCGACATTCAGAGGCTGATTAAACCAGTTCGCCGTCATCGGCTCACTCTTGAGATCGCCGTTGATAAAGCTGAATTTACCGTTCAAATTCTTCAGCGTGCTGTCGAGCGGCTTGATAAACAGACTGTTATTTCGCAGATTCACATCGCCTTTGGCCGTAACCAGAGAACCATCTAACGGGATATCAAGATGTAAGCGAGCACTCACATCGCCGTCAATTTGCAGCTGTTCCAGTGTGGCACCAAGCGACTCTTTCAGCGGTGTTTCGTCGAAATAAGGCCCAACCGCTTTGCCCGGCCCGTTGATGTCGGCATCAATCAGCAGTTTTTCTTTTGCGTAGTCAGGGATATTTGCCGTCAGATTTGTGGCTTTTACCCCCCCCAGATTGACGCTATCCGTCTTCATCCACAGACCATCGTTAATGAAGTTCAGTTCAATATTGAGGTCAGTCAGTGCGGGCCATTCCGGCTGGAAGGCAAATTTTGCATGACGCAGCGGCACCAGCACCTGGAACTGACCTTCGTTATGCAGATACGGGAACAGATGTGGGTTACCACCATAAACCAGCGTGGCGTTATCCGCTTCACCGCCCTGAATTGCCCCACTGAGGTAATCAACCAGCTCTTTCCCCATCAGGTTTTCCGGGAAATAGCGCCAGGCCTGGGAGCCATCGTGAGTACTAATCCCCGCCAGAATCCCCAGCCACGGCTCATCGCTTGTTGGTTGCAGATAACGAAAACCGCCACGCGCATGTACCGCTTTCGCTTTAACGTCAATATTGCGCCCGTCTAGCTGAAAGCCATTTTCATTCTTCAGCCAACTGAGCGTTGCCACGCCATTTTCTATCTCCAGCGGGGCACGAAAGACGGTTTCATACGGCATTTTTGCCTGCTTCATGGAGGCCGTTAATGCGCCATTTTCCACGCTGCCAGACAACGTACCGGAGAAATGCTCTGCTCCCGGCAACAGCTTCCACTGTTTCCACGCCAGATCGGTCCACGAGGACTGGAAACGGGTTTTTTCGGTCGCCTGTAACGGGATATCCAACGCCAGCACATTTATCTTGCCGCTCGGTTGCGTGGCCCGCCAGATATCGCCCAATGCCGGAGATAACTTAGCGGCCATCGGGCGTAGCCCCTCTAACCCGGCTAACTCCAGGTTACTGGCGCGGATACGTAATTCGTCGCTGCGCTTGTTATTAGCGCCCCCCACTTCCTGCTCGGGGAACCAGGCCAGCGTTAATGCGCCACTCGGCCAGGGTTTGTCATCCATCGTGATGCGCGTATCCGGGATAGCGAACAACCAACCGGAGTGCTCACGGCTGATCTGCGCAGTCAGGTTGTCGACGGACAGCGTGTGGATGTTGCTCTCCCCCTTCCAGCTTGCGCCGCCCTTTTTCAACCAGACATCGCCACCAGAGATTTCGCCTTTGCTGAGCGTCATCCAGCCTTCCAGGCTAAAGCGCGCGGTTTGCAGCGCAACATTGTCCTGCATCCATTTTCCCAACCACGGCTTAACGTCGATGTCGTCAGCCTGCAACCAGACTCGACCATTATTCAGCAGGCCGTCATCATCACGCAGATCCATACGCACCTGCATAACACCGTGCTGGCCGGTCAGGCTGGAGAGGCTGACCTGGCCTTCAGCACGATGCCGGTTTTTACCGTTCAACCAGGTTAACTGAGGGATCGCCAGTTCTGCTCGCTGGCCTGACAGGGTCAAAAAACTGACCTGGCTGTCGCGAAGATCAAAATGATCAAACTGGCGCAGGAACAGATCGCTGATATGGCTGGTTTCAATTCCATCGCCGCTATCGCCACGTTGGATCGGTGTATTGGTGCGCAACTGCAGTTGCCAGAAGGTGAGATCGCGAAACTGCCAGCGCATGTGCAGCAAACTTTGCCAGACATCCAGCGCCAGCGTGACACGCTTTACCGAGAATTCGCCACCGTCTTTCAGTTGGGCATGAATATCGCGCGCTTCGAGCGTAGGGCCAAAATTTTGCCAGTTAGCAGAAAGCTGGCTGGCGGAAACGGGCATACCGGTGGCAGATTCGATCTTATCCAGAATGGTCGGACGCCAGCTATCGAGATGCGGTAGAGCAAGGCGCAGCCCGCTGACCAGCAGCGCTGCGATGACAACGAATGCGGCTCCAGTGAGCAGTAGAATCCCCGGCAATCGCCTCACGCGCCTCTCCTTGTCTGCCAAAAAATGTGACTCACACCCCTTGAGTGAATATTGCCGGATGGCGGCGCTTGTGCCTTATCCGGCCTACATGCGCGGGTGCCACTACACGATTTACATCATTACCACGTCAAACTGCTCCTGGTTATAGAGCGGTTCGACTTGTACTTTGACCTGTTTGCCGACAAAGATTTCCACTTCCGCCAGCGCATGCGACTCTTCCCCTTTCAGGGTTTCAGCCACTGCCGGAGATGCGTACACCAGGAAACGATCGGAGTCGTAAGCATGGTGCACGCGGACGATTTCACGCATGATTTCATAGCAGACGGTTTCGACCGTTTTCACCGTGCCACGTCCGTGGCAGGTTGGGCACTCGTTACACAGCACATGCTCCACGCTCTCACGCGTGCGCTTACGTGTCATCTCTACCAGGCCCAACTGTGAAAAACCGTTAATGCTGGTTTTTACGCGATCCTTGCTCAGCGCCTGTTCCAGAGAATGCAGCACCCGGCGGCGGTGATCTTCATTATTCATGTCGATAAAATCGATAATGATTATGCCGCCCAGATTACGCAGACGCAGCTGACGTGCGATGGCCTGCGTTGCTTCAATATTAGTATTAAAGATAGTGTCATCGAGATTACGATGCCCAACAAATGCACCCGTGTTGATATCTACGGTGGTCATGGCTTCAGTTTGATCGATAATCAAATAACCACCGGATTTCAGCTCAACCTTGCGCTCCAGCGCACGTTGGATTTCATTCTCAACGTCGAAGAGATCGAAAATCGGTTGGCGTCCACTATAGTGTTCCAGCTTGCTGGTCATCTCCGGGATATATTCCGCAGTAAATTCCAACAATGCTTCATAAGTCAGACGGGAATCGACGCGAATTCGGTCTAACTGAGCATCGGCAAAATCACGCAGAACGCGCTGTGCCAGCGCCAATTCACCATACATCTGGTAGCGCGTTTGAGGGCGCTTCTTACGCTCCATGACCTTCGTCCAGACGCGCTTAAGGTAAGCGGCATCAGAGGCCAGATCTTCTTCACATACGCCTTCAGCCGCCGTGCGAATGATGAATCCGCCCTGCTCATCGCAGTAATCCGCCACCACCTTTTTCAGGCGTTCGCGCTCGGTTTCGCTCTCGATTCGCTGGGAAACCCCCACGTGCGAGGCGCCAGGCATAAAGACAAGATAACGGGAAGGAAGCGTGATGTCTGTCGTCAGGCGTGCACCTTTCGTGCCCAGAGGATCTTTCACCACCTGTACCATCAGGTCTTGCCCCTGACGCACCAGTTCGGAGATATCGCGCACAGTGAACTGTTTTTGTTCTTCACCCGCTACGCATTCGGTATGCGGCATGATATCTGATGCGTGGAGAAATGCGGCTTTATCCAGCCCAATATCTACAAAAGCCGCCTGCATACCCGGAAGTACACGACTTACACGACCTTTGTAGATATTGCCTACGATTCCGCGTCGCGCCTCACGTTCAATATGAATTTCCTGCAGAATACCGCCATCAATGTACGCCACCCGCGTTTCCGATGGCGTTACGTTTACCAACAATTCAGCCGTCATGTTTATCCCTTTTCTCACGCAGTGCGTTAAAATTGCTCAGCAACTCATACGTTTCTACCAGCGGTAAGCCGACTACGGCGTGATAGCTGCCATTTATCTTCCTGACAAAACAGCCACCCAACCCTTGAATACCGTATGCACCTGCTTTATCCATAGGCTCACCGCTGGCAACATAACCGGCGATGTCCTCATCTGTTAGTGCTCTGAATGTCACTTCCGTCACCACCAGACAGTCCAGGCTGTGCTGGCGATCGGCTAATGCGACAGCCGTCATGACCTGATGCGTTTTGCCTGACAGTTTATGCAGCATCGCGGCTGCATGGTCGGCATCATGTGGTTTTTCCAGCACTTCGCCATTAAGGATAACAATGGTATCCGCCCCCAGCACAGGTAAATCGCGCTCAGCCAGTGCTACGCCCGCTTGCGCTTTTTCACGCGCCAGGCGAACAACATACTGCTGGGCGCTTTCCTGCGGGTGCCGCTGCTCCTCAATTCCAGGAACCAGTCGTTCGAATGTTACGCCAAGCTGAGCCAACAGTTCCTGACGACGTGGGGAACCTGAAGCAAGATACAGAGTATTCATATCAACCTTATTGCACCGCAAACTGCTGGCGAACTTTACGCATTAGTAAGAATAGCCATGGCCAAAGCACACCATTTACTACACTACTCCAGAACACTTCAGGTCTGAAAGAGACGTTGATCACTAAAAACTCGGCCCAGAAAACAATAATATCCACGACCAGTGATAACAACATGACCACCAGCGCCTGCTGCCAGAGCGCGAGGTTACGGAAGAGCTGGAATTTCAGTGCGACCAGATAAGCAATGATACTCATCGACAATGCCCGCACACCAAGCGTAGAGCCACTAATGAGATCCAGTATGGCACCCACGACAAATCCTGTTCCCACATTTACGCGATGCGGCAGCGCCAGGATCCAGTACAGCAGAATGAGCAGCACCCAGTTTGGCCGGAAAACGAGGATCTCGTCCGGCCAGGGCATGACTTGCAGCAGAAATGCAATTAGGAACGAGAGCCAAATGACCCAACGTCCCTGGTGACGGATACTTGCCACTTACTGCCCTCCCGGCTTACGCGGAGCAGGTTGTGACGGCGTGGTTGTTGCAGGAACCGGCGTTACGCCTGTCGCCGGAGCAGGAACTGGCGCAGGAGGCCCCATGGCATCCGGTGCTGGCAGGACTTGCGGCATCATTTGCATCAGACGTTCATTAGCAACACGATGCACTTCTTCTGGCGTCATCGGGTTAGCGCCATTGCGATCGGCTCCCCATAGCAGCAGAAGATAACGCAAACGCTGTAAACCCGCCGTCGGACGCGCCTGAATCACGGTGTATGCGCGCTGGGTATCCAACTTCACAGAGGAAACGACACCGACTGGATAGCCTTCAGGGAAACGCCCACCCAGACCGGAGGTAACCAGCACATCGCCAACGCGAATGTCAGTATTAGCCGGCAGGTGTTCGAGCTGAAGATCGTCCGTGCAGCCGTTACCGGCAGCAATCACACGGATATCGTTACGCAATACCTGGATTGGCAGTGCATGCGTCGCGTCACAAATCAGCAGTACGCGGCTGGTCAGTTTTGCCACCGCAACGACCTGGCCCACGACACCTTTATCGCTGATGACCGGCTGACCTTCATAAACGCCGTTAACACTCCCTTTGTCGATCACAACCTGATCGCTGTAAGGATCGTTAACCGTTGAGATGACCTGCGTCACCATTTTTTGTTCGTCCTGGCGCAGCGGCGATCCCAGCAGCTCACGCAAACGCGCGTTCTCCTGTTTATATTGCCCCAGCATCAGCAGTTCACTGTTTTTCAGCAGCAGTTCCTGACGCAACGCCCGGTTTTCAAGTTCGAGTTGGTCACGAGAAGCCAGCGTTTGCGACACGCCGTCGAGTAATTCACGGGGACCATTAGAGATAAAGTAGAAAGGACTGACGGCGGTATCCATGTACGTTCGGATTTGGCTAAACGTACCCAGGCGGCTGTCGGCAATAATAACGCCGAGCGCCACCAGCACCGCCAGAATAAGGCGAATCTGTAGCGACGGGCCACGGCTAAAAATTGGCTTCATAGTCTATGCGTATTCTCGCATCAGAGCGGAAGAGCAACCCATGGCTACCCTTCCTGCATCCGATTACTCTTCGCTGAACAAGTCGCCGCCGTGCATATCGATCATTTCCAGTGCTTTACCGCCACCGCGAGCCACACAGGTCAGCGGATCTTCGGCAACAACAACTGGAATACCGGTCTCTTCCATTAACAGACGGTCAAGGTTACGCAGCAGCGCACCGCCGCCGGTCAGGACCATACCGCGTTCTGAGATGTCAGACGCCAGTTCTGGCGGACACTGTTCCAGTGCAACCATCACCGCGCTTACGATACCGGTCAGGGGTTCCTGCAGCGCTTCCAGGATCTCGTTAGAGTTCAGGGTAAAGCCACGTGGAACACCTTCTGCCAGGTTACGACCGCGAACTTCGATCTCGCGTACTTCGTCGCCAGGATAAGCAGAACCGATTTCGTGCTTAATACGTTCCGCGGTAGCTTCACCGATCAGAGAGCCGTAGTTACGGCGAACATAATTAATGATGGCTTCGTCGAAGCGGTCACCACCAATACGCACAGAGGAGGAGTAAACTACGCCGTTCAGAGAGATAACGGCGACTTCAGTGGTACCACCACCGATATCGACAACCATTGAGCCGGTTGCTTCAGAAACTGGCAGGCCCGCACCGATCGCTGCCGCCATCGGCTCTTCGATCAGGAACACTTCGCGTGCACCTGCACCCTGAGCGGATTCACGGATGGCACGGCGTTCAACCTGAGTTGCTCCAACCGGTACACACACCAGTACGCGCGGGCTTGGGCGCATGAAGCTGTTGCTGTGCACTTGTTTGATAAAGTGCTGGAGCATTTTTTCAGTCACGAAGAAGTCAGCGATAACGCCGTCTTTCATTGGGCGAATTGCAGCGATATTGCCCGGCGTACGACCCAGCATCTGCTTCGCATCATGACCTACTGCAGCCACGCTTTTCGGCGAACCGGCACGATCCTGACGAATGGCCACAACGGAAGGCTCATTCAATACGATGCCTTGTCCTTTTACATAAATAAGGGTATTCGCGGTACCCAGGTCAATGGACAGGTCATTGGAAAACATGCCACGAAATTTTTTCAACATACTAAGGGATAATCCTGAAAGCTGGGGCGGAAAACAAAATCCGCTTACTTTACCAACCACACGCAGCAGCGACAAGGCGCAAAAATCATCTGCTACGGTGAAAATTAGTGCAGTTCGTTTCCTTTGTTACAAAACCGGCCTGAGTCCATCAGGGCTGAAAAACTCAGCAGCAGTCCTCGCTTTTGTTTGCAACCTGTCAAAGGTCATTCACCTGCATGTTTGCTGTTACAACCTGGCGAGCAGACAAGCACACCCCCAGAAGGCACAGCGCGCGTTATTCTACGTGAAAACAAATTAAACGGCAGGTTAAACCGAGTATCTTTGCGAATATTTTTTCACGTTTGTGTCAAGTGGCTGTGATGCGGCAAAAAAATCACCCTGCCCACCCGCGACTCCACGTTCTGTCAGGGTATGCCACTCGCTGCGCGAACGAACGCCCGTGGCATAAACCTGCGTTGGCGTTCCGATACACGTCTCTACCAGGCTCTGAACCAGCAATTGATTTTCCGTTCGCTTATCAATGTTTCTCACCAGGCTGGGATGAAGCTTCAACAATTCGACATTCAGCTCTTTGATCCAGCTGGTACTCACCAACGTTAAACCGGCCTGCGTAACGGCGATACGTACGCCAAGCGCATCCATCAATCGGATAACCGGTTGTAACCGGCTGATGTGTTGACAAACATCCGCCTCAGCAAGTTCAATAATTATGCGTTTACGTAGCGATTTTTCGCACTGCATCAGCGTATCTCGCAGCCAACGCTGAAAACGTGGACGAATAAGCGATTCAACCGTCGTCTGCATCGCCAGATTTTCCTGCGGCCAGTAACCCAAAAGCAGGATGAGACGGCTTAACTGCAGACGGTCATACTCTTCCGCCAGACCAAATTGCAGCACCATCGGCATATATTCCGCCGAGATGACTTCTTCGCTGCCATCGAAAATACGGCACATAAGTTCGCGATGGTGCACCCGCCCTTCACGCGTTACGGCAGGTTTTTGATAAATTCGCGGTCCACCCCGACTGAGCATCTGCTCAATCAGCGTTCGCCAGCGCACATTGCCCCGGCCTTTTTCCGGCAGAGAGTCGTCATACACCGACCAACTGTTCCCGCCTTGTAATACTGAATTCCGGGTGGCTGCTTCGGCATAATCCATAACTTGTTCAGTCGATTGACCGCTGCGACAGACACAAATGCCAATATGAACCATATCGGCACGATCGATCATTTTGTTAGCCGGAAGTGCATCCACCGCTTTCAAGAGTTGCCCGGCAATGCTTTCCGCTTCTTTTAACGTGCGGTGTGGCAGCAGGATGGCAAAATCGCTTCGGTGGTAACGCGCTAACAGTGCGCCCGGGTAGCGCATCATAAAGGTAGACAACAAATTGATAAGCGTTGAAATTTGTTCTTCCGCCTGGGTAATACCCCAGCTCTCGCGTAGCAGCGTAAAGTCCGGCAGACGAACCATCATCACCACACCATGCGAGCCGACTTTTTCCTGATCTTCCAGCAGCGTCGCCAGTTGGTTATCAAAGAACAAGCGGTTGCTCAGCCCCGTTTTTGTATCCTGGGCAACATAGGAGCGAATTAGCGTATCCAGCCTGCTGCGCTGCTCACGAGCATTTTGAATTTCGGTCAGTAGCATGTCGAGCGCACTACTGGTACGCGCTGGCCACTCATAGACCGTTCCCCGAACGTTTGGCCCGCGTTCACCGTTGAGGATCCGCGTTGAGCGAATCTCCAGTAGTTCTTGCCCGGAAAGCTGACGTTGAAGCCAACGCACCGACAAAAACAGCATCAGGATAATAAAGCCTATCGATAGCGTGAGTGGTGCCGTGGTCATCAACGAATGGAAATAGTTGCCCATCGGATCCTGGTAAACCATACGCAGCGACATCCCCGGGTGCTTGACCAATGGCACGGTGAGATCGCGATAAAGGTTATTCGTCCCCGCCGGGCGGTAGCTACTGGTTCGGGAATGGCTATAAACAACACTGTCACCCTGAAGCAATTCAATACGGACGATATCAACCGAAATCATCAATTCATCAATTTGCGGCGTTAAGGACACGACATCCCGGGTGACCAGATGGGTATCGATCGCCGTCGCGACGGCATGGACGCGGGTGGTGAACTTATATTGAATAGCGTTATAGAAACTCAGCGAGCAACCTATCAGCGTCACGAAAATCGTTAACCCGGTAAGCAGCGTGACAAAGGCTGAAAATTTCGTCGTTAATCGCATCCTTGTGTTAACTCCGACAGTGATGAATCAGGTGTGAAAGTGAAAAAGCGACACGAAAATGCAAAACTGAACGCGAAATCCGTCAATTTACACAAACAATGTGGGCATACTACCAAATCAGGTATATCTGGCAATTTATTGCGCAGAATCGGCATCATGTTTTAATTAGCGAGTATAGTCTTCACAGATAATTTTCCAATCCACTATATGAATTGAGGACAGGTTATGCAGGCTTTGATCTTAGAACAGCAGGACGGAAAAACCCTCGCATCCGTTCAACCCCTCGACGAAAATCAGCTACCTGAAGGCGATGTGACGGTGGATGTTCACTGGTCGAGCCTGAACTATAAAGATGCCCTCGCCATCACCGGCAAGGGTAAAATTATCCGCAATTTTCCGATGATTCCTGGTATCGATTTCGCCGGTACCGTACGCGCAAGTGAAGATCCTCGTTTTCATGCAGGCCAGGAAGTCTTACTGACCGGATGGGGCGTGGGTGAGAATCATTGGGGTGGGCTGGCCGAACGCGCGCGTGTTAAAGGCGATTGGCTGGTTGCGCAGCCAAAAGGACTGGACGGTCGCAAAGCCATGGTCATTGGCACCGCCGGTTTTACCGCGATGCTGTGCGTCATGGCGCTTGAAGATGCCGGTATCCGCCCGGAAGACGGCGAAATCGTCGTCACCGGTGCCAGCGGTGGTGTAGGCAGTACTGCCGTTGCGCTGCTGCACAAACTGGGTTACCAGGTTGCGGCAGTATCAGGCCGCGAAAGCACTCACGACTACCTGAAAAGCCTGGGAGCCAACCGCATTCTGGGCCGTGATGAGTTTGCTGAATCTCGTCCGCTGGAAAAGCAACTGTGGGCGGGTGCCATTGATACCGTTGGCGACAAAGTGCTGGCAAAAGTACTGGCGCAGATGAACTATGGTGGTTGTGTTGCCGCCTGTGGTCTGGCTGGCGGTTTTGCGCTGCCCACCACGGTGATGCCGTTTATTCTGCGCAACGTGCGCTTACAGGGCGTCGACTCCGTGATGACGCCTCCGGCTCGTCGTGCACAGGCCTGGCAACGTCTGGTTAACGACCTGCCAGAGTCGTTCTATACCCAGGCAGCGACAGAAATCACGCTTGCCGATGCACCGAAGTTCGCCGATGCCATCATCAATAACCAGGTGCAAGGCCGTACGCTGGTGAAGGTGAAATAAAACAATTCGCAGATACAAATTTACATTTAATTAACTAAATTTCTCTGCACATTGACGGACTCCCTGCCATAGTAACTACGCGCCAGTATGAGCCTTTGCGCGTATGTCGGGAGTCCGTTATGAAGAAAATACGTCCATTCACTGAAGCCGATGTAACAGCCGAGTCGGCTTTTTTTATGCAGCGCCGCCAGGTGTTGAAAGCGCTGGGTATCAGCGCCGCCGCATTGTCTTTGCCCTTCTCTGCCGAGGCCGATCTTCTGAGCTGGTTTAAAGGCAATGACCGTCCGCCCGCGCCTGCTGGTAACCCCCTTGATTTCACCAAGCCGGCAGCCTGGCAAAATACGCTTCCTTTAACACCAGAAGATAAGGTTTCTGGCTATAACAACTTCTACGAGTTCGGCCTCGACAAAGCCGATCCTGCTGCCAATGCCGGCAGTCTGAAAACCGATCCCTGGACGCTGAAAATCAGCGGTGAAGTCGCTAAACCGTTGACGCTCGATCATGATGACTTAACCACCCGCTTCCCACTGGAAGAACGTATATATCGAATGCGCTGCGTGGAAGCCTGGTCAATGGTGGTGCCGTGGATTGGTTTTCCTTTACATAAACTGCTAGCGCTGGTTGAACCCACCAGCAATGCAAAATATGTCGCGTTCGAAACACGCTACGCCCCTGAAGAGATGCCGGGGCAGAAAGATCGCTTTATTGGCGGTGGGTTAAAATATCCTTATGTTGAAGGGCTGCGTCTGGATGAAGCCATGCATCCGCTCACGCTGCTTACCGTGGGCGTGTATGGCAAGGCACTTCCGCCACAAAATGGTGCCCCTATACGCTTAACGGTGCCATGGAAATACGGGTTTAAAGGCATTAAGTCGATCGTCAGTATTAAACTGACGCGTGAACGCCCGCCAACCACCTGGAATATGGCTGCGTCCGATGAGTACGGTTTTTATGCCAATGTGAATCCTCATGTCGATCATCCCCGCTGGTCACAAGCGACTGAACGCTTCATCGGCGCGGGCGGCATACTGGATGTACAGCGCCAGCCCACACTGCTGTTTAATGGCTATGCAAAGGACGTTGCTGCTCTGTACCGAGGTCTCGATCTGCGGGAGAATTTTTAAGTGCGCCTGACTGCAAAACAGATTACCTGGCTGAAAGTTTGCCTGCATCTTGCCGGACTTTTACCGTTTCTCTGGCTATTTTGGGCGGTAAATCATGGGGGACTGAGCGCCGATCCGGTCAAAGACATTCAGCACTTTACCGGTCGGACAGCGCTGAAATTCTTACTGGCTACCTTGCTGGTCGCGCCGTTGGCGCGCTACGCTAAACAGCCATTATTGATACGCACTCGCCGCCTGCTAGGGCTATGGTGTTTCGCCTGGGCGACGTTACATTTAACCAGCTATGCGCTACTGGAATTAGGCATTAATAACCTGGCATTGCTGGGGCGGGAACTGACGACTCGACCTTATTTGATGTTGGGCATTATCAGCTGGGTCATTTTATTCGCCCTCGCCTTAACCTCTACACAGGCAGCCCAGCGAAAACTGGGTAAATATTGGCAGTATCTGCACAACTTCGTCTATCTTGTGGCGATCCTGGCACCCATACATTATTTGTGGTCGGTAAAAATTATCTCCCCGCAACCGATTATTTATGCTGCACTTGCAGCGGCGCTGTTAGCCAGCCGCTACAAGAAGTTTCGCCAGTGGTGGCGGTAGTTTCACGTTATGTGCAGTACGTTGCAAAACACGGACGAACCCATGTTCTTTACATGCCAGCGGTTGATTATCTTCCCTGATAAGACCAGTATTTAGCTGCCAATTGCTACGAAATCGTTATAATGTGCGACCTTGCTATCCCCGGTAGCGTTTTTACAGCGCAGAAAGGGTGACAATCGCATATTGAAGGTATATTTTGTCTTTTACCCGAAAATGGCAGAAGATAGCCGCACAATGACTAACAAGTCTGGCAATCTCATATAATGGCCGCAGCACGCAGTGCAACGCCTGAGATGCGTGGCATCTTGTCACTCACTGTTATAAAAATGCTATACAGACGGCGGTAAAACGCCTGTCACAATCTCACTAAACAAAGAGTACGGAACCCACTCATGGATATTCGTAAGATTAAAAAACTGATCGAGCTGGTTGAAGAATCAGGCATCTCCGAACTGGAAATTTCTGAAGGCGAAGAGTCTGTACGCATCAGCCGTGCAGCGCCAGCTGCAAGTTTTCCAATGATGCAACAGGCTTATGCTGCACCAGTGATGCAGCAGCCAGCTCTGTCTAACGCTGTTGCACAGACTGCTACTCCAAGTATGGAAGCACCGGCAGCAGCGGAAATCAGTGGTCACATCGTACGCTCCCCAATGGTTGGTACGTTCTACCGCACCCCGAGCCCGGATGCGAAAGCGTTCATCGAAATCGGCCAGAAAGTGAATGCGGGCGATACCCTGTGCATCGTTGAAGCCATGAAAATGATGAACCAGATCGAAGCCGACAAATCCGGTGTAGTGAAAGCGATTCTGGTAGAAAGCGGTCAACCGGTAGAATTTGACGAGCCGCTGGTCGTCATCGAATAACGAGGCGAACATGTTGGATAAAATTGTCATCGCTAACCGTGGTGAGATTGCCCTGCGTATTCTTCGTGCCTGTAAAGAACTGGGCATCAAGACTGTCGCGGTGCACTCAAGCGCGGATCGCGATTTAAAACACGTATTGCTGGCGGATGAGACGGTCTGTATTGGCCCGGCTCCGTCCGTTAAAAGCTATCTGAACATCCCGGCAATCATTAGTGCTGCTGAAATCACCGGCGCAGTGGCAATCCACCCGGGCTATGGCTTCCTCTCAGAGAACGCCAACTTCGCTGAACAGGTCGAACGTTCTGGTTTTATCTTCATCGGCCCGAAAGCTGACACCATCCGTCTGATGGGTGACAAAGTGTCCGCGATTACTGCGATGAAGAAAGCTGGCGTACCGACCGTTCCAGGTTCTGACGGCCCGTTGGGCGACGACATGGACGCTAACCGCGCTCATGCCAAACGCATCGGCTATCCGGTAATCATCAAAGCCTCCGGCGGCGGCGGTGGACGCGGTATGCGCGTCGTGCGCAGTGATGCCGAATTGGCGCAATCCATCTCCATGACCAAAGCGGAAGCGAAAGCAGCTTTCAACAACGACATGGTCTACATGGAGAAATACCTGGAAAACCCACGCCACATCGAAATTCAGGTGCTGGCTGACGGTCAGGGTAACGCGATTTATCTGGCTGAACGTGACTGCTCCATGCAGCGCCGTCACCAGAAAGTCGTCGAAGAAGCACCTGCGCCGGGTATCACCCCGGAACTGCGTCGCTACATCGGCGAGCGTTGTGCCAAAGCGTGTGTTGATATCGGCTATCGCGGGGCAGGTACTTTCGAGTTCCTGTTCGAAAACGGTGAGTTCTACTTCATTGAAATGAACACCCGTATTCAGGTTGAACACCCGGTCACTGAGATGATCACTGGCGTTGACCTGATCAAAGAACAGTTGCGTATCGCTGCTGGCCAACCGCTGTCCATCAAGCAGGACGAGGTTGTGGTTAAAGGCCATGCGGTAGAATGCCGTATCAACGCCGAAGACCCGAACACCTTCCTGCCAAGCCCGGGCAAAATCACGCGTTTCCACGCACCGGGTGGCTTTGGTGTACGCTGGGAATCTCATATTTACGCAGGCTACACTGTACCTCCGTACTATGACTCAATGATCGGTAAGCTGATTTGCTACGGTGAAAACCGCGACGTGGCAATTGCCCGTATGAAAAACGCATTGCAGGAACTGATCATCGACGGTATCAAAACCAACGTTGATCTGCAGATCCGCATCATGAATGACGAGCACTTCCAGCACGGTGGAACCAACATCCACTACCTGGAGAAAAAACTCGGACTTCAGGAAAAGTAAGCACGCGTTAACCGAAAAGGCCGGAAATTCCGGCCTTTTGTTTTTCTCCCCTCCCATACGTGCCATAGGGTACAATCCCCGCTTTCTTTATCCACAAGGGACAAAAAATGGACGCTCGTTTTGTTCAGGCCCATAAAGAGGCGCGCTGGGCGCTGTGGCTGACCCTTTTATATCTTGCCACATGGTTAGTGGCCGCTTACTTACCAGATTCAACGCTGGGTTTTACCGGCTTACCGCACTGGTTTGAAATGGCCTGCCTGCTTACGCCGCTGGTTTTCATAGTACTGTGCTGGGCGATGGTGAAGTTTATCTATCGCGACATTCCGCTGGAGGATGACGATGCAGCTTGAAGTGATTTTGCCGCTGGTTGCCTATCTTCTGGTGGTGTTCGGTCTCTCTGTTTACGCCATGAGAAAACGTACGACCGGCACTTTCCTGAATGAATATTTCCTCGGCAGCCGCTCGATGGGCGGGGTCGTATTGGCCATGACGCTAACCGCAACCTACATTAGCGCAAGCTCCTTTATTGGTGGTCCCGGTGCGGCATATAAATACGGGCTGGGCTGGGTGTTGCTGGCGATGATCCAGCTACCTGCCGTTTGGCTTTCGCTGGGTATTCTCGGTAAGAAATTCGCTATTCTGGCGCGACGCTATAATGCCGTAACCCTCAACGATATGCTGTTTGCCCGCTATCAAAGCCGGTTACTGGTCTGGCTGGCGAGCCTTAGCCTGCTGGTCGCCTTCGTTGGCGCGATGACGGTACAGTTCATCGGCGGCGCACGTTTGCTGGAAACTGCCGCGGGCATTCCGTACGAAACTGGCCTGCTGATCTTTGGCGTCAGTATTGCGCTCTACACGGCGTTTGGCGGATTCCGCGCCAGCGTACTAAATGACACGATGCAGGGCATGGTGATGCTGATTGGCACGATAGTCCTGCTGGTAGGCGTCGTCCATGCTGCCGGTGGCCTTAGCCATGCGGTTGAAACCCTGCAAACCATCGATCCTAAACTGGTATCACCACAAGGCGCAGATGACATTTTGTCACCCACATTTATGACATCGTTCTGGGTGCTGGTGTGCTTTGGCGTGATTGGACTGCCACATACGGCGGTACGCTGCATCTCCTATAAAGACAGTAAAGCGGTACACCGTGGGATTATTATCGGCACTATCGTGGTGGCAATCCTGATGTTTGGCATGCATCTGGCGGGTGCGTTGGGACGTGCGGTTCTCCCTGACCTGACGGTACCCGATCTGGTGATCCCGACACTGATGGTAAAAGTGTTACCACCGTTTGCCGCCGGGATCTTCCTGGCCGCGCCGATGGCTGCGATCATGTCAACGATCAATGCCCAATTGCTGCAAAGTTCCGCTACGATCATTAAAGATCTTTATCTGAACATTCGCCCGGAACAGCTGAAAAATGAAACGCGTCTGAAGCGCATGTCCGCTGTGATTACCTTGCTGCTGGGTGCATTACTGCTGCTGGCCGCCTGGAAACCACCAGAGATGATTATCTGGCTCAACCTGCTGGCGTTTGGCGGGTTAGAAGCGGTCTTCCTGTGGCCACTGGTGCTGGGCCTGTACTGGGAGCGGGCGAACGCCGCAGGCGCATTGAGCGCCATGATTGTCGGCGGCGTGTTGTATGCCGTACTCGCTACTTTTAACGTTCAGTACCTGGGCTTCCATCCGATTGTGCCCTCGTTGCTGATAAGTTTGCTGGCTTTCCTGGTCGGAAACCGTTTCGGTTCTACCGCCCCGCAAGCCGCCATATTGACTACTGATAAATAAAGAGTTTTGCCATGCCATGGATCCAACTGAAACTGAACACAACGGGTGCTAACGCAGAAGAGTTAAGCGATGCACTGATGGAAGCAGGCGCTGTTTCCATCACTTTCCAGGATACGCATGATACACCTGTGTTCGAGCCCCTGCCGGGCGAAACTCGCCTGTGGGGCGATACCGATGTAATTGGTCTGTTCGATGCCGAAACCGACATGAAAGAAGTGGTTGCTATTCTGGAACAGCACCCGCTGCTGGGCGAAGGCTTCGTGCATAAAATCGAACAGCTTGAAGATAAAGACTGGGAACGCGAATGGATGGACAATTTCCACCCTATGCGCTTTGGTGAACGTCTGTGGATTTGCCCGAGCTGGCGCGATGTTCCGGATGAGAACGCCGTCAATGTGATGCTGGACCCTGGTCTGGCGTTTGGCACAGGCACTCATCCAACGACCTCTTTGTGCCTGCAGTGGCTCGATGGTCTCGACCTCAACGGTAAAACAGTGATCGACTTTGGCTGCGGCTCCGGCATCCTGGCAATTGCAGCACTGAAACTCGGAGCAGCAAAAGCGATTGGCGTCGATATCGATCCGCAGGCCATTCAGGCAAGCCGCGATAACGCCCAGCGTAATGGCGTATCTGACCGCCTGGAGTTATACCTGCCGAAAGACCAGCCAGAAGCGATGAAGGCCGACGTCGTGGTCGCCAACATCCTGGCAGGCCCATTGCGTGAACTGGCGCCGTTAATCAGCGTCCTGCCCGTTGAAGGCGGTTTGCTGGGGCTTTCCGGGATACTGGCCAGCCAGGCTGACAGTGTCTGCGAAGCCTATGCCGATCTCTTTACGCTCGATCCCGTCATCGAAAAAGAAGAGTGGTGTCGTATTACCGGCAAGAAAAAATAGTCCTTTCCCGTGGCCTCTCTGTAGGCCACGTTTTCCCTTTTTTTGTACCTCCCCCGCCACCGTCGCAATGCTAAAATACCCTACTTAACTCATTGAAGTTAAAGTATTAAATAACATTAATTATTCATTGGACGAATTGTATGAAAGCAACATTTGGTAAGGCGGCGCTGCTAGCGCTAAGCATCATACCCGTAACGGTTTTTGCATCTCACTGGGGTTACGAGGGAGAAGGTTCTCCAGAACACTGGGGCGCGCTCAGTGAAGAGTACAAAACTTGCCAGACCGGGAGGAATCAATCCCCGATCAACATCGACACCGCGCTTACAGCGCACCTCTCACCGCTTAGCGTTCACTATACCGATGGGCCGGTCACGCTCATCAACAATGGTCATACCATCCAGGCGGGTCTAAAGGTCTCGACCGATGATACTGTGGCCATTGATGGCACGCCATTTACTCTCCAGCAGTTCCATTTTCACGCGCCGAGTGAAAACACCATTCATGGCAAACATTACGCTATGGAGGCACACCTGGTGCACAAAGATGCAAAAGGCGATATTGCTGTCGTCGCGGTAATGTTTGATGTCGGCACTGAAAACGCAGAATTAAATAAGCTGTGGACCGTGATGCCCGAAAAAGCTGAGCAGAATATCAACGTCACCACGCAGATGGATCTCAACGCGCTTCTGCCCGTCGATAAGACTTACTGGCGCTTCAGCGGTTCTCTGACGACACCGCCCTGCACCGAAGGTGTAACCTGGATTATCCTGAAGCACCCGATGACGCTTTCCGAAACACAGCTAAAAAAATTCACTCGGGCCATGCATCACGACAACAACCGCCCCGCACAACCGCTCAATGGCCGCGTGATTGTCGAGTAATCCGCAAAAAACCCTACGATCATGTTCTGAAATGAGAGCATAGTCACACTATGTCACAATAATCTGCTGATTAATTCAGCAGATTATCTTGCCAGACCGCCTGACCTCGAAGAAAAAATGAGAAGTTACGCAAAATTATATGCGTATATAAAATCGACACATTTTTATAATGCAATGATTTATATGATTAATTATTTTCACCCGCTCAGATTTACGGCAATTCATTGATCCACCTCAGTGGATTGGTCAAAGTTTGGCCTTTCATCTCATGCAAAAAATGCGTAATATACGCCGCCTTGCAGTCACAGTATGGTCATTTCTTAACTCATGCGCATCGGACAATACCAGCTCAGAAATCGCCTGATCGCAGCACCTATGGCTGGCATCACTGACAGACCATTCAGGACGCTGTGCTATGAGATGGGAGCAGGATTGACGGTATCCGAGATGATGTCTTCTAACCCGCAGGTTTGGGAAAGCGACAAATCTCGTTTACGTATGGTGCACGTTGATGAGCCAGGAATTCGCACGGTGCAAATTGCCGGTAGCGACCCTGTTGAGATGGCTGATGCCGCACGTATTAACGTGGAAAGCGGCGCCCAGATTATTGATATCAATATGGGGTGTCCGGCTAAAAAAGTGAATCGCAAGCTCGCAGGTTCAGCCCTCTTGCAGTACCCGGATTTAGTGGAATCGATACTAACCGAGGTCGTCAATGCAGTGGACGTTCCTGTCACACTCAAGATTCGCACCGGCTGGGCTCCGGAACACCGTAACTGCGTAGAGATTGCCCAACTGGCTGAAGACTGTGGCATTCAGGCTCTGACCATTCATGGACGCACCCGCGCCTGTTTGTTCAATGGAGATGCTGAGTACGACAGTATTCGGGCAGTTAAGCAGAAAGTTTCCATTCCGATTATCGCGAATGGCGACATTACTGACCCGCATAAAGCCAGAGCTGTACTCGACTATACGGGGGCGGATGCCCTGATGATAGGACGTGCAGCTCAGGGAAGACCCTGGATCTTTCGGGAAATCCAGCATTATCTGGACACTGGGGAGCTGCTGCCCCCGCTGCCTCTGGCAGAGGTGAAGCGCTTGCTTTGTGCGCATGTTCGGGAATTGCACGACTTTTATGGTCAGGCAAAAGGGTACCGAATTGCGCGTAAACACGTATCCTGGTATCTCCAGGAACACGCTCCAGATGACCAGTTTCGGCGCACATTCAACGCCATTGAAGATTCCAGCGAACAGCTGGCGGCGTTGGAGGCATACTTCGAAAATTTTGCGTAAACAGAAATAAAGAGCTGACAGAACTATGTTCGAACAACGCGTAAATTCTGACGTACTGACCGTTTCTACCGTTAACTCTCAGGATCAGGTAACTCAAAAACCCCTGCGTGACTCGGTTAAACAGGCACTGAAGAACTATTTTGCTCAATTGAATGGTCAGGATGTTAACGATCTCTATGAGCTGGTACTGGCTGAAGTAGAACAGCCCCTGTTGGACATGGTGATGCAATACACCCGCGGTAACCAGACCCGTGCTGCCCTGATGATGGGCATCAACCGTGGTACGCTGCGTAAAAAACTGAAAAAATACGGCATGAACTGATACTAATCAGCGAAATGTTTGTTTTAAAAGGCGCTACTCGGCATGGGGAAGCGCCTTTTTTATTCGCGTCACACGGAGGCTTTGGTGATGAAAGCAAGATGTGAACCTGTCTACTTTGGTGATGAATCAAAAAAGATAATCCAGGGTGATGCGCTAACTGAACTGAAAAAGCTGCCGTCTGAAAGCATCGATCTGATCTTTGCCGACCCGCCTTATAACATCGGGAAAGATTTTGACGGGTTGGTAGAATCCTGGGACGAAGAGAGCTTTCTGGCCTGGCTGTTCGAGTGCATTGATGAATGCCATCGAATATTAAAGCCACAAGGCACCATGTACATCATGAACAGTACGGAGAACATGCCGTACATCGATCTCAAATGCCGACAGCTTTTTACCATCAAAAGCCGTATTGTGTGGGCCTATGATAGCTCGGGAGTACAGGCCAAAAAGTACTTTGGCTCCATGTATGAACCGATCCTGATGATGGTCAAAGACCCAAAAAGTTATACATTTAACCGTGATGATATTTTGGTTGAAGCGAAAACGGGGGCGAAACGCGCGCTGATCGATTACAGAAAGAACCCACCTCAACCCTACAATCATAAAAAAGTACCGGGTAATGTCTGGGAATTTCCACGCGTCCGCTACCTGATGGATGAATACGAAAACCATCCAACCCAAAAGCCTAAAGCTCTGCTGGAACGCATCATTTTGGCCTCCTCGAATCCAAACGACTGGGTGTTAGATCCGTTCGCGGGTAGCTTCACTACCGGGGCAACCGCAGTGGGTTTGGGGCGTCAGTTTGTCGGTATTGAAATCAATGATGAATACGTAAAAATGGGACTGCGGAGACTGCGTATTAGCTCCCATTTTTCAGAGAATGAGCTTGCAAAGGTGAAAAAACGCAAGACGAAAAACCTGTCTAAAAAGAGTCGATTACCGGAAAAGAGCGATGGAATTTCAGCAAAGTAAAAGCATTGTAAGTCTGCTTCTCAGCTTTTAGATTTCGTGTATATTCCCTGCACACTTGGGCATGAATACACAGGATTTGGTAATGATTCGCAAGTATTGGTGGCTGGTTGTTTTTGCTGTCTTTGTTTTTCTTTTTGATGCACTACTCATTCAGTGGATAGAGTTAATGACAACAGAGCACGACAAGTGCCGGAATATGAACTCAGTGAATCCCCTCAAGCTGGTCAATTGCGTCGACCTCGAATAGTGCGCCCGGTGCTTACCGTTCTGTAACTGCCGTCAGTCCATGGCGGCAGAAACTAGCCAGCCTGATCCTCACCCTGAATCAATTGCAGCATGCAACCATCAGGGCTTAACATTTTTAATACATTATCGACTAATACAGGTGCTTGTTGGTAGAGATCATAACTCGCTGGATTCATTAACCAGTTTTTTATTATTCCGCTAAAACTGCCATGCAAAATAATGATGATAACGTCTAAATCAAGGCTGGTAGCGATCAAATTGTTAACCGCACACTGCTGCAAAGACTCACGAATACTTTGGTGACTCAGTCCTATTTTATCGCGAATCGCCTGCTCTGATATCATATCGTTATGAAATTCACACTTATGATATAAAATTTGCATTAATGCCTGCTGACGAGGATTCTCAGCAATATATTGCAAACCTACAACTAATTTCTCACGCAACCGCTGCAAAGGATTATCTCCCCAACGACCAATGAGTTTTTCCTGAATAAGGTTGCGGAGAGGAGGTTGTTGTAACCATAGCTCATTAAACAGCTGGGTCTTGTTTTCAAAATGCCAGTAAAGCGCCCCCCGCGTCACGTTGGCGGCGTCCGCAATGTCGTTTAGCGTTGTATTGCCTACGCCGCGCACGGCAAACTGCGCTATCGCAGTTTCAATCAGGAGCTGGCGCGTTTTGAGGGCATCAGCTTTCGTTTTTCTGGCCATAGTTCCGAATGCCTGAGGCAGAGTAGAGAATGATTAACTTTCTTATTTAATATTTACTATACGGAATAAATGTATCACCTGGAGATTGTTTAAACGAGATCTAAACTATTTCATTGTGCTGATTACACACAAATAATCAAAACGAATAAACAACACCAATACATTCACCAATCACATAATCATTTCAATATGTATTTATGCGCATCATAGTATTGCTATTAACGACATAATAAGTCGGTAGCTGATTACTCTTTTTTTGTTTTTACGTGCCGTGCATCGCCCCCATAAATAAGTATTGCTTACATCGCAAGCTAATAATTTGTAGGATAGCCAACTATTATTTTTTGTGCACGTTATCTCCCTCGCCTCACCCGGTAAATAACGAGCTTTCGGTTTTTTAAGGAATAGTAATGACGAAAAATGCCAGGTTCTCACTCCTGCCCTCATTCATCATCATCTCCGCTGCATTACTCGCCGGTTGTAACGATCAGGGGGATACACAAGCTCATCCTGCCGAGCCACAGGTTACTGTCCATGTCGTTGAGTCGGCCCCTTTAGCCGTGACAACTGAACTGCCGGGACGAACGACCTCATTCCGTATTGCAGAAGTCCGCCCTCAGGTCAGTGGGATTGTACTTAAACGGAATTTCACCGAAGGGAGTGATGTTGAAGCAGGTCAATCGCTCTATCAGATCGACCCCGCAACCTACCAGGCAGACTATGACAGCGCCAAAGGTGAGCTGGCGAAGAGTGAAGCGGCGGCTGCCATTGCGCATTTAACCGTGAAACGCTACATCCCGCTGGTCGGCACTAAGTACATCAGCCAACAAGAGTACGATCAGGCCATTGCTGATGCGCGTCAGGCAGATGCTTCTGTTACTGCAGCAAAAGCAGCCGTTGAAAGCGCTCGCATTAATCTTGCTTACACCAAAGTCACATCGCCAATTAGCGGACGTATCGGTAAATCCAACGTCACTGAAGGGGCGCTGGTCACCAATGGTCAGGCAACAGAGTTAGCTACCGTTCAGCAACTTGATCCTATTTATGTCGATGTCACGCAGTCCAGCAACGACTTTATGCGCCTCAAGCAATCCATTGAACAAGGTAGCCTGCATAAAGACAGCACCAGCAGCGCTGTTGAACTGGTGATGGAAAATGGCCAGTCCTACCCGCTGAAAGGCTCTTTGCAATTTTCTGACGTTACGGTTGATGAAAGCACCGGATCCATCACCCTCAGAGCCGTGTTCCCTAACCCGCAGCACACCCTGTTACCGGGCATGTTTGTTCGGGCGCGTATCGATGAAGGTGTACAGCCCAATGCCATTCTCGTTCCACAACAAGGTGTAACGCGTACTCCGCGTGGTGATGCCACAGTGATGGTCGTTAACGACAAGAGCCAGGTTGAGTCTCGTGCCGTTGTCGCTGCGCAAGCCATTGGCGACAAATGGCTGATTAGCGACGGTTTAAAACCCGGCGATAAAGTCATCGTGAGCGGCTTACAGAAAGCACGCCCTGGCGTGCAGGTTAAAGCCACTACCGATGCCCCGGCAGCAGCTGCGGCGCAATAAGGTAAGCGGACATGGCAAACTTTTTTATTAGGCGACCTATCTTTGCCTGGGTGCTGGCCATCATTCTAATGATGGCGGGTGCTTTGGCGATCATGCAACTGCCCGTGGCACAGTACCCTACCATCGCGCCCCCTGCCGTAGCGATTTCCGCAACCTACCCAGGTGCGGATGCACAGACGGTTCAGGACACAGTAACGCAGGTTATCGAACAGAACATGAACGGTATCGATAACCTGATGTATATGTCCTCCACCAGCGATTCAGCCGGGAGCGTGACCATCACACTGACGTTCCAGTCTGGGACCGACCCCGATATCGCGCAGGTCCAGGTGCAAAATAAGTTGCAGCTCGCCACACCGCTTCTGCCGCAGGAAGTCCAGCAGCAAGGTATCAGTGTTGAGAAATCGAGTAGCAGCTTTTTGATGGTTGCGGGTTTTGTTTCTGACAATCCGCAAACTACACAGGATGACATCTCCGATTACGTTGCCTCTAACGTTAAAGACACCATCAGTCGTCTGAACGGCGTTGGCGACGTGCAGCTGTTTGGTGCTCAGTACGCCATGCGCATCTGGCTGGATGCAAACTTGCTGAACAAGTACAAACTCACACCAGTCGATGTCATTAATCAGTTAAAAGTACAGAACGATCAGATAGCCGCAGGTCAGTTAGGTGGTACCCCGGCATTGCCTAATCAGCAGCTTAATGCCTCGATCATTGCGCAAACACGCCTGAAAGATCCAGAAGAGTTCGGCAAAGTCACCTTACGTGTGAACAGTGATGGCTCTGTTGTTCATCTGAAAGATGTCGCGCGTATTGAGCTGGGCGGTGAAAACTATAATGTTGTTGCTCGCATTAACGGTAAGCCTGCATCCGGTCTCGGTATTAAACTGGCCACCGGCGCAAACGCACTGGATACCGCTAACGCCATCAAAGCAAAACTGGCAGAACTGCAACCTTTCTTCCCGCAGGGAATGAAGGTCGTCTATCCGTACGACACGACGCCGTTTGTTACGATCTCTATTCACGAAGTCGTAAAAACGCTTTTTGAAGCGATCGTGCTGGTCTTCCTGGTCATGTATTTGTTCCTGCAAAACATCCGGGCAACGCTCATTCCGACCATCGCGGTCCCCGTCGTATTATTGGGAACATTTGCCGTCCTTGCCGCGTTTGGCTACTCGATAAATACCCTAACAATGTTCGGGATGGTGCTCGCCATCGGCTTGTTGGTTGATGACGCGATAGTCGTGGTGGAAAACGTAGAACGTGTGATGATGGAAGATAATCTACCGCCGAAAGAGGCGACAGAAAAATCCATGTCACAAATTCAGGGAGCCCTGGTCGGTATCGCCATGGTGCTCTCTGCGGTATTCATCCCAATGGCCTTCTTTGGCGGTTCCACTGGGGCAATTTACCGACAGTTCTCAATCACTATTGTTTCTGCAATGGCGCTTTCCGTGCTGGTCGCATTGATTCTGACACCGGCACTGTGTGCAACATTACTGAAGCCAGTCTCTGCCGATCATCACGAGAAAAAAAGCGGCTTCTTTGGATGGTTTAACGCCAAATTTGACCACAGCGTCAACCATTACACCAATAGCGTCAGCGGAATCATTCGCAAAACGGGGCGTTACCTGGTGGTGTATCTGGTCATTGTGATTGGGATGGCTGTACTCTTCATGCGCCTTCCAACCTCTTTCTTGCCAGAGGAAGATCAGGGCGTATTCCTGACAATGATTCAACTCCCGGCAGGTGCAACTCAAGAACGCACTCAGAAAGTGCTGGATCAGGTCACTCACTACTACCTGAACAATGAAAAAGCGAATGTCGAGAGCGTCTTTACGGTTAACGGCTTTAGCTTCAGCGGTCAGGGACAAAACTCAGGGATGGCGTTCGTCAGCCTCAAACCCTGGGAAGAACGTAGCGGTAGCGAAAATAACGTTGAATCCGTTATTGCCCGCGCA
Source organism: Citrobacter sp. Igbk 16 (assembly GCF_028069755.1). Lineage (NCBI taxonomy): Bacteria > Pseudomonadati > Pseudomonadota > Gammaproteobacteria > Enterobacterales > Enterobacteriaceae > Citrobacter > Citrobacter sp. Igbk 16. The sequence continues at coordinate 6,783 of NZ_JANEWJ010000005.1, read as the reverse complement.
ACCCGGGCATTTAGTCAGATTCGCGATGGTTTAGTGTTCCCGTTCAACATGCCAGCCATTGTTGAGCTGGGTACGGCAACCGGTTTTGACTTTGAACTGATTGACCAGGGCGGGCTGGGACATGCCGCACTAACCCAAGCACGTAACCAGCTGCTGGGCATGGTGGCAAAACACCCTGACCTGCTGGTGCGCGTACGCCCTAACGGTCTTGAGGATACCGCGCAATTCAAGCTGGATGTCGATCAGGAAAAAGCACAAGCACTGGGTGTTTCATTATCTGATATCAACGAAACCATCTCTGCCGCATTGGGTGGCTATTACGTCAATGACTTCATTGACCGTGGCCGCGTGAAAAAAGTATATGTCCAGGCAGATGCTAAATTCCGTATGTTGCCGGAGGACATCAATAATCTGTATGTCCGCAGCGCCAATGGCGAAATGGTGCCATTTTCTACATTCAGTTCAGCACATTGGATTTACGGCTCGCCACGACTGGAACGCTACAATGGTATGCCATCAATGGAGTTGCTGGGAGAAGCTGCGCCAGGCAGGAGTACCGGTGAGGCAATGGCCTTGATGGAAAGCCTTGCGGAAAAACTACCAAATGGTATCGGTCATGACTGGACGGGAATGTCCTATCAGGAACGACTGTCAGGTAACCAGGCTCCGGCGCTGTATGCCATCTCGCTGATCGTCGTCTTCCTTTGCCTTGCGGCATTGTATGAGAGCTGGTCGATTCCATTCTCTGTCATGCTTGTTGTACCGCTCGGTGTTGTTGGAGCATTGCTGGCAGCGTCACTTCGCGGGATGAATAACGACGTGTACTTCCAGGTAGGCCTGCTAACGACTATTGGACTTTCTGCCAAAAACGCCATCCTGATCGTCGAATTTGCCAAGGACCTGATGGACAAAGAAGGTAAAGGGTTGATCGAAGCCACTCTTGAGGCTTCCCGCATGCGTCTTCGCCCTATCCTGATGACATCCCTGGCATTTATCCTCGGGGTTATGCCTCTGGTTATCAGCCATGGTGCAGGTAGCGGTGCGCAGAATGCTGTTGGTACCGGTGTTATGGGGGGGATGCTCACGGCAACATTGTTAGCGATCTTCTTCGTTCCCGTCTTCTTCGTTGTCGTTAAACGGCGTTTTAGCCGGCACCACGAATAATTTGTAAAATAAAGGCGTCCATGGACGCCTTTTTACATGATGATGAGTTCTTTACTTATTAATAAGATAGACATTTAATTCCGCTGGAACATTGCAGAAAGAACTTTCAGGCCCGTCCATTTTATCCATTATTTTTACAATCCACATGAATTGAGATTATTCCTCATGTCAGTCTTTTTTTAAGCAGTGGTAAAATAGCGGTCGAGTTCGCAGATGGCTGAGCGTTTACCTTTGCTCAATTAGCGAAACGCTTATTTTTGAGGTAACACCATGAAAAGATTAATACCCGTTGCACTGCTTACCGCATTACTGGCTGGCTGTGCACACGATTCCCCTTGCGTGCCTGTCTATGACGATCAAGGGCGTCTGGTTCACACCAACACCTGTATGAAAGGCACCACACAGGATAACTGGGAAACTGCAGGAGCGATAGCCGGTGGTGCTGCCGCTGTTGCCGGCTTGACGCTTGGGATAGTTGCCTTGACGAAATAAATAATCATAAAAGCGCGGCTGTTGCCGCGCTTTTAGCAATAATGATTAAATTTTTATATAAGACAAAACGTTGGTTCGAGGCATCATTCATAAAATAAAATTATTATAGATTCTCTTCACATATCCATGACCTCAAATTAGCATTTTCTCTATTCTTCGTTATAACGCACATCCCTTTCATTATTCTCACGCTACAGATATTCACGCCCGAAATTGTTATCTTGCGTCCTGTCTGAAAATTAAATATTTTGCGCTGAAATGTGGCTTACGTTTCAATTTTGCACCACTTCAGGGCGCTGCATTTATTTTTTCCTGTCTACACTCTGCATATTGCGTCGAATAATCGTGCGCAAAAACCTGGCACTACCTTTGCTTAGAAGAGTATGGCCAAAGCCACAGACAGGTAAAAGACGTTTGTAGAACGTTTCCATAACAATAATTCCTCCACACAGGATGCTCTATGAAAAAGATGATAATAGCCAGCCTGGCTGCGGCCGGCGTGCTGCTTGCGGTTGCAAATCAGGCACATGCCGGCGCAACTCTCGATGCCGTAAAGAAAAAAGGTTTTGTGCAATGTGGTATCAGTGATGGCCTGCCTGGTTTTTCTTACGCCGATGCAAGCGGTAAATTCTCTGGTATTGATGTCGATGTATGTCGCGGGGTTGCCGCTGCCGTATTTGGTGATGACAGCAAAGTAAAATATACCCCACTCACCGCCAAAGAACGCTTCACCGCGTTACAGTCTGGTGAGGTCGACATGCTTTCCCGTAATACCACATGGACTTCCTCTCGCGATGCGGGGATGGGCATGTCTTTCACCGGCGTAACCTATTACGACGGCATTGGTTTTCTCACCCATAATAAAGCGGGTCTGAAGAGCGCTAAAGAACTGGATGGCGCTACGGTTTGTATTCAGGCAGGAACAGATACTGAATTGAATGTGGCCGACTACTTTAAAGCCAACAACATGAAGTATACCCCTGTCACCTTTGACCGTTCTGATGAGTCCGCTAAAGCGCTGGAATCAGGGCGCTGCGATACGCTTGCTTCCGACCAGTCTCAGTTGTACGCCCTGCGGATCAAACTGAGCAACCCCGCAGAATGGATTGTACTGCCAGAAGTTATTTCTAAAGAACCACTGGGGCCAGTCGTGCGTCGTGGTGACGACGAGTGGTTCTCGATTGTTCGCTGGACGTTGTTCGCTATGCTGAACGCTGAAGAGATGGGCGTTAACTCGAAAAATGTTGACGAAAAAGCGGCAAATCCTGCAACACCGGATATGGCGCACCTGTTAGGTAAAGAGGGGGACTATGGCAAGGATCTGAAACTTGATAACAAATGGGCTTACAACATTATCAAGCAGGTAGGTAACTACTCGGAGATCTTTGAACGTAACGTTGGATCGGAAAGCCCGCTGAAGATCAAGCGTGGACAGAACAACCTCTGGAATAACGGTGGCATTCAGTATGCACCACCCGTGCGCTAATGCGCAGTGATGCAACGAGCGCCGCAACTGCGGCGCTCAGCCCAGAGTCATAGTTACCGAGGTTTTCTTATGTCCCATCGCCGCTCAAACGTAAAAGGATCGTTATCCTTTTCTAACCCTGCGGTCCGCGCCTGGTTATTTCAAATACTCGCTGTTATTGCAGTCGTTAGCATTGTGGTCTATCTCATTCATAACACCATTAATAACCTGAGCAGTCGCGGTATTACCTCGGGATTTTCTTTTCTCGAACGCAGTGCCGGATTTGGTATCGTCCAGCATCTGATTGATTACGAGCAAGGCGATACATATGGCCGCGTTTTTATCGTCGGTCTGCTTAATACACTGTTAGTCTCCGCATTGTGCATTGTTTTCGCTTCATTTCTCGGCTTTTTTCTCGGACTAGCACGGCTGTCGGATAACTGGTTGCTACGAAAGCTCTCTACAATTTATATCGAAACGTTCCGCAATATCCCGCCATTGCTGCAGATCTTCTTTTGGTATTTTGCCGTATTACGGAATTTGCCCGGACCACGGCAGGCTGTTAGTGCCTTGGATCTGGTCTTTCTGAGCAATCGTGGGCTCTACATTCCGGCGCCACAGATGGGAGAAGGTCTGATTACTTTCAGTGCCGCAATAGTGATTGCCGTCATCATCACCATTGGGTTATTTCGCTTCAACAAAATGCACCAGATCAAAACAGGCCAGTTACGCCGAACATGGCCAACAGCCCTGGCGCTAATAGCGTTTCTACCGATGATTTCACATTGGATTTTCGGCGCGGCGTTGCATTGGGATATCCCTGAACTGCGTGGGTTTAACTTCCGTGGCGGTATGGTGCTTATTCCAGAATTGGCTGCCCTGACACTGGCACTTTCTGTATACACCTCTGCATTTATTGCTGAAATTATCCGGGCGGGGATTCAGGCAGTCCCTTATGGGCAGCATGAAGCGGCACGTTCTCTGGGCCTACCAAACCGGGTAACCCTGCGGCAGGTCATCATCCCACAGGCGTTGCGTGTCATTATTCCCCCACTGACGAGTCAGTATCTGAATATCGTCAAGAACTCCTCTCTCGCAGCCGCCATTGGCTACCCGGATATGGTGTCATTGTTTGCCGGAACCGTGCTCAATCAAACAGGGCAGGCCATCGAAACTATCGCCATCACCATGTCGGTTTACTTGATCATCAGTCTGAGTATTTCTCTGTTGATGAATATTTATAACCGCCGCATCGCACTGATTGAGCGCTAAGGAGCCATGATGACAAAAGCACTGCTGTCTCGCCCCGCACGCCCGAGCAGTAACCAGGCAAGTCGCATTCTATTTTGGGTACGTAAAAACCTGTTCTCTAGTTGGTCAAACAGCCTGCTCACATTGCTATGCGTGTGGCTTATTTGGTCGTTCCTTCCCCCGCTGTTGAACTGGGCATTCCTGCAGGCCAACTGGGTCGGTTCTACCCGGGCCGACTGTACCAAAGCAGGGGCTTGTTGGGTGTTCATCCATGAGCGCTTCGGGCAATTCATGTATGGACTGTATCCACACGATCAACGCTGGCGCGTCAATCTGGCCCTGATTATTGGTCTGCTTTCCATCATCCCGATGTTCTTGAAAACCATCCCCCATCGTGGCCGCTATATCGCCATCTGGGCGGTGGTGTATCCCCTTACCGTCTGGTGGTTGATGTACGGTGGTTTTCTCGGGATTGAGCGAGTAGAAACCCGGCAGTGGGGGGGATTAACACTGACTCTGATTATCGCCTCCGTGGGTATCGCGGGCGCGCTTCCATGGGGAATTTTACTGGCGTTAGGCCGCCGTTCTCATATGCCGATCGTACGTGTTTTATCGGTCATTTTCATTGAGTTCTGGCGTGGTGTACCGCTTATAACCGTCCTGTTTATGTCCTCAGTCATGCTCCCGCTATTTATGTCGGAGGGTACAACTATCGACAAACTTATTCGGGCACTGGTTGGCGTCATTCTTTTCCAGTCAGCCTATGTTGCTGAAGTGGTACGCGGGGGATTACAGGCCTTACCAAAAGGTCAGTATGAAGCGGCTGAATCACTGGCACTCGGGTACTGGAAAACGCAGGGGTTGGTGATCCTTCCACAGGCACTGAAACTGGTCATTCCCGGTTTGGTCAATACCATCATTGCGCTATTCAAGGATACCAGTCTGGTCATCATCATCGGCCTGTTCGATCTCTTTAGCAGCGTCCAGCAAGCAACTGTCGATCCGGCCTGGCTGGGGATGTCGACAGAAGGATACGTTTTCGCTGCACTGATTTACTGGGTTTTCTGTTTCAGCATGTCGCGCTATAGCCAGCATCTGGAAAAACGTTTTAACACCGGGCGTACACCGCACTGAGGAATTTATGAGCCAAATAGTAATGCCGTCCACTGACGCGATGATTACGCTGGAAAACGTCAACAAATGGTATGGGCAGTTTCATGTCCTGAAGAATATCAACCTGCAGGTAAAACAGGGAGAGCGTATCGTATTGTGCGGACCTTCAGGTTCCGGAAAATCGACGACTATCCGCTGTATTAACCATCTGGAAGAACATCAGCAAGGGCGTATTGTCGTGGATGGAATCGAGCTCAACGAAGATATCCGCAATATCGAACGTGTCAGACAGGAAGTTGGCATGGTCTTCCAGCACTTTAATCTCTTCCCTCATTTAACGGTTCTGCAAAACTGCACACTGGCCCCTATTTGGGTGCAAAAGATGCCGAAGAAAGAAGCCGAAGTGCTGGCAATGCACTACCTTGAGCGGGTCCGCATTGCTGAACATGCACATAAGTATCCCGGGCAAATTTCCGGTGGTCAGCAACAGCGTGTCGCTATTGCGCGCTCACTGTGCATGAAACCCAAAATCATGCTGTTTGACGAACCTACGTCAGCGTTAGATCCCGAAATGGTAAAGGAAGTGCTGGATACGATGATTGGCCTGGCGCAATCGGGAATGACAATGCTGTGTGTAACACATGAAATGGGGTTCGCCCGCACGGTAGCGGATCGGGTGATCTTTATGGATCTTGGTGAGATTGTCGAACAGGCGCCTCCAGATGAATTTTTTGCCCACCCTAAATCCGAACGAACTCGTGCTTTTTTGTCGCAGGTTATACATTAACGCCACGATTGCCTGCACATATCAGGCCGACAGCAATGCCAACCTCGTAGGCTGGATAAAGCATTAACGCACATCCGGCCTTTTTCCTGATACGTTAAAACGCAAAAAGGCCCAGTCTTTCGACTGGGCCTTTCGCTTTTATTTGATGTCTGGCAGTTCCCTACTCTCGCATGGGGAGACCCCACACTACCATCGGCGCTACGGCGTTTCACTTCTGAGTTCGGCATGGGGTCAGGTGGGACCACCGCGCTACAGCCGCCAGACAAATTCTTTTCTACGTGCCGAACTTTAACCTAAAAACTGGTGCTGATACCCAGAGTCGAACTGGGGACCTCACCCTTACCAAGGGTGCGCTCTACCAACTGAGCCATATCAGCACACTAAATTTGATGCCTGGCAGTTCCCTACTCTCGCATGGGGAGACCCCACACTACCATCGGCGCTACGGCGTTTCACTTCTGAGTTCGGCATGGGGTCAGGTGGGACCACCGCGCTACAGCCGCCAGGCAAA